>NZ_CP159829.1:447500-747500 GCF_047730065.1 Candidatus Njordibacter sp. Uisw_058
AAGCTATTTAGGTAGCGCCTCGTGTCTCACCATTGGGGGTAGAGCACTGTTTCGGCTAGGGGGTCATCCCGACTTACCAACCCGATGCAAACTCCGAATACCAATGAGTGCAATCACGGGAGACACACGGCGGGTGCTAACGTCCGTCGTGGAAAGGGAAACAACCCAGACCGTCAGCTAAGGTCCCAAAGTTATAGTTAAGTGGGAAACGATGTGGGAAGGTTTAGACAGCTAGGAGGTTGGCTTAGAAGCAGCCATCCTTTAAAGAAAGCGTAATAGCTCACTAGTCGAATCGGCCTGCGCGGAAGATATAACGGGGCTCAAACTATACACCGAAGCTACGGACGCATGCTTGCATGCGTGGTAGAGGAGCGTTCTGTAGGCCGTTGAAGGGAAAGCTGAGAGGCATCCTGGAGGTATCAGAAGTGCGAATGCTGACATGAGTAACGATAAGGGGAGTGAAAAGCTCCCCCGCCGGAAGACCAAGGTTTCCTATCCAATGCTAATCAGGGTAGGGTGAGTCGGCCCCTAAGGCGAGGCTGAAGAGCGTAGTCGATGGGAAGCAGGTTAATATTCCTGCACCACTCAATATTGCGAAGGAGGGACGGAGAAGGCTAGTCCAGCGCGGCGTTGGTTGTCCGCGTTTAAGCGTGTAGGCTTAAATCTTAGGTAAATCCGGGATTTTTTAAGGCTGAGGCGTGATGACGAGGTCCATTAGGACTGAAGTGGTTGATGCCATGCTTCCAGGAAAAGCTTCTAAGCATCAGATATTGAGTGACCGTACCCCAAACCGACACAGGTGGTCAGGTAGAGAATACCAAGGCGCTTGAGAGAACTCGGGTGAAGGAACTAGGCAAAATGGTACCGTAACTTCGGGAGAAGGTACGCCGCTGATGGTGATGGGACTTGCTCCCTAAGCTGTTGGCGGCCGAAGATACCAGGTGGCTGCGACTGTTTATTAAAAACACAGCACTGTGCAAACACGAAAGTGGACGTATACGGTGTGACGCCTGCCCGGTGCCGGAAGGTTAATTGATGGGGTTAGCTTCGGCGAAGCTCTTGATCGAAGCCCCGGTAAACGGCGGCCGTAACTATAACGGTCCTAAGGTAGCGAAATTCCTTGTCGGGTAAGTTCCGACCTGCACGAATGGCGTAACGACGGCCACACTGTCTCCACCCGAGACTCAGTGAAATTGAAATCGCTGTTAAGATGCAGTGTATCCGCGGCTAGACGGAAAGACCCCGTGAACCTTTACTATAGCTTCACAGTGAACTTTGAACCTATTTGTGTAGGATAGGTGGGAGGCTTTGAAACTGGGACGCTAGTCTCAGTGGAGCCAAACTTGAAATACCACCCTGGTATGTTTGAGGTTCTAACTCAGGTCCGTAATCCGGATCGAGGACACTGTGTGGTGGGTAGTTTGACTGGGGCGGTCTCCTCCCAAAGAGTAACGGAGGAGCACGAAGGTATGCTAATCATGGTCGGAAATCATGAGGTTAGTGCAATGGCATAAGCATGCTTAACTGCGAGACAGACACGTCGAGCAGATACGAAAGTAGGTCATAGTGATCCGGTGGTTCTGAATGGAAGGGCCATCGCTCAACGGATAAAAGGTACTCCGGGGATAACAGGCTGATACCGCCCAAGAGTTCACATCGACGGCGGTGTTTGGCACCTCGATGTCGGCTCATCACATCCTGGGGCTGAAGCCGGTCCCAAGGGTATGGCTGTTCGCCATTTAAAGTGGTACGCGAGCTGGGTTTAGAACGTCGTGAGACAGTTCGGTCCCTATCTGCCGTGGACGTTTGAGATTTGAGAAGAGTTGCTCCTAGTACGAGAGGACCGGAGTGAACGAACCTCTGGTGTTCCGGTTGTCACGCCAGTGGCATTGCCGGGTAGCTACGTTCGGACAGGATAACCGCTGAAAGCATCTAAGCGGGAAGCCCCCTTCAAGATGAGATCTCACAGGACTTTAAGTCCCTAAAGAGCCGTTCAAGACTAGGACGTTGATAGGTTGGGTGTGTAAGCACGGTAACGTGTTGAGCTAACCAATACTAATTGCTCGTGAGGCTTGACCATATAACGCCAAAAGCGTTGTACAAGCGAAGAAGTACGATTAAGTTTACGAAGGATAAGTGCTTGATAAGCGCATGATGTAGGACCTAGACAGTGGATATCACAGATTCAAGGATGTAGATTGATTGTAGGATTGATTGATCTTCATTCACCTTTTTTGCTTGGCGACCATAGCGAGATGGAACCACCTGACCCCATTCCGAACTCAGAAGTGAAACGTTTTAGCGCCGATGGTAGTGTGGGGTTTCCCCATGTGAGAGTAGGTCATCGCCAAGCACCTCATTTAATAAGAAAGCCTCAATGCTCACGCACTGGGGCTTTTTTATTGGGCGCTTGAAAGCCCTGATGTTACGATGAACTTCTCTCACATGGACACCAACAGCGCAGCTTGCTGCTGCACACCATGTGTTAGTAGGGTGAGACTGGCGCACTTGGCAAAGCAGGGCTTTGCGCCACTTGAACGACCCGCCTCTTCGATGTGGGGCCGGGCCATCGCCAAGCACCTCATTTAATAAGAAAGCCTCAATGCTCACGCACTGAGGCTTTTTTATTGGGCGCTTAAAAGCCATGCGTGAGCCTAACGGACCCAAGCAATCTAACTGCGCAGGTATTGAATTAGCCCGCGGGGAGCATCAAGATGGGTGGTGAAACGATATTTCATGCCAAGGGGGAGCAGATGCTTATCCTGTAGTCTCTTGCAGCATCATCGAAACCCACCAATACACACAATGTAATTACTTATACAGTTAGTTAGTGTGGTACTACCTGCTCAACCTTAACCATTGCATGACCATCAACTAAGCTAAGTTTTAATTTTTGCTTAGCATTGATCTGCCCCGTCTCTGTGATGACCGTGCCTTGTTCATTTTGGGTGACGCTATAGCCTCGCGACAAAGTGTGCAGTGGACTTAACTGATTAAGCTGTGTTGCAAGGCTCGAAAATCTTTGTGATTGTTGACTTAATGATGACTTCTGAGCCGTTGTTAAGCGTTGACTTAACTGCATGACATGGCGAGTATGAGACTTAATAAATACATTTGGATTACTACTTAACAGGCTAGCCTGCCTTTGATTATACCTTCCATGCTTTGTCTGTAAGTTCTTTAGCGCAGCCTGTTCTAACCTTGCTTGAATATGGTCTAAGCGTTGGCTTTGATCGTTGAGAGATTGGCCTGGGTGTTTGAGCAACGCGCGCAAACGAGCGACATCTAATTGTTGATGTTGCAGGTGTTTGTGCCACTGTTGGCGTAACTGGCGTTCAAGTTGACCCACTCTGTAGACAAGTTCACCTTGGTCTTGACTGACGAGTTCGGCAGCTGCCGAGGGAGTAGGCATGCGGCAATCTGCCGCAAAGTCAGCAATGGTAAAATCAGTTTCGTGACCTACAGCACTCACCGTGGGAATGCGACTGGCATAAATAGTGCGAGCTAAATGCTCATCATTATAACTCCAAAGATCCTCGATTGAGCCACCACCGCGGGTGATTACGATGACGTCGTGTTGACCTAAAAGATTACAAAGTTCAATGGCTTTAGCACTTTCAAAAGCGGCATTTGGGCCTTGCACAGTCACTGGTAATAGGTCGACAGCTAGACTAGGCATGCGTTGTTGTAATACTTTCAAAAAGTCATGAATAGCAGCACCGTCGGCGGAACTGATAACAGCTATGCGCTGACAATGAGATGGAATAGCGCGCTTATGTTGTTCCTCAAATAAGCCTTCATCCAGCAGTTTTTGCTTTAAGGCCACAAAAGCCTGCTGCAAGTTACCACTACCTGCGAGCTGAATTTTTTCGCCAATGAGTTGATAGTCGCCGCGCCCAGGGTAAATACTAACCTTGGCTTGGAAGTGCACCAAATCACCTTCTTTTGGGCTAAAGTCACAATATAGATTACGATTGCGAAACATGGCGCAACTCACCTGTCCGTCCATATCTTTAAGACGGAAGTACCAATGCCCAGATCGCGCTGCGGTAAAGCCTGAAATTTCACCAATAACCGTCACTATACCAAAGCGACTTTCTAACAAAGTCCTGGCAGCGTGGTTTAGCTCGCTTACTTGCCAAATACGCTCAATGGGGGTGTCTGAACTACTCATGTAAGGCCTTGATCTGAGCAATAGAATTTAGCTATAAATGATACACCAAAAGCACTAAGAAAAGATCCTAGGCCTATGGTCATGGTCTAGGTTTTTCCAGTATAATGTAGCGTTTCCTTTCACCTATTAAAAGGATGCACCCATGCTACGACTTGCCGAAGAAGCCCTCACGTTTGATGACGTACTCTTAGTACCCGGTTATTCGGAGGTGCTGCCCAAAGATGTTCACCTGCAAACTCATATTGCCCGCGACTTACCTTTAAATATCCCCCTTGCCTCTGCTGCTATGGACACTGTGACCGAGGCACGCTTGGCTATTGCCATTGCCCAAGAAGGTGGCATTGGTATCGTTCACAAAAATCTCACTGTTGCCGAGCAAGCCGAACAAGTTTTACGCGTTAAAAAGCATGAGAGTGGTGTAGTCAAAGATCCAGTAACCTGTTCATCTGACATGACTGTTGGAGACCTACAAAGTTTGGCGGCCAAAACAGGCTTTTCGGGCTTTCCGGTAGTGGATAATGGTTTGTTGGTTGGTATTGTGACAAGTCGTGATATGCGCTTTGAAAACCATGTTGACGCGCGCGTAGATACCATTATGACCACCAAAGACAACTTAGTCACCGTCGAACCCGGAGTAGATCAGGATACGGTGCGTAACTTACTGCGTAGGCACCGTATTGAGCGCGTATTAGTGGTGGATGAAAACTTTTCCCTGCAAGGCATGATGACGGTGAAAGATATGTACCGTGCTAAAGCTTATCCCAATGCATGTAAAGATGCACAAGGTAGCTTGCGAGTGGGTGCTGCAGTAGGTACGGGGACAGAAACTGAAGCTCGGGTCACGGCCTTAGTTGGGGCTGGGGTTGATTTAATTATTGTTGATACCGCCCACGGTCATTCTGCGGGGGTGATAGAGTGGGTTCGCTGGGTTAAGGCAAACTTTCCCCACGTGCAAGTAGTGGGTGGAAATATTGCAACCGCTGAGGCTGCTGAAGCCCTAGCTGATGCTGGAGCAGATGGTGTTAAAGTAGGCATTGGTCCCGGTTCTATATGTACCACGCGCATTGTAGCGGGTATTGGTGTGCCACAAATTACTGCAGTAGCCAATGTGGCAGCGGTGATGAGTCCCCGTGGTATTCCTGTGATTGCAGATGGGGGCGTACGCTATTCTGGTGACTTAGCCAAAGCCATCGCCGCGGGCGCGAGTGTCGTGATGGCTGGCAGTTTGTTGGCGGGAACAGATGAAGCACCGGGTGAGGTTGAACTATTTCAGGGCCGCGCGTATAAAGCTTATCGTGGTATGGGCTCGATTGGAGCCATGGGTCAAACCCAAGGTTCTAGTGATCGTTATTTTCAAAGTACCGATGAGGGAGTAGAGAAGCTTGTTCCAGAGGGCATTGAAGGTCGCGTAGCATGTAAGGGCCCCATGGCTGCGATTGTGCATCAAATGATGGGTGGTTTGCGGGCCAGCATGGGCTACACAGGCTGTGCCAATATGGAACAAATGCGCACCATTCCAACTTTTACCCGCATAACTAGTGCTGGTATGAGAGAAAGCCATGTTCATGACGTGACAATTACCAAAGAAGCGCCCAACTATCGGGCTAAATAAGCCGTACTAATCAACTTGGCTAAGTAATTAGCTGCTGATTTTAATTAACACGGTTCTAGACTCCTCATAGAGCTAAAGCCCATTCACGGAGTGACACACGATGCAGGACATCCATGCACAACGGATTCTCATCTTGGATTTTGGTTCCCAATACACACAATTAATTGCCCGTAGAGTTCGGGAAATTGGTGTTTATTGTGAAATCCGTGCTTATGACATGAACGAGCAAGCGATTCTTGATTTTGCCCCTAAAGGTATTATATTGGCTGGCGGCCCAGAGTCTGTGACCGAAGTTCATAGCCCGCGTGCACCGGCAGTTGTTTTTCAAATGAATGTGCCTGTGCTAGGCATTTGTTATGGTATGCAAACCATGGCAGAGCAGTTGGGGGGCAAGGTTAGCGCATCAGACGAGCGCGAATTTGGTTATGCCAACGTGCAAGTAGAAACAGCAGGTGCACTGCTTAAAGACATTCATGACGACCTGCAGGCTGATACATGCAGTTTAAACGTTTGGATGAGCCATGGTGACAAGGTCACGCAGATGCCTGAAGACTTTACCTGCATGGCATCCACAGATAGTGCGCCTATTGCTGGCATGAGTAATGAAGCAAAACGCTTTTATGGCTTACAGTTTCATCCAGAGGTGACTCACACTAACCAAGGTGGTGCGATTCTCGAACGTTTTGTGAGTGATATTTGTGGTTGTGAAGGTTTATGGACTGCAAGTAATATTATTGATGATGCCATTGGGACTGTGCGTCATAAGGTAGGCAAAGACATCGTATTGCTGGGTCTTTCGGGTGGCGTAGATTCATCTGTTGTGGCGGCATTACTGCACAAGGCCATTGGTGACCAACTGGTGTGTGTATTTGTTGACAATGGTTTGTTGCGTCTTAATGAAGGCGACCAAGTAATGCAGATGTTTGCTGAAAATATGGGTGTGCGAGTCATTCGAGCAGACGCACAAGCATTGTTTCTTGATAACCTTAAGGGCGTCTCAGATCCAGAGGCCAAACGTAAAGTCATCGGCAATACTTTTATCGATGTATTTGATGCTGAAGCTACTAAAATTACCAATGTGAAGTGGCTCGCCCAAGGAACTATTTATCCGGATGTCATCGAGTCCGCGGCTGCAGAAACGGGTAAGGCCCATGTCATAAAATCCCATCACAACGTGGGCGGTTTGCCAGCTGACATGGCTTTTGAGTTAGTGGAACCACTGCGTGAATTATTTAAAGACGAAGTACGAAAAATTGGTTTAGAACTTGGCTTACCATACAACATGGTTTACCGTCATCCCTTCCCAGGTCCTGGTCTTGGGGTGCGCATATTAGGTGAAGTGAAACAAGAATATGCCGACATTCTGCGTTTAGCTGATGCCATTTTCATGGAAGAATTACATACATCGGGCTGGTACCAAAAAACCAGTCAAGCCTTTGTGGTCTTCCTACCCGTCAAATCTGTAGGTGTGGTGGGTGATGGACGTCGCTATGAGTGGGTAGTTAGTCTAAGAGCGGTAGAAACAATCGACTTTATGACCGCTCGTTGGGCCCACCTTCCCTATGAACTATTGGAAAAAGTCTCGGGTCGAATTATTAACGAAATAGCAGGTATCTCTCGGGTTGCCTATGATGTTTCCAGTAAACCCCCTGCCACTATTGAGTGGGAATGATGAAGTATATTTAAGTCATTGAAAGTATTTACTAAAAAATTTATAGTGACAAAATTATGAAAAGTTAAGCCGTTGATAAAATGAGGTTATTTTTTCGGTGTTACAAAGAAACCTACAAACTATAGGAACAATTGCGAAACGTAGAAATGGCTGAAAAAATATCAATAGAATTAAACATAAGAATTTATGAGCATACAGATATGGAAGACATCATTCATATTTGGGAAGAGTGCGGTTTGATAAGAAGTTGGAATAACCCAAAATTAGATATTGAGCGTAAAGTAAACATACAAAAAGATTTGTTTTTTGTCGGTGAACTCTCAAACAAAATAATTGCTACCGCTATGTTTGGTTATGATGGACATAGAGGATGGTTAAACTACTTGGCAGTTCTTCCTAAATACCAAAAAAGTGGCTTTGGAAAACAGTTGTTAGAATTTGGAGAGAAGATACTTGTTGATAAAGGCTGCCCAAAAATAAACCTTCAAATCAGAGCAGATAACAAAGAAGCGATAAACTTTTATAAGGCAGTTGGCTACAGTGAAGATGAAGTAATCAGTTTTGGAAAAAGGTTGATTGAAGATTGAGCCATCTACTTACAAAGCACTTACATAGTGAAAATAAAATACAATAAAATCAATGACCTATTCGATGTGTACCATTGAGTGGGAATAAGGGCTCAGTAAACTTGAGAGATCAGACCATGCAGGTCAACACCGACAGCGCCACCTTGATAGACCTAGAATTTATGGAACAAGCCATTGCTTTGGCAACCCAAGCGGAGCAAATATGTGAAGTGCCTGTGGGTGCGCTAGTGGTATGTGATGGTCAGATTATTGGCCAAGGTTATAACCAAACCATTAATTTACATGATCCCTGTGGTCATGCTGAGATTATAGCCTTGCGTCAAGCTGCGCAAACTTTAGGCAATCACCGTCTGAGTGGCTGCGATCTTTATGTCACACTTGAGCCTTGCACTATGTGCGTGGGCGCTCTTATCCATGCGCGTATTCGACGACTTGTGTATGCAGCGAGTGAACCTAAGGCGGGAGCTGTAGTGAGCCAAATGCAGCTGTTAGAACAGCCCTATTTCAACCATAGTGTGCAGGTTATATCAGGCGTTCTGGCTGATGAATCGGGTAGGATGTTGAGCAATTTTTTTAAACAGCGACGCAAACAACACAAAGCTAACAAAGCTGATAAAGCGAATTCTAATTCCATTACAGATCAATCCAAAGAAGCAGTTCTCTAGAGGCCACAAATGTTAATTCTTCGCGGTGCACCCGCTCTATCTGACTTTCGTAATCAACGTCTACTAACTCGTTTACAAGATGCGCTGCCTAATATTGAAGCTGTCTATGCTGAGTTTATGCACTTTGTTTTGGTTGATGGGGATTTGACTGACCTTGACGTCGACAAGCTCAATAAAGTGCTGCGCTATGGCCCCAATGTGCCGGTACAAAACCTCAGTGACCACCTAGTATTGGTGATTCCCCGCTTAGGTACTATTTCACCTTGGTCTAGTAAGGCAACAGATATTGCTCATAATTGTGGTTTGCAGCAAGTCAAACGCATAGAGCGCGGTACGGCTTTTTATCTGATTACATCGCAGTCTTTGTCGGCTGAAGAATATACTCTGGCAGCAGCCCTATTGCATGATCGCATGGTAGAACAAACGTTAACTTCCTTAGATCAGGCTAAAGGCTTGTTTGTGCAAACTCAACCGGCGCCTCTAGCATGGATTGATATTTTACATGGGGGGCGCGAGGCTCTGGTTAAGGCAAATATAAGCTTGGGTATGGCTTTAGCTGAGGATGAAATTGATTACCTTGTGACAGCCTTTGTCGAATTGGGCCGCAACCCAACAGACGTTGAATTGATGATGTTTGCCCAAGCTAATTCGGAACATTGTCGCCATAAAATATTTAATGCAAGCTGGTCTATTGATGGTGAAGATCAAGCCTTGTCGTTGTTTAAGATGATTAAGAATACCAATGAGCTTAATGGTGAGGGTGTCCTATCAGCCTACATCGATAATGCCTCAGTGATCAAAGGTCATACAGCGGGTCGTTTCTTCCCTCAATCAGAAAATCAGCAATATGCTTATCATGAGGAAGAAATTCACCTATTGATGAAGGTTGAAACCCATAACCATCCCACTGCCATTGCTCCTTTTGCAGGCGCAGCCACAGGTTCTGGTGGAGAAATACGTGACGAGGGTGCCACTGGAAAGGGCTCTAAGCCCAAAGCAGGCCTTACGGGTTACAGTGTATCTAACTTGCGTATTCCTGAGTTTGAACAGGCTTGGGAAGTAGATTATGGCAAACCTGATCGCATTGCGTCTGCCTTAGACATTATGTTAGAAGGGCCTATTGGTGGCGCAGCCTTTAACAATGAATTTGGCCGTCCAGCCTTAAATGGTTATTTTCGCACCTATGAAGCTCAAGTTGCAGGCATCAACGGCCCAGACATTCGTGGTTATCATAAACCAATCATGATCGCAGGGGGCATGGGTAATATTCGTGCAAACCATGTAGAAAAAGGTGAGGTGGGAGTGGGTGATCAATTGATCTGTCTAGGTGGTCCAGCCATGCAAATTGGTCTGGGTGGTGGCGCTGCTTCTTCCATGGACTCAGGAGCGAGTGCTGAAAACTTAGACTTTGCCTCGGTGCAGCGTGATAACCCAGAACTAGAAAGACGCTGTCAGGAAGTGATCGACCGCTGTTGGCAAATGGGTGATCATAACCCCATCAGTTTTATACACGATGTAGGTGCAGGTGGCTTATCCAATGCCTTCCCAGAATTAGTTAAGGATGGTGGCCGTGGTGGAGCATTTCAGTTGCGCAATATCAATAATGATGAGCCTGGCATGTCGCCGCTTGCAATCTGGTGCAACGAAGCTCAAGAACGTTATGTGCTGGCGGTGCCACCAAAAAATATGGATGTTTTCACGGCCCTATGTGCGCGCGAACGTTGTCCTTATGCAGTGGTAGGAGAAGCCACTCAAGAGCACCATTTATCCTTAGGTGACACAGACTTTGTTGATCAACCTGTGGATCTGCCTATGTCTGTATTATTTGGTAAACCACCTAAAATGCATCGGGATGTAAAGCGACAAGAGGTTGAACTACCTGCCTTAGATCTGTCTCATGTGGATTTGCCTGAAGCAGTGAGGCGCGTGCTGCATTTGCCTACAGTAGCAGGCAAAGGTTTTTTGATCACCATTGGTGATCGATCGATTACGGGCATGGTGGCCCGTGAACAAATGGTTGGTCCATGGCAAGTGCCTGTGGCCAATTGTGCGGTCACTACCACCGCCTTAGACTCAACTACGGGTGAAGCCATGGCCATGGGTGAGCGCACGCCATTGGCCTTAATTGATGGGCCTGCTTCAGGTCGCATGGCCATTGGTGAAACAATTACCAATATGGCCTGTGCGCAAATTGAGCAGATCAGTAATATTCGTCTGTCTGCTAATTGGATGTCTCCAGCAGGCTATGCCGGTGAAGATGCAAACTTATACGATACGGTCAAAGCCGTGGGCATGGAATTATGTCCAGCCCTAGGCATTTCTATTCCTGTGGGCAAAGACTCTATGTCTATGCGCACTGTATGGCGTGATGGTGATATTGATAAGAGCGTGACCTCACCGGTGTCTTTGGTCATTACTGGTTTTGCACCCGTGGCTGATGTGCGTAAGACCCTAACCCCTCAGTTAGTGAGTAATACAGGTGAAACTGCTCTTATTTTAGTTGACTTAGGCAATGGGAAAAACCGCTTAGGTGGCTCCTGTTTAGCACAGGTATACAGTCAGTTAGGTGATCACTGTCCAGATTTAGACGATGCAGATGACCTATTAGGCTTGTTTAGTGCCGTACAAGGACTTAATGAAGATGGTTTATTACTCGCCTATCATGATCGTTCTGATGGGGGTGTGTACACCACCTTAGTGGAAATGTGCCTAGCGGGTCATGTCGGTGTGGATATTGAATGTGCTGATCTCATTAGTGATGCTGATGATTTATTGGCTTGGCTGTTTAATGAAGAATTGGGTGTGGTGTTGCAAGTTAAAAGTGCCGACAGTGCTGAGGTGTTGCGCCAACTCAGCTCCTGCGGTTTGGCAGAACAAAGCCGAGTAATCGGCACCCTCAACACAGATGACCAAATTAGGTTCACGATTAAAGGTGAAACCGTCTTAACGGACTCAAGAACGCAGATTCATCGCACTTGGGCGCATACAAGCTTTCGCCTGCAAGCCATGCGAGACAATGCCAATTGTGCACAACAAGAATACGATGCCTTATTAGACGCGAACAACCCAGGCCTAAACTCGCTTCTCACTTTTGACAGTAATGAGGATGTGGCTGCTGAGTTAATTGCCAGTGGCCAGCGTCCACGGGTTGCCATAGTGCGCGAACAAGGCGTTAACGGTCAGCTTGAAATGGCTGCTGCTTTTGTGAAGGCTGGTTTTGATTGTGTTGATGTGCACATGAGTGACATTTTAGAGGGGCGTCGTGCTCTAAGTGAATTTAAAGGGTTGGTTGCCTGTGGCGGCTTCTCATATGGAGACGTATTGGGTGCGGGTGAGGGATGGGCCAAGTCCATTTTATTTAACCCCTTAGCGCGCCAAGCGTTTAGTGATTTCTTTCAGCGAGAAGATAGTTTTGCCTTGGGGGTGTGTAATGGTTGCCAAATGTTGTCTAACTTGCACGAATTAATTCCTGGGAGTGACCATTGGCCGCACTTTGTGCGCAACCAATCAGAGCAATTTGAGGGCCGAACGGCGCTGGTGCAAGTACAAGACAATGATTCAATTTTATTACAAGGGATGGCAGGGTCACATATGCCCATTGCCATTGCCCATGGTGAAGGTCATGCAGAATTTTCCAGTGACGAACAGCGTCAAATCTGTGAGCAAAAGGTCGCTCTTCGGTTCGTTGATGGTTATGGCCAAGTCACAGAAGAGTATCCAGCTAATCCCAATGGCTCAGTCAATGGCATTACTGGGCTTACGGCAGCTAATGGCCGTGTGACCATCATGATGCCCCATCCTGAAAGAGTGTACCGCAGTTGTACTAACTCATGGGTAGACAAAGCTTGGGGTGAGGACGGGCCATGGATGAGAATCTTCCGCAATGCCCGTGTATGGGTAGGTTAAAGCGTGCGAGTTAACTTTGAGTAAATAATCATGGCATTACAGTTTGAAATCATCCCAGTCACACCGTTTCAGCAAAATTGCAGTCTAGTATGGTGTGATGAAACCATGCAAGCGGCCTTAGTTGACCCTGGTGGAGAATCACCCCGTTTGTTAGAACGAGTGTCAGCACATGGGGTGCAACTGACACAGATTTTATTGACCCACGCTCACATTGATCATGCAGGCGCTGCAGGTCAATTGTCTGAAGATAAAGGCCTGCCTATTATTGGTCCCCATGAAGGTGATCAATTTTGGATTGATGGTCTAGCCGATCAAAGCCGCATGTTCCAGTTCCCAGAAGCCAAATCTTTCATACCCTCGCGCTGGCTGCATCAGGGAGACCAAGTTAGCGTGGGTGATGAAACCTTAGATGTGTTGCACTGCCCGGGGCACACCCCAGGCCATGTGGTGTTTCATCACCAAGATCAAGGTTTATTGTTTGTGGGTGATGTGTTGTTCCAAGGTTCAATAGGGCGCACAGACTTCCCTCAAGGAGACCATGCCACATTGATTGAAGCCATCAAAACAAAACTACTCGTACTGCAAGACAGCGTCAAATTTGTGCCAGGCCATGGACCAATGTCTACCATCGGTTCTGAGCGTCTTACGAATCCATTCCTACAGGGTTAAGTCGTTGAGTTAGTGGTCATTATTAATGACACATTAGTATCAGAAATCCATATGGTGAAGTTGCATAAGCCCCTGCTTGCGGTCTTCAAAATAACGCTTTAAGGTTTCAGTTACGGTACCAAAAGCCAGATCATGCCAAGGGATATCAGCCTCATTGTAGAGTTCAACTTCTAAGCTTTCTGGACCAGAGCCATACTCAGCCACGGTCATTTCAGCTAAGTAATAAAGGTGTACTTGATTACCTTTGGACAGGTTGCATACACTGAACAAAGCCCCAAGTTGAGGGGTTGCATAGGCTTCTTCGTAGGTCTCTCTAAGAGCTGCTTGCTGAGTTGTCTCGCCATTTTCCATGAAGCCTGCGGGCAAAGTCCAGTAACCTAGCCGGGGCTCTATGGCACGCTTGCACAATAATACTTGGCCTTCAAAGATGGGAATAGTGCCCGCTATAATGCGAGGGTTTTCATAAAAAATAAATTCACATTCGTCACAGACATAACGCTGACGATTGTCACCTTCGGGCACAATAAAGCTTACTAAAGCACGACAATGGCTACAATATTTCATGATATGTTTTGCACCTCTCACTTAACTGATGTGTTTATTGTAAGATAAACACTCTTCACTAGAAACAAGGAATTGTAGATTCAAACCAATGCATCAGTTTATTACCCAAAAATTATCACAATATCAGCCTCGAACACTCATTGCAGACTTACAAACCCCAGCAGCAGTGTTGGTGGCGATCACTGACGATAAGCATAATCCTGAGGTGATCCTCACGCGCAGGGCACAACATTTGCCCACTCATAAAGGCCAGATTGCTTTTCCAGGTGGTAAGGCAGACCCTGACGATGCCGACCTAGTCGCCACTGCATTGAGAGAAGCCTATGAAGAAGTGGCACTCAAACCAGAAGCCGTGGCAGTGGTTGGAAAAATGGGGCAGGTGTTATCCAGACAAGGGTTTGTGGTGACGCCTGTGATTGGTGTTGTGCCAACTTCGGTGGTCAATCAACTGATGCCTAATCTTGGAGAATTAGATCGCATATTCACGGTCCCTTTGAGATTTTTTGTAGATACGAAGCCGCAGATGGATGCTTTACCGCTTGCAAAGGGAGTTAAACAGGTGCCAAGTTTCTATTATGATGAGTATCGTATTTGGGGTATGACCGCCTTTATTCTGGCTGAATTTGTTAATTTAGTTTACGATGCGCGTATTGATCTATACACCCAGCAAAAGGATGCTTAACAGTGTCAGGAAAAACCATTGCTTCCCCCTGTGTCAACATTTGTTATTTAGATGATGACGACATCTGCCAGGGCTGTTATCGATCAGGGGACGAAATTGTCGCTTGGATGCGCTTAGACGAAGATGGCCGTAAACAAGTGTTAGCCAATGTGCGCGAACGCGAACTGGCCAGTCCATTTGTCACCATTGTGCAGCCTTAATGCACCTCTTCTACAGTCACCTCTACGCGGTGTAAGCGCACTGTCTTAATAAAGTTGCCTCTAATCTGAACCGTCTCAAGATGGTACTCTCCCAGTTTTAAACACACATTAAACTGCGGTATCTCTTCGAGTCTTTCAGTGATTAAACCGTTGAGTGTTTTAGGCCCATCAATGGGCAAGGACCAAGTAAGAGCCTTGTTGATGTCACGCACGGTAGTCGTGCCATCAATGAAAAACGAACCATCTTCCTGAGCATGGATGTCGTCATTTTCAAGGTCTTGTTCTTCGGCCATGTCACCTACAATTTCTTCTAAAATATCTTCCAGTGTGGTTAGTCCCTGAATGTCACCATATTCATCCACCACCAAAGCCACCCAATATTTACGCTTTTGAAAGTTTAGCAATTGAGTATTCAAAGGAGTGCTTTCAGGCACGAAATAAGGCTCTTGCGCCAAGGCCAAAAACTCCTCCTTAGATGGTTTTTCTGCGTACATTAGAGGCAGTATTTGCCTTACGTGCACCATACCTACCACATTATTTAGTTCTTCTTGGTATAAGGGTATGCGTGTATGTGGGCTTTGACTGATGGTATTTAAAATCGTACTAATGTCGTCGTTAATATCAATCCCCACAATTTCGTTGCGGGGAATCATAATATCTTCCACTGTCACTGTATCTAAATCCAATATGCTCAACAACATGGATTGATTGCGCCTTGGAATGAGCGCCCCCGCTTCATGCACGATGGTACGTAACTCTTCTGAACTTAGGTGATCGCTGACCTTGGCTGCAGCATTAAAACCAAGCATGCGCAGTAGGCCATTACAAATGGTATTAACCAACCATACAAAGGGGTAAAGCAGTTTAAGTAAGGGCGACAGAATTAAAGAAGCAGGAAAAGCCACCTGCTCAGGCTTAATTGCGGCCACTGTTTTGGGGGTGACCTCGGCAAAAATAAGGATTACTAAAGTGAGCATTGCCGTAGCAACGGCAACTCCAGCATCACCCATTAGGCGCAGAGCAATCATGGTCGCAATAGCAGAGGCTAAAATGTTTACAAAATTGTTGCCAATGAGTATGACGCCAATCAGGCGGTCTGGTCGATCTAAGAGCCGGCTCGCACGCATGGCTCCTCGGTGTTTTTGTTTAACTAAGTGGCGCAGGCGATACCGATTGAGGGACATCATGCCAGTTTCTGAACTGGAGAAAAATGCCGACAATAAAATGAGGAAGGCTAGGCTAGAAAATAAGTATCCTAAAGGGATTTCGCTCAAGGCGGGGGTGACCTCGTATCAGTTATGGCTGTCAATTCTTATGCCTTAGGCGCTTCGTGTCAAGTACAGAGTTTTTATAAAAGCAATTCCAAAACCATTTTGGTGCCAAAAAAAGCCAGTGCTAAATTGCCAAAACCCCACAGGGTCCAACGTATTGCAGTGCGACCACGCCAGCCTAATCGGTAATGCCCATAAAGAAGAATTGTGAAAATGAACCATGCTACAAGACTCAAGATGGTTTTATGAGCCACATGTTGTGCCCATAAATCATCTAAAAATAAAAACCCTGTCAGTAAAGCCATACTTAACAAAATCTGCCCCGTAGCCAATACTTCAAAAAGTAGGCTTTCCATCGTTTGCAGAGGCGGCAAGCTTGTAACTAAGCGGGAAGACTGGTGGTGTTTCAAATGACGATTTTGGTAAATCAATAATACAGCTTGACAGGCTGCTACGGCAAATAGGGCATAAGCCAGAATAGAGGTGAAGATATGCACCAAGATGCCCAAGGAAAATTGGCGGCCTTCAAACGCAGGCACACTAAGAATATCGATCACAATGGCCGCTGCAGCGGCAGGTGCCGCAAAGATCAGCAAGTTGGCCACAGGATTGCGTAAACTGCTGATAAGAATGACACCAATTACTGCCCATGTAGTGAGGGATAGAGTAGCACCTAAATCCAATAAAAGGCCTACTTCAGTGAACAGCCCCAAATATAAATGCAAGCCCTGTAACAGCCAAGCTGCAAGGCTAAGGGCATAGGCTCTTTTGGACGCTTGTTGAGCAGGGGTCCTATTTTGAGTCCAAGCGCTTGCTAAGTAAAAAAGTACTGCGCTAAGGCCAATTATTAAAGCAATCATGATGTTTGTTTTTGTACGGCTAATAACCCCATCATAATGAAGCAAAGCAGTCCTGCCTAGGCTTGATATGAAAAAAGACTAAAACTAAGGGCCAAAGTGAATTAGCGAGGGTATACTAGGACCTATTATTTGGTGTTTCACAGAGACTGACATGTTTGATAATTTAACTGAACGCTTAGGTAAAACGTTACAACACATCCGTGGCCAAGCGCGCTTAACAGAAGACAATATTAAGGGAACTTTGCGTGAAGTGCGCATGGCGTTGTTAGAAGCTGACGTCGCCTTGCCGGTGGTAAAGGTTTTTATTGAGCAGATTAAAGTTCGGGCTGTAGGTGCAGAAGTTAGTCGTAGCTTAAGTCCAGGCCAAGTGTTTGTAAAAATTGTTCAGCAAGAACTTGAATCGATTATGGGTTCTGCTAATGAGAGCCTTAATTTAGCTGTTCAGCCTCCAGCGGTTGTGCTGATGGCGGGTCTTCAGGGTGCTGGTAAAACTACTTCTGCGGCCAAACTGGCTAAATTTCTCATGGAAAAGGAAAAGAAGTCGGTGATGTTGGTGAGTGTAGACGTTTATCGTCCTGCCGCCATAAAGCAGTTACAAACGCTGTCTGAGGAAGTGGGTGCTCACTTTTTTCCAAGTACGGTCATGGAAAAACCCGTGGCTATCGCAGAAAAAGCCATTAACCATGCTCGCCAGCAACACTATGATGTGGTGATTGTTGATACAGCGGGTCGCATGCAAGTTGATGTGGCCATGATGGAAGAAGTAAAAGCCCTTCATGCAACTTTAGCTCCTGTGGAAACGCTGTTTGTTGTTGACGCCATGACGGGCCAAGACGCAGCCAATACAGCACAAGCGTTTAATGAAGCACTACCCTTAACGGGTGTGGTGCTGAGTAAAACTGATGGTGATGCTCGGGGTGGAGCAGCGCTTTCCGTGCGCCATATTACGGGCAAACCGATTAAATTCTTAGGTGTGGGTGAAAAGGTAGAAGCCCTTGAACCTTTCCATCCAGACCGAGTTGCATCACGCATTTTGGGCATGGGTGATGTACTATCTCTGATCGAAGAAGTAGAACAAAAGGTCGATAGAGAAAAGGCAGAAAAGCTCGCCAAAAAAATCAAAAAAGGCAAAGGCTTTGACCTAGAAGATTTCCGTGATCAGCTTCAGCAAATGAAAAATATGGGTGGCATGGCGGGTTTGCTAGATAAAATGCCAGGCATGGGCGGTATGGCACAAGCGGCTTCGAGCGCAGGTGCAGAAAAGAACTTTAATCAAATGGAATGTATCATTAATTCCATGACACCCAAAGAGCGTGCTCTGCCAGATTCTCTTAATGGTTCCCGTAAGCGCCGCATTGCAGCGGGTTCTGGTACCCAGATCCAAGACATCAACCGTTTGATCAAACAGCACAAACAAATGGCAAAGATGATGAAGAAGATGTCAGGCAAGGGTGGCATGCAAAAAATGATGCGTGGTTTGCAAGGACAAATGCCACCGGGCATGGGTGGTGGAGCAGGCGGAATGCCGCCTGGAATGCCCCCCAGTATGCCCGGAGGTCTGCCCGGATTAGGTGGTGGTTTTCCGTTTGGGAAAAAATAAGGCGAGTAACTAAAACATTCAAGAGAATTGAAGTTTAAGCCTTTTATTTACTAAAAGGTTAGGGTAATATACGCGCTCTCTGCGGAGAGGTGGGTGAGTGGCTGAAACCAGTTCCCTGCTAAGGAACCGTACCTTTTAAACGGGTACCGAGGGTTCGAATCCCTCCCTCTCCGCCATTTTTTGAGCGCCCGTAGCTCAGCTGGATAGAGTACTCGGCTACGAACCGAGCGGTCAGAGGTTCGAATCCTCTCGGGCGCGCCATTTTCTTCAAAATAGCGTTTTAATGGAATAACCACGGCAAAACTTAATAATCTGGCCGTGCCTCAGACTTGACGCTGTGCTTCAAGCACACCATACCCCTCAAGCTTGATTAGCATTTCCAAAACACCCTTACGTAACGATTATCCAAGCTGATCTAATGATAAAAAAGCCTACCCTGAGTGTAATACCAACGCTGATCTTGTCGTAAAAATTCACTGCATTCATGCAAACAATAGGCTTTACCTTGAATTTTATATCGTGCAATAAATTCAACTTGTCCCTCTGCATCCTCTAAGCCGCCTCCTTGAGTAGTGACTACTTTAAGGCCCAGCCACAGCTGCTGAGTATGAAACTCTATACTTTTAGGGCGGGTGCTAAGATGCCAAGTCTCAAGCAGGTAGGTTTGATTATGCAGGCAAAAGGCCGTATAGCGTGAACGCATTAGCATTTCTGCAGTTTCAGCGTATTGATCTTTGGTAAGCACGGGTTGGCAGCAGGATTCAAAACTATGCCCTGATTGACAGTAGCACTGAGTGCTTGTCAGGGCAGAAGGTTGGGCCTGCTTTCGGCTCATAGTTGGGCTTCTATCGCCTTACTAATCGCGCGAGATGTTGGCGATGTCCATTGCCTAAACCGATCAATAACTTGACCGTCTTTATCCACTAAATACTTGTTAAAATTCCAGCTAGGTTCGCCTTCTGCTGCGATTAAGTGCTGAAATATGGGGTGTGCATTCGACCCTGTAACTTGCATCGTTTGGGTCATTAAAAAAGTCACACCAAAATTAAAAAAGCAGACCTTAGCCGCTTCTTCTTCATTGGCGGCAGCTTGATTAAAGGAGTTGCTAGGGAACCCAATAATAATGAGGCCCTGGTCTTTGTAGGTTTGGTGTAATTCTTCTAAGCCTTCAAATTGTCCAGTAAAGCCACAGCGGCTCGCTGTATTAACCAGTAACAATGGTTTACCCGCAGTAACAGCACAAACATCTAACGGTTTACCCGAATGGAGTTGTTTCAGGTCGTGCTTAAGCCACGGAGCGCAGGACGCTAGAGCGGTCTGAGACGCCGACACAGCAAAACATAAAAGTATTAAACAACGCACAATAGGACGTGAAAACATAATATGACAATACCTTAAGTTAATTTATTTTCAATATACCTAAAAAATACGGCTTTAGGTTATGATTTACAATAAAATACGCAGACGGCTAAAACTAAGACTTTAACGTAGCAAAAAATTGGCAGTGTATGTGTGTGGGAAATCTCTCTTTGAGTGTTATTATTGAAACTATTAAACCACTATTATGTAAGGTATAACTAACCGTGGCGAATCCAGTGCCTAATCCCTTAAATAACCCTACCACTGAGCCTATAGCTGAACCTATAACTAAGCCTGTCGTTAATTCAGCCCAGATGCCTGCTGGTAACCCATCTTTACGCACCATCGCTATGCCTGCAGACGCTAACCCCGACGGTGATATATTTGGTGGGTGGATTATGTCCCAGATGGACATATCCAGTGGAGTGTTTGCTGCCCATGTTGCCAAAGGCCGAGTAGTTACCGTGGCTGTGGATGCTATGACGTTTCACAAACCTGTTTATGTGGGTGATGATTTAAGTTGTTATTGCAGTGTAGCCAAGCGAGGCAATACCTCCATCACTGTGCATGTGGAGGCGTGGGTTAGGCGTCACCACAGTGACACAGTTGCAAAGGTGACAAAGGGTATGTTTACCTTTGTGGCGGTTGATGCTCAAGGTAAACCCAAACCGTTACCAAGCGTTTAAATAATGCTTAGTATTGAAGAGCGTCAAAACTTGGTTATCAAAAGGCAGCCAGAGGAATTGTTGTGACGCAAAAAAATATACTTTTCATTATGTTAGATCAGCTTAGAGCTGATGCTTTGTCTTGCTATGGAAACACTGTGCTGGGCACACCTAATATAGATCGCCTGGCCAACCGGGGTGTGAAATTTAACCGCTGCTATGTTCAAGGCACCAGTTGTGGTAACTCTCGTGCTTCTTATTACACTGGGCGGCATGTGCGCTCTCATGGTGCAACATGGAATGGTTGGCCTAATCGGCTCGACGAACTAACCCTAGCAGATCATTTAGCGGCTTGCGATATGAGCACCTACCTGATGGGTAAAACCCACATGAAGCCAGATATGGCCGGTATGAATCGTTTAGGCATCGAACCTCAGTCAGAGTTAGGAAGATTTTTGAGTAACGCAGGCTTTGGCCAAGGTGAACATGATGATGGTTTGCATACGGTGGGTGTTGCTGGTGGTTATGGCACAGGCACACCCGCTTACTTTGAGTACCTGCGTAAGCATGGGTATGCAGCAAAAAACCCTTGGGTAACCCATGCGAATGCGATGCAGGATGAGGATGGCATTCTGCGTAACGGCATGTTTTTAAAATATGGCCACCTCCCTGCAAGAGTCGATAAAGTTCACTCTGAAACGGCCTATACCACAGATCGTGCGATCGAAATGATACAACATATGGGACCCCAAAATTGGTGCTTGCATGTGTCTTATATTAAACCTCATTGGCCTTTGGCAGCTCCAGCCCCTTATCATCAAATGTATCGTGGTATGGATTTACCGCAAGCCAGTAAATGTGCATCTCAAAAAACTAATGCGCACCCTATTTATCAGGCTTTTATGGATTTGCCGCAAAGTCAGACTTATGCTCAAGACGACTATCGCAACCATGCCCTACCAACCTATTACGGACTCATTAAGGAAATTGATGATAACTTAGGTCGGCTATTTGAAAGTTTAGAGCAACAAGGCCAAAGTCAGCACACCATGATTGTGTTGACGTCTGATCATGGAGACTTCTTCGGTGATCATTGGCTCGCCGAAAAAGATCTCTTCCATGATGCAGTGACCCGTGTGCCTTTACTTATTATGGATCCAAGCCCAACAGCTGATGTCAGCCGTGGTATCACATGTGATGATTTAGTGTGCGCCATAGATTTGGTGCCCACCTTTGTCGAGTGGGCTGGTGGCGAACCACAGTGGCATTGGCTAGAGGGTCAATCTTTGTTGCCTATTCTGCATCAAACAGCGATTATTAATCGAGCTTGTGTGGTGTCAGAATGTGATTATGGGGTCATGAATTTTGCCCAAGATTTAGGCCGTTCGATGCATAATGCCCGCATGACCATGCTCTATGATGGGCGTTACAAATACGTCCATTGCTTGGGTTTCAAACCCATGTTGTTTAACTTACAAGAAGACCCACAGGAATTTTCTGACTTAGGCAGAGATACAGGCTACAGCGCCATTCGGGGACAACTTAGCGAACAGATGCTAGATTGGTCAGCTGGACTAAAAAACCGTGTGACCGTAAGTCAGGAAACGTTCGGTAAACAGTTGAATAAGGCTGAACAAGTGGGTATTTTAATTGGGTATTGGCACCAAGATGATGTCCCTCAAGCGGAGCAACTAGAGCCAGAAGTGCCACCCAATTAAGCTAACTGGCTATCGCCTTTGTCAAAATACATTGATTAACCATTTGAGTTTTATCCATGATCCCCACTCAACACCCCAGTTTTCGCAGTGCCAATTTTCTGGCTCAGCATATACAAAGCACCATGGATTTTTATCATCCTCGCGCAATTGATCCCAAAGGTGGTTTTTTCCATCATTTCCGTGATGACGGCAGCATCTACGATAGTCAAAC
Organism: Candidatus Njordibacter sp. Uisw_058; assembly: GCF_047730065.1. Taxonomy (GTDB): domain Bacteria; phylum Pseudomonadota; class Gammaproteobacteria; order Pseudomonadales; family Balneatricaceae; genus Njordibacter. The sequence goes on from NZ_CP159829.1 coordinate 469,916, forward strand.
TAGGCACTTAGTTAGCAGTACACGGTTTATCTTTAATTACTGTGAAGCCGCTCGTTATTTTGATAATGCTGAGTACCTTGCTGCTGCGCGCCATGGTTTAGATTATCTGCGCACCGCCCACCTCAACCCTCACAGCGGGGGTTACACTTGGTTGATTATAGACGGTCAGCCAGTAGACCAAACTAATCATTGCTATGGTTTAGCATTTGTCCTGTTGGCATATGCTTCTGCTGTTAAAGCAGGTATTACTGAGGCTGAAGTTTATTTGCATGAAACCTTTGTGCTTATGGAGCAGCACTTTTGGCGACCTGAGCAGGGTCTTTATGCCGATGAAGCCAGTTTAGACTGGCAAACACTTTCACCTTATCGTGGCCAAAACGCTAATATGCATTCGTGTGAAGCACTTATCGCTGCTTTTGAGGCCACGGCTCATGCGCCTTATTTAGAACGTGCATTGATGCTAGGATATAATATCTGTGTGCGTCAAACTCAAACCACTGGTGGCCAAATTTGGGAGCATTATGACAAAGCCTGGCAAGCGGATTGGAATTACAATAAACACGACCCAAAAAACCTTTTTCGCCCGTGGGGTTACCAACCAGGACACTTCACAGAGTGGGCTAAATTGCTGTTGATCATAGACCGATATAAACCAACTGCGTGGCTCTTAGAAACTGCGCAAGCGTTATTTGACCAAGCCCTAGAAAAAGCCTGGGATCACAAGGATGGTGGTATTTGTTATGGTTTTTCTCCTAGCGGGGAAGTGTGTGATGCTGATAAGTACTTTTGGGTGCAGGCTGAATCATTGGCTGCAGCGGCTCTGTTAGCTCGCGCAACAGGTAAGCAAGTATACTGGGACTGGTATGACAGATTATGGGCTTACGCGTGGGAACATTTTATCGACCATGAACATGGCGCTTGGTATCGAATACTAAGGAGTGACAACAGTGCCTATGATAATCTTAAAAGCCCAGCAGGAAAAACAGATTATCACACCATGGGTGCCTGTTATGAGGTTATTAAAGGCTGCTAATGGTTTGCCTTTTAAGTGGTATTGTCGTGCTCGGTTATTATAAGCTTTAACTCGTCAACACTCGTATATTAGAAAAATAGGTTTACTTTATGGCGTCTCACTATCCGTCCTTAGATCCGTCTATAAATCCTTCTACCACATCACCAGTGGTCCCAATCACCATTGATCTGCGCAGTGATACCGTGACTCGGCCAAGCCAAGCTATGCGCCAAGTGATGGCTGCTGCCCAAGTGGGAGATGATGTTTATGGAGATGACCCTAATGTTAATGCCCTTGAGCATGAGGCTGCTGAACTATTGGGTAAGCAAGCGGGCTTATTTTTACCCAGTGGCACCATGAGTAATCTGGCTTCAGTGCTGGCTCATTGCCAAAGGGGAGAAGAGGCTTTGGTGGGAGAGCAGTACCATATTCATTGTGATGAAGCTGCGGGAGTCACCGTGTTAGGCAGTGTGGCTATGCATGCACTCACCACGGATCTCTATGGCCGTTTTGATCTTGAACAACTCAGTGTGGCTGTGAAGCCAAACGACTACCACCAGCCAATAACGCGCTTGTTGTGTCTAGAAAATACGGTATCAGGCTGTATTCAGGAGCAAAGCCATATTGATGCTTTGGTAGAACGTGCTCAGTATCATGGCCTTTCCACCCATATGGACGGCGCTAGATTAATGAATGCGGCGGTAGCTCAAAACCTACCTCCAGCGCGCTTAGTGCAGTCTATAGACACGGTTTCTGTGTGCTTGTCTAAAGGTTTAGGTGCGCCACTGGGGTCGGTGTTAGTCGGTTCTCAGGTGATTGTCGAAAGAGCTCGGCGGCTGCGTAAGATGTTAGGCGGAGGTATGCGTCAAGCGGGCATTATTGCGGCAGCAGGAAGGTATGCTTTGCAGCATAATTTAGACCGTTTAGTGCAGGATCATCGCCGCACTCAAGAGCTTGCCAGCGCACTTGAAGGTATAAAAGGGTTGCATTTTGATAGGTCTAGAGTGCAAACCAATATGTTGTTTTTGCAATCTATACAGATGTCTGCTTTAGCTGATCATTTGGCGCTGCAAGGTATTGCCCTCACTGTGACAGGGCACAATACACGTGTTGTCTTGCATATGGACATCGATGATGAAGCACTGAAGCAGATTATAGCTTCAATACAAGGGTTTTTTAATGCGCACTAACGTCAGTTAAAATGAGGTATTGGATAAGCAAAAGTTTGCCTATTGCTTTATTATCATGATATTAGTAATGGCGGTTTGATTATCCTGAAATCTGTTTAGCCTGCTTTCAATTTTTTTAAACTTTTTGTGATTCTATTTAATGATGCAAACTTTAGCGCTGATTGACGATGACGAAGAAATTCGCCAGCTAATAAGCCAGTACCTTAGCCAACAGGGTTTTGAGGTCGTGGGCTTTGCTGACGGAGAGAGTTTTCTACAAGCAGATATGACACATTTTGACCTAGCTGTGCTCGATATTGGCTTGCCGGGCATGGATGGGCTTGATGTGTGTCGAAATTTGCGTCAGACCTCCAGTTTGCCGGTCATCATGCTTACTGCGGCCAGTGATGATTTAGATCGCATTTTAGGCTTAGAGCTAGGCGCCGACGATTATATGGGCAAACCCTTTAACCCACGTGAATTACTCGCTCGAATTAAGGCCTTATTGCGGCGAGTGCAGGGTCAAAATCATGACCAAGATATCGAATCAAAGCAACCCAAGCTGCAAATAGATAGCCTTAAGCGCAGTGCTACTTTTTCGGGCACGGTGCTTTCACTGACCGGAGCAGAATTTGATTTGCTTAGCTTGTTGTGCCAGCACCAAGGTGAGGTACTAAGTCGTGATGCCATTTGCCAAGTGCTTCATGGTCGCAATGCACAACCATTTGATCGTTCAATAGACACAAGCATTAGCCGGTTACGCAATAAGCTCAATCTGGTGGCCGAAGATAGCATTCAAAGCGTGCGTGGTAAGGGTTATGTGTTGGTGCTTGGGTGAACATTTTAACCCGCCGTTGGAACCAGATCATCCCTAATTCAATCATGGCACGAGTCACCATTGTGCTATTTTTAGGTATTTTAATTGCGCAGGTGTTTGGCACTTGGTTGTGGGTTTCTCAGTTAAAAACCACAGAACATAATCGCTTGATCAATGTCTCACAAACCATGGGTTCGCGCATTGGTCAAACGGTGCAGTTTTTTAAAAAGTTACCTGATCAATACCGTCATATCGTGTTGGATCAATTACGGGATATGGGTGGTACTCGATTTTTTGTCTCAGTCAACAAACAACATATTGCATTGCAAACAATTTCACAGACAGATTTTTCCCAACTAGTTCGGGCACAATTAAGTAGTAGTATCGTTGCGCAAATGGGGCAGGTCAAAGGGCTGGATATTCAATTTGTTGATTTTGACGATTTAAAGATACTCTCTGGATCCAACCTCATGGTTGATTTACCCCTTAAATGGAAACGCTTTGCCCTCATACAACCCAGTGATGCCAGTCCTGTGGCCGTGGTGCAGTTGCCTGTGGCTGACGAGTGGATTTATCTAGCGGCAGTTATTCCTGGGGGGCAGATGCTTAGCGGTGTCACTTGGCTAACCAGTGAGCGTGTGCTCAGTATTAGTTTAGTTTCGTTAACGGTCTTGCTCCTAACCCTGCTGCTTGTGCGCTGGGTAGTGAGACCTCTGCGCTTGTTAGCTAGACAAGCAGAGGCCATTGGCAAGGGACGGAATCCCCGCCATATGCGAGAAAAAGGCTCCAGTGAAATGGTGGCTACCATTCGCGCCTTTAATACCATGGTGGGGCGCATTCAAAAGTTTACAGGAGACCGAGAACGACTCTTTGCAGCTATTTCACATGACCTTAAAACGCCATTGACCCGCGCCCGTTTGCGCGCTGAAATGATTTCTGATGTTGATCAAAAGCAGGCCCTAATTGGTGACTTAGAGAATCTAGAAACAATGGTGAAGGGCAGTCTGCAAATGATGAAGGATGATGCCATTCATGAAAATGCTCAGCGCATCGATTTAAGTCAATTATTACTCAAACTAGCTACTAATAACCAAATTTATGGCTTACCTATTGATATCGATGTGCAGCCAGGTTTGGTGATCGATGGACGGAGTATGGCTTTACAACGCTTGTTTAGTAATTTGATTGACAATGCGCTCGCTTATGGCCGAGCTGTGAGTATTGTTGCGCTCGCTGATGCCCAAGGTACGGTCGTGCGTATTTTAGATCCTGGCCCTGGTTTGAGTGATGCTGACAAAGCTCGCGTTTTTGAACCTTATTATCGCATCGATGAAAAACCTAACGACGATCATGTGGGTCTAGGCTTGGGAATTGCACGCAGCATTGCAAATCTGCATGGGGGTGAGTTAGAACTAAAGGATCGCCGCGGTGGTGGCCTGATGGTTGAGGTTTATTTCCCTTTGTAACTCTTCGTCACACTTCACCACGTTGTGACACTTTATCCTCTATACACTCCTTTCACCGGGTTTTGAATGCCGGATAATAGAACAATAAATTTAATGAGGAACTTCCATGAAGACTAAATTAACAGGTTTGGCTCTTGCCACTATGATGGCTATTGCACCAAGTGCGCAAGCCGGCGAAGTAGAAGTATTGCATTGGTGGACCAGTGGTGGTGAAGCCAAAAGTGTTGACTTTTTAAAACAACAATTGGCTGGGTCTGGTGTTGACTGGGTTGATTTTGCTGTTGCTGGTGGTGGTGGTGAAAGTGCCATGACGGTATTAAAATCCCGTGCTATTTCTGGTAATCCGCCTACAGCTGCTCAAATTAAAGGTCCAGATATCCAAGACTGGGGTGAGCTAGGTTTCTTGTCTAGCATTGATGACGTTGCAAAAGCTAACAACTGGGACGAAATTTTACCAGAAGTCGTGTCTGACGTAATGAAGTACAAAGGTGAATACGTCGCAGCACCAGTAAACGTGCATCGTGTTAACTGGTTGTGGGCCAACCCAGAAGTATTCCGCAAAGCTGGTGCCACTATCCCAACTACATGGGATGACTTTATGGTACAAGCTAAAAAAGTACAAGATGCAGGCTACATTGCCCTAGCCCATGGTGGCCAGGCGTGGCAGGATGCCACTATATTTGAAGCTGTGGTTCTAGGTGTTGGCGGTGCTGATTACTACAACAAAGCCTTCGTACAGACAGATATGGATGCCCTTAACAGTGCAACCACCAAAGAAGTATTTGAGACCTTTGGTAAGCTGCGCCAATTTATCGATATCAACTCTCCAGGCCGTGACTGGAACTTAGCGACCTCTATGGTCATTAAGGGTGAAGCTGGTATGCAGATTATGGGTGACTGGGCAAAAGGTGAGTTTAAGGTTGCTGGTATGAATGCTGGTACTGACTACGTTTGTGTAGCTGCTCCAGGTACTTCTGGTGCTTATACCTTTAACGTTGACTCATTTGCTTTCTTTAACCAAAGCGATGCCGAAAACACAAAGGCTCAAAAAGTAATGGCTAAAGAAATCTTAAGTAATGATTTCCAGCGTGTATTTAACCTTAATAAAGGTTCAATCCCTGCACGTTTAGGCATGGCTCGTACCGAGTTTGACTCTTGTGCTCACGACTCTATGGACGCATTTGTTTCTAGTTCTGCCACTGGTGGTCTAGTGCCAAGCTTTGCCCATGGTATGGCTGTTTCTGGTGCGATTTCTGGCGCAATTTCTGACTCTGCCACGCAGTTCTTCAACTCTGATGACACTGCCGACCAAGGTGTAGCTCAGCTTGTAGCAGCGATTGCTGCTGCTAAGTAACCGCCAATCGTAGTTATTACGAGCTCAATGCCGTAATCTATGGTCTAGTCATTGTGAGGTTAGTGCAGTGATCCAAAACTTAGTGTGATGGATTGCTGCTTTCCCTGGACCTTCTCCAAGATAGTCCAAACCTTGCAATGGCACATTTCTAAAATATTATTGAGCTAACTCATGTTCGATTATCTCGAAAAACAATTGCCCAAACTAATCATGGCTCCTACAGCCATTGTTATGTTGGTGTGTATGTATGGTTTCATCGGCTGGACTGCGGTCTTATCCTTCACTAAAAGTCGCATGCTACCTCAGTGGGACTTTGTCGGTTGGGAGCAGTACGAGCGCTTATTTGCTAACCCACGCTGGCACGTTGCACTGGATAACCTCTTTGTATTTACTCTGCTATTTATTATTATTGCCCTAATACTTGGGCTCATGTTGGCGATTTTACTAGATCGCAATATTCGCAACGATGGCGCCTTACGCACCATCTATCTTTACCCCATGGCCGTGTCCTTCATCGTCACAGGTACGGCATGGAAATGGATTCTTAATCCGGGTTTAGGCATCGAAAAAATGGTGCGTGACCTTGGTTTTACTGAATTTGAATTTCGTTGGCTAGTTGAACCTGATATGGCAATTTACACCATTGTGATTGCTGCTGTTTGGCAGTCGAGTGGATTTGTTATGGCCATGTTTTTGGCTGGTCTGCGAGGCGTTGATGACAGCCTCATTAAAGCTGCGCAAATGGATGGTGCCTCTACCGTCCGCACTTACTGGCACATTATCTTGCCCATCATGCAGCCGGTGTTTTTTGGCTCTGTGGTTATTTTAAGTCATATTGCCATTAAGAGCTTCGACTTAGTCCAGTCTCTCACTGGCGGTGGTCCTGGATATGCTTCTGATTTGCCTGCGACCTTTATGTACACGCACGCTTTTAGTCGCGCACAAATGGGTCTTGGTGCGGCTAGTGCCATGGTTATGCTAGCAGGTGTCATGGCGATCATCGTGCCTTATCTTTACTCTGAGTTGCGGGTTAAAAAATCATGAGTGCCTCAACAACTTCTCACAAACTATACAAAGCGCTATTCATTGTGTTGTTATTGTTTTTTGCATTGGTTTACCTAGGTCCCTTGTACGTGATGCTGACTACGTCTTTCAAAGGTATTGAAGAAATTCGTAATGGTAATATTTTGGCTCTTCCAGAGGCGCTAAACGGCAGTGCGTGGTCTAAAGCTTGGAGCAGTGCTTGCACGGGCGGTGACTGTTATGGTCTCGCACCGTATTTTTGGAATAGTATGCGCATTGTGCTGCCAGCCGTGTTTATTTCTACGGTCATTGGCGCCCTAAATGGATATGTGCTGTCCCAATGGCGCTTTAAAGGCAGCAATTTCCTCTTTGGAGCCTTATTGTTTGGTTGCTTTATTCCTTTTCAGGTTATTTTATTGCCCATGGCAAAACTCTTGGCTTGGCTAGGTTTAGCTAATACCGTACCGGGTTTGGTGTTGGTGCACGTTATCTATGGTTTGGCTTTTACGACTCTGTTCTTCCGTAACTACTATGTGGGTATCCCCTCTGAACTAGTGCGTGCAGCACGATTAGATGGTGCGGGCTTTTTTGCCATATTTAGGCATGTGTTTCTACCTCTCTCTACCCCAATTGTTGTGGTTAGCGTGATTTGGCAATTTACTCAAATTTGGAATGATTTCCTCTTTGGAGTAGTGTACTCAGGCCCGGGCACCCAGCCCATTACTGTGGCGCTGAATAACCTGGTCAATACCACCATGGGTGGCAAAGAATACAACGTCGACATGGCTGCTGCCGTGATCGCGGCCTTACCCACTTTAGTGGTGTACTTAGTGGCTGGTAAATATTTTGTACGCGGTTTAACCGCGGGTGCCGTCAAAGGCTAATAAAAAGATTAAGACAAAGGAAAAGAAACCGTTATGGGTTCCATACAAATTCAACAACTCACTAAATCTTTTGGTGACACACAAGTACTAAAGGGCATTGACCTAGACATTAAAGATGGTGAATTTCTCATTCTTGTGGGTCCATCTGGCTGTGGTAAATCCACCCTAATGAACAGCATTGCAGGCCTAGAAGAAGTGACCAGCGGCGACATTTTGATTGATGGAGCCAATGTTACATCCCTCAGTCCTAAAGAACGTGACATTGCCATGGTGTTTCAGTCTTACGCACTTTACCCCACCATGAGTGTGTCGCGTAATATTAGCTTTGGACTGGAAATGCGCAAGGTGCCCAAAGCTCAGATTGAGAAAACGGTTGCAGAAGTGGCACAATTATTACAAATTGAACATCTTTTGGACCGCAAGCCCAGCCAACTGTCAGGCGGTCAGCGCCAACGTGTGGCTATGGGTCGCGCTTTAGCCCGTAGCCCAAGAGTGTTTTTGTTTGATGAACCTTTATCTAACTTAGATGCTAAGTTACGGGTAGAGATGCGCACGGAAATAAAGAAGTTACACAAGCGCTTGCGCACCACTATTGTCTATGTAACCCACGACCAAGTGGAAGCCATGACACTAGCCGACCGCATTGCTGTCATGAAAGATGGTCAAGTACAGCAATTTGGTACACCCTACGAAATTTATAATAATCCAGCTAATCGGTTTGTGGCTGATTTCATGGGGTCTCCCCCAATGAACTTTCTTGAATGCGTGGTGCTTGATGATAAGCTAGTGATTGAAAGCCAAGGTCAGAAATTTGAACTACAAGTGGCTCATGGTGCGCGGCTTAAGTCAGCTGGCTTAGAAACAGTTATTCTTGGCATTCGACCTGAGATGATCACTGAACCTAAGCCTTATGCTGAAGGTGCGCTCGTGCATAACATACCTATGCAAGTTGAGGTGACTGAACCTATGGGGCCAGATACCATTGCTTTTGGTCAGTGGAATGGTACTGAAATTCAAGCTCGACTAAGTCCAGAAGCGGGTGTTGAGGCCCAAACTAAAGGCCACATTAATGTCCAGGTAGATACCAGTAAAGCGGTCTTATTTGATGCCTATAGTGGTGTGCGGGTGGATGTTTAACCCAGCGTAGTTTGGCTCGCAAGACTAAGCCCACACTCATAGCCAAAATTACCACGCCAGTAGGGTCGACATCTGGTGTGGTGACTGACTATTGATTAACGAATTTCTGTGCGATAGCTAAAGCTATCTGCCCGCCCTCTGGTAATTCTAAACTCGACGGGTTGGTTGTTTTTGCTATAAGTGAGGCGGTGCAAAACCACTAGGGGATCACCGACCTTTATATTGAGCAGGACAGCGGTATCTTGATCTGCTATTTCTGCAGTGAGAGATTCTTCTGAGCGCACGATGGGTAAGTTGAATTGGTCAACGACCACGGCGTAGAGTAAATCTGGAATATGAACGTCTTCTTTCTCTAAACCACGCACTAAGTCAGCCACCCACCAACACTTTTCTACCAACACGGGTCTATCATCCCGAAATCCCACACGTTTGATATAGACCATATCAGTATTTGGTGCCACTTGAAGCCGTTGACAAATCTTGTCACTACCTTTGCGGATCTCTCTCACAGGCGTTTGTTTAGTAATACGCACTGGCTTTCCTGAGTGTGTGCCATAAGAAAAAAAGCGAAATAAACTATTATTAAAATCAATCCGAGAGACGTAAGTGCCTTTGCCTTGATGTCGGTACAACAGTTTTTGGTGAACTAGGTTTTCTATGGCTTTTTTTACGGTGCCTGTGCTTACAGAAAGTTTTTCTGCGAGTTGTGGTTCAGAGGGAATTAAATCTCCAGGCGCTAGATCACCAGCTGCAATCTGTTCTTGAAGAAAATTCTCTACCACTTTGTATAACGGCGTGTGAGGCACGGTCTTATTCGTCCATTGAATCATTAACTATTTGAAAACCCATATTTTATTTCGACTTTAAGTCTTATTTCTGATGAATAAATGATAACAGATTCTTGCCAGTCGATAAAAAATATTATCATAAAAGCTTGACTCATGTACATGAGTTATATTATCTATATATATAGAACAAGAACTCATACATTTTTTTAAATCAGTCAGGTCCGTAAAAATGGACCTTTAAGAGGCAAAACTCTGTGGAAATATTTGATCATATAGGTGCCATATTTAGTATTAGCAACCTATTAGTGTTAGTTATTGCCACCACTGGTGGCTTGATTTTGGGAGCCTTACCCGGTTTGAGCCCAACCATGGCGGTTGCATTGTTAATTCCATTTACCTTTCAAATGGATGCAGCAACAGGTTTAGTTCTACTTGGAGCCGTTTATACCGCTACTGTGGCAGGTGGTGCTATTAGTGGCATCTTAGTTAATATTCCAGGAGCTCCCGCTAACATCGCAACGGTATTAGATGGCCACCCAATGGCTAAAAAAGGTAAGGCTACACAAGCGTTACATTTTTGTTTTATTAGCTCTTTTGTGGGTGGCATTACTGGCGTTTTAGTGTTGATATTTTTCACACCCCCATTGGCAAAGCTGGCACTGAAGTTTGGCCCTTCGGAAATGTTCTGGATGGCTATAGTGGGCGTCACTGTCATCGGTACACTCGGTTCTAAATCCGTTGTTAAAGGTTTATTCTCTGGCGTGTTGGGCTTATGGATTTCCACCATAGGCATTAGCCCCATATTTGGAGAATCCCGTTTTGTGTTCACCGATCATCTTACGGGTGGCGTGCACATTGTAGTGGCTTTAATAGGGCTATTTGCCGTTCCCCAAATATACCAACTGTTAGTCACGAGCCGCCAAACATCCAGTGGTGGACTTTTTACAACCGAAGACACACCTTTGTGGTCATCAATTAAGTATAACTTAAGCCGAGTAAAAGCCCTGGCTATTGGCACTATATCGGGTGTGGTGGTGGGCATTATCCCAGGGGCAGGGGGCCAAATTGCTGGACTCGTCGCTTATGATCAGGTGCGGAAGTTTAGTCCTGATGCGAGCAAATTTGGCCATGGAGAACCGGATGGTGTGATTGCGGCTGAGTCAGCTAATAACGCCATGGTAGGCCCCTCACTCGTACCTCTACTCACACTTGGAATTCCGGGTAGTCCAACGGCAGCGGTGTTATTAGGTGGCTTGCTAATCAATGGATTGTTCCCTGGACCTGACCTATTTACGGTGCACGCTGCAGTCACTTGGACTTTCATTGGGTCTTTGTTACTGGCACAGATTTTTATGCTAGTAATTGGCTTAGGCCTGAGTCGCAGCAGCAGTAATTGGGTTATGCGCGTGCCCTCTCAGTATATGGCAGCAGCGGTGACCATTCTTGCTGTGTTTGGTACTTACAGTATTCAAAATAGTTATTCTGATGTGGTATTAATGCTGGTGCTTGGAAGCTTGATGTATGTGTTAAACAAATATGGATTCAGTGCTGCGCCAATCGTGCTTGGGATTATCTTAGGTCCCATTGCCGAAGATAATTTCTCTATGGGCAAAATGATAGCTGATGTTAGTGATGGTCCGTTGGTTTACTTTATGATGGGTTCCATCAACCTAGTGCTTATATTTGTGTGTCTGGTGTCAATTGGTTACAGCATTTGGGTAGAAGTTAAGCAACGCCGCAAAGTCGCTGATGATCTAAAACGTTCAATGCCTGGCAGTCGTGTTGCGGCAGTTGGCGCTGTTGTGGTTTCTCTTTTGGTGTTGATCATGGTCTTGTCTGCCAATGGAAGTACCGCTTATGATTTCCCATTTTTGCTAGCCGTATTATTGATGGTTTTTGCAGTTCTGTTGTTTATTGATGTCCTACGTGTGTGGGATCGACAAAAATCTAATGGGGTTTTGGTTGAGTGGCCTGATCTTGGCGCTGGTATTGCTATTATCCTAGGCTATTTGTTGGTTATGCCAACCATAGGCTTCTATTTGGCTTCTTGGTTAGGATTTAACTGCATTGTACTATTTTATAGTGCCAAAAAAGATCGTCAACAGTTCACCAAAACCCTTTGGGTGTCATTATGCTTTATAGCCGTTATTTACTTGCTATTTAGTGTGTCCCTGAGGGTTGTTACTCCTGGCTGGTGGTAAAAATTCGTGTTGTTTGGGTGGTCCAAATAATGCAGATCAAAGGCATCTCACCTCTGGTGAAGTGCCGATTAATAAAAAGGTAATTCCTATGATACTAAAAAAAATAAAACCTTCTATCGTCTCGGTCGCATTGAGTGCTTTCTTATTAGCGCCCAGTGCCGCAGTAATCGCCGCTGACTTTCCAAGTGCTCCTGTTCAAGTCGCTGTGGCCTACGGCCCTGGTGGTGCAACAGACTTCCAAGCACGCATTGCAACAATGATGGCGGGCAATGAAAAATACCTCAATATGCCCATGGTTATTTTTAATAAACCAGGTGCAGGTGGGCAAAAAGGATGGAACTGGTACGCCAGTAGTGCCAGCACTGACGGTCACCAACTTGCCGCTTATAATGTGCCCCATTTTATTGCCCAATCGCTCAAGTTTGATACCTCTTATAACATTAACAACTTGGAACCCATTGCTAATTGGGGGGCAGACCCAGCCGTCTTAATCGTACCTGCAGATAGCCCCTTTAATTCGGCTGCAGACGTTGTGGCTTGGTCTAAGGCTAATCCTGGTAAATTAACAGTGAGTGGGGCAGGGCTTTATGTTGGTCATCATATTGCAAGTTTGCAGTTTGACAAAGTAGCCAACATTAGCACCAAGTACATACCAGCCGGTGGTGGTGTTGCAGCGATGAAGATGGTTTTAGGTAGCCAAGTGATGGCAGGCTTCAATAATTTAAGTGATGCATACCGTCAAGGTGATCGCATAAAAATAATTGCTGTAGCCGATAATCAGCGCGAAGAAACCTTTTTACCCGACGTGCCAACTTTTAAAGAGCAAGGGATTGATGTCGATGATTCGAGTGTTAACTTTAGAGGCATCATGGCTCGCAAGGGCACACCACCTGAGGTGATAGATTTTCTTGCTGAACGTGTTCATTTAATGTTTCAAGATGGTAAAGTGGCCAAAAAAATGAAATCGGGGGGCTCACCAATGCGTATTATGACTCGTGCTGAAGTCAAAAGCATGTGGGTTGAGCGTCAAGCTTACCTAGACAAACTCCTGGCTGATTTATAGTACACGGAAAGTACACTGATACTATTTTGAGAGTCGTCAAATAGTAACGTTCTAGTACTCTTTTGCTGCATGGTGCCGCTGCTTAGTTAGACGCTAAGCAGTTGGTTCCTTGTTGCTCCAACTAAAACTACACCGTTTAAAACGGATGCATGTGGAGGTCTAAATGACCCAAACAAATGCTGTAAGTCAAGTTGCCCTGCTAATACAGCGGGCTAGTCAGGCTCAGCAGCAGGTTGAAAGCTACAATCAAACTGCAGTTGACGAGTTAGTGACGGCGGTGGCATGGGCCTTAGTCAATCCTGAAAATAATAAAATGTTATCTGAACTGGCTGTAGCTGAAACAGGGCTGGGCAATGTGGCAGATAAAATCACTAAGAATCACCGAAAAACATTGGGTTTATTGCGTGATTTAAAAGATGCTAAAACTGTAGGCGTTATTAGGCGAGACTCAGAGCAGGGTATTGTAGAAATCGCCCGTGCTGTTGGAGTTGTAGGCGCAATTGTGCCATCTACAAATCCTATTGCAACCCCGATGAATATGATTTTGAATGCGCTTAAGTGTCGTAACGCTATAATTTTGTCGCCTTCACCTAAAGGTCAGCCCAGTTGTACGCGGTTGATTGAACTAATATATTTAGAGTTGGATCGCATAGGTGCACCACGAAATTTAGTGCAAGCTTTACCCAGTCCAGTGAGTAAAGATTTGAGTATGGAAATGCTCAAACAAGTGGATCTCGTGGTGGTTACAGGCTCACAAAATAACGTTAGGGCCGCCTACACCTGCGGTACTCCAGCGTTCGGTGTGGGCGCTGGTAATGTCACTAGTTTAATCGATGAAACGGCAGACTTGGCCTCAGCTGCTGCTAAAATAAAAGCCTCAAAAACCTTTGATAATGCCACTAGCTGCTCGTCTGAGAATAGTTTGATCATGGTTAAAGCTATTTATAACGATATGCTAAAGGCTTTGGAGTCAGTAAATGGGTGCATATTGACCCCCAAAGAGACTGCAAAATTAGAGGCAGTTTTATGGCACAAGGGCCACCTCAATGCATCCATGCTAGCAAAACCGGTCAGTGTGATGTGTGAACTTGCGGGTATTACTCGAATTTCTGCTTGTGATGCTGATTTTTTGATGGTGGAAGAGACGGGTGCGGGTGCAGATTTCCCTTTTTCTGGCGAAAAAATGGCACTTGTTTTAACCTTATATCGTGCCCAAGACTTTGATGATGCCAAAAAAGTAGCTAATACTATTTTGAACTATCAAGGCAAAGGACATTCTTTAAGTTTGCATAGTCAATCCATCGAACGAGCCGAGGCATTGGGTCTTGAAATGCCAGTTTGTCGGGTGATTGTGAATCAAGCCCACTGTTTTGCGACAGGTGGCAGCTTTGATAATGGCTTACCGTTTTCCTTATCTATGGGCTGTGGCACATGGGGAGGTAACGTCACGGATGAAAATGTTCATTATCGGCACTTTATGAATGTAACTAAGGTCGTGCAGACCATTCCACCCCGAGAGGTCTCAGTAGAGGATATATTTGCTGACTACCACCGTAGGTATCTGTCATGAACTTACCTCAATATGTGCCAGCTGCTGATACCGTCCGGGGGCTAATATCCCACTATGCGCAGTTGCAACCAAATCAGGTTTACGCTGTCTTTCCAGAGACTGACACATTACTGACCTTTAAACAGTTAGAGCAGGAAGTTCAGGCCTATGCAGCCCAGTTTAATGCGTTAGGGTTAGTCCAAGGGAACACCATTTCTTTCATGATGGGCAATGGTAAGACACCTTTGATGTTGTTTTTAAGTGCGCTCTATACAGGCCTCATGATTTCACCGCTCAACCCTGCTGCAGGCCCTGATCAGCTTGGGTATGTCTTGCAGCATTCAGATACTAGACTGGTCTTTGTCAACGCCGCATCTAAACTGTTATTAATGCAACTTGGGGATAAACTCCCTCCAGATATTAAACTCATTGACGCGCATGAAGATTCTGGACTGAGTTGGTCTAAAAGTTCTGCTAGTGCGATTAAGTTAGAGTCTATTACGCCCCAAAGTGATGGATTGTTAATGTACACTTCAGGCACAACTGGACGTCCAAAAGGTGTTGTCTTAACCCATGAAAATCTCATAGCGGGCGGCATGAATACGGCAGTAGCCCATGGATTACAAACCACTGACCGTGGCTTGTGTGTGCTCCCTTTGTGTCATATTAATGCACAATGTGTATCTGTTATGTCTTCCCTGGTCAGTGGTAGCAGTTTAGTGCTACCCCATGGTTTTAGTACCTCTAAGTTTTGGAATTGGGTCATTGATTCTAGATGCAGCTGGTTTAGTGTGGTACCTACTATTATCTCTTACTTGATGCATCAAACCTCTGATGGGCAGTCTGTAAAACTTGAGTCTGCTCACACCAAAATACGCTTTGGACGTTCTGCATCTGCTGCATTGCCACCAGTCTTGCACTTGGGTTTTGAAAAACGCTTTGGTGTGCCTATTTTGGAGACTATGGGCCTGACAGAAACTTCAGCACAAATACTCTCCAATCCACTGCCACCTCAAATCACTAAACATGGCTCTCCAGGTATAGCCTATGGCACTCAAGTGAAAATCATAGATTCCTCTGGACAAGAGGTAGGGCGTGGTATTGAAGGCGAGTTGTTGGTAAAAGGTAAATGCGTCATGCGTGGCTATTATAAAAACCCTGAGGCGACCCAAGCAGCCATTGATGACCAAGGTTGGTTTCACACAGGTGATTTAGCAGTTATGGATGAGGATGATTTTTGTTTTATTACGGGACGCATAAAGGAGTTAATTATAAAGGGGGGTGAAAATATAGCACCGAGGGAAATTGATGATGTGCTTTATACTCATCCTGCAATAATGGAAGCGGCAGCCTTTGGCATTGAAGACCTTCACTATGGACAAGACGTAGCAGCTAGTGTTGTGCTCGCGCAAGGTAAGGAAACCACTGAAGCTGAATTAATTGCCTTTTGTGAAATTAAACTAGGCCCAGTTAAAACCCCCATAAAGATTAATTTTTTGCACGATTTACCAAAGGGGCCCTCTGGGAAAGTACAGAGGCTAAAGCTGGCTCAACAAATGGAAAACCCCGCAAATTGATAGCCAAAGTGACGTTTTATTTGCCATGGCTGTCGCACAAGTTCTAAATTAAGGCGTTTGCTTACTTTTGTTGGCCCCAAGCTTATTGCATAATGGGTCAACGATTAGGAATATTGCACTTTTTGAGGATGAACAAGTGATTGCAAGCGACACAACATTAGAACACGATTTCATGCACTGGCAGTGCTTAAGCCGCCTATTCGCTGCGCGCCAAGCAGCTGGATTCCCTTTAGATGAAGCCAAGCCTTTAGTCTGCTACGGCGCAGATGGAGATGTGGGTGTAGAGCTAACCATTTTGATTCTAAAGCGTGAACTGGACCATTTGGTGGCCCAATATAAGCACAATGCTAAAAAGACCGTTGACCCTATTGAGCGCTTTGAGTGGGTAGTGAAGCAATTGTCAGCTGACTATTTCCAAAAAGCGGATAGCTTTCAGTCGACCATGACAGCCTTGTGTCCTGCAGAAGCCCCTCATGCTCAAAAGTTGTTAGACGCTGGAGAATGCAGAATGGTGTTCAGGGCTCGGGGTGACGGTTACTTGGTGCCTGCTAAAGTAGATCAGCTCGCAGCAGATGATATTCGGGCCCAATTTACCCAACTTCACAACTTTCACTTTAATCACAAACAGCCTCGGCCCCATGTGATTTTAGGGTTTAATCCTGATTGGGAAAAAGCCCAAAAAGTAGCGCCTTAAACCACATCCCAATAAGCCTAAACTCAACAAAAATATGGGCCAGTTAAGGCCTGTATTATAGGGAGTTTGGCCACTCATCAAAGTCACTTCGCCAGTGATCTCTGCCCGTTCATACAAAGGGGCCATATGCGTAATCTGGCCAGCCGCATCAATTAACGCCGAAACTCCACTATTGGTAGATCTAACAACGGGCTTGCCGTTCTCTATAGCCCGCATTTGTGCCATTTGTAAATGTTGCCAAGGTGCTAATGAGCGCTCAAACCAAGTGTCATTACTCACGGTTAGAATCACTTTGGCTGTGGCTGCTTGCTGGGCCACCAGTTGTGGGTAAGCAATTTCATAACAAATATTGCCAGCGATGGCTAGATTTTGGGTTAACAAACCTTGTTTTTGGAGTGGCAGCTTAAAGGCTGACATCGGCAAATCAAAGAAGTCTATAACGCCCCTTAACCAATCCTCTAAGGGCATATACTCACCAAATGGCACCAGACGCTGCTTATGATACTGGCCATCTTCAGCGCCAAAAGCGATGAGCCCATTGTAATAGTTAGCTCTCGACTTGGTGCTCTGGCGCATCACTGTGCCACTAATAATTTGTGTGTTTTGCTCTTTAGCAAGGGTGCTCAGAGGCTTGAATGCGGGCGCAACTTTATCCCAATAAGTGGCAATGGCGGTTTCTGGCCAAACAATGAGGTCACTGTCTAAATGCACATAAGACTGTTTAAGGTAATAGCCCAATGTGGGCGCTAATGTTTCTGGTAACCATTTGCTTTCTAAACTAATGTTAGCCTGCAGCAAAGACACCTTTATGGGATCTTTTGAACTTGGATGGGTCCAAGCAATGGTGCTTAAGCCATAACCGCCAGCCCAAATCACCAGCACTAGTATGAGACGTAAAAACGGTTTTAGTGGGCTACCAAAAAGTAACAAAGCGCTGGCTAGGAGTATCAAAGTAACCCCATGCACGCCTAATATTGGGGCGTAACCAACTAGCGGCGTGTCCAGCCCTGCATAACCTAGGTATAACCATGGAAAACCCGTGAGTAACCATCCCCGCAGTAAATCGAGGCTAATCCATAGGCCTATAAATAATAGCGTAGGGTATTGATGATGAGGTTTAAATCGATAATATATGCCACCAAATAATGCATAAAATAACGCCATACCGCCACAAAATAAAGCAGTGAGTAAGGTCGCTAACAACCAGTGAGTGTCACTATGGTCAACCATGCTTACAAACACCCAACTCACACCCACACCAAAATACCCTAAACCATAAACAAAGCCACTCAGTAAAGCTTGTTTGGCTGTGTTAGTGTGATTAAGGTTGTACCAAAGTAGGGCCACACTCAGCAGTGCTAGTGGCCAAAAGTTGATAGGGGCAAGGGCGATCGGGGCCAAGGCGCCAGCGATTAAACTGACCCCTAAGTTAACTCTCAGGGAGTGGCTCATTAGCATCGTTGCTAATTGGGTTGACTTGCATCAGACGAATACGGCGGTTGTCTGCAGCCAAAATCAGAAAGTTCAAATCACCCACCTGAATGTTTTCATCTTTGGCGGGTAAATGACCAAATTGTTGGGTGATAATGCCACCAATAGTGTCAAATTCAGCCTCATCGTAATAAGTACCGAAGTGGGCATTAAAATCGTCAATGGTAGTAAGGGCTTTAACTAAGAAACCTTTGTCTACAAAAGGTCTAATGTTGCCATCATCTTCTTCGGCATCAGTCTCGTCTTCAATTTCACCCACAATTTGCTCTAACACGTCTTCTATAGTCACCAAACCTGCAACACCACCGTATTCATCTAAAACGATGGCCATGTGATAACGGTTAGTGCGAAACTCGTTGAGTAAGATAGACAAGCGTTTACTCTCGGGCACAAAAATAGGCTTACGCAACATGGCGTTGAGATCAAAGTTATCCATTTGCTTAGCAAACGCCAGAGGCAGTAGATCTTTAGCCAATAAAATGCCCAACACCTCGTCAGGCGATTCACCAATCACTGGGAAACGTGAGTGTGATGTTTCAGTAATCGTTTGCATGAACTCCTGAGTGCTTTGGTCCGCTTTAACAACGGCCATTTGGGGCCGTGGAACCATAATGTCACGCACTTGCATGTGTGACATTTGTAAAGCACCTTCAATAGTGTCGAGGGCTTCACGATCAAGTATTTGGTCTTCTTCAGCTTGGCGGATTCGTTCTAACAACTCTTCTTTGTTGCTAGGCCGGTCACTGAGGAAAAAAGAAAGTTTATCCAGCCAGGAGCGTTTGTCCTGACTGTTGGTCGACGCGTCGTCGTTCATAAGGGTTGTGTATTCCTAAGGGTTAATAACACCAGTTTATACGCTTAGTCGCTTTCTATAGCAACATAAGGGTTAGCTATATTGAGGCTTGCCAATAACTGGCCCTCAAGCGCTTCCATTTCTTCGGCTTCTTGGTCTTCAGTATGGGCAAAACCTTGCAAATGCAAGGTGCCATGTATAATTAGATGGGCCCAATGATCAGTCACGTTTTTGTGTTGCTGTGCGGCTTCTTGAGCTAACAATGGCGCATTGACCACCAAGTCGCCTAAATAGCTCACAGGCCCTAATTCATAGGCCATCGCTGCAGTTAATTTGGGGTCTTCAAACTCGGGTGTTTCAAAAGGGAATGACAAAACGTTGGTGGCTTTGTCTTGGCCACGATATTGCAGATTTAATGCATGGCTCTCTTCATTATCAACCATACGGATGGTTATTTCAGCCGCCGTATTAGGTGTTTGTAGGGCTAATTTTGTCCATTGCTCTAACTGGGCTAAGCTCGGCAAATTTTTATTATCACAGGCAATCTGTAGATCTACCATCATGAGGGTTTATTTTCAAATGCGTCGTAGGCATCTACAATGCGCTGCACTAGTTGGTGCCGCACTATGTCGCCAGATAAGAAGTGGGTGAATCCAATGCCATTAATACCATTCAACACCTCAATGGCATGCTTTAGGCCAGACGCAGTGCCTTTGGGTAAATCGATTTGGGTGACATCACCGGTAATCACCGCAGTAGAACCGAAGCCAATGCGGGTGAGGAACATTTTCATCTGTTCGCAGGTGGTGTTTTGGCTTTCATCCAAAATGACAAAACTATCATTTAGGGTTCTGCCGCGCATGTAGGCTAAAGGTGCAATTTCGATGATGTTCTTTTCAATCATGCGCACGACGGTTTCAAAGCCTACCATCTCATACAGTGCGTCATAGAGTGGGCGCAGGTAAGGATCTATTTTCTGCGCCAGATCGCCCGGTAAAAAACCCAGTTTTTCTCCAGCTTCTACCGCGGGACGCACGAGTATTATGCGACGCACTTCCTCCCGTTCTAGCGCTTCAACAGCGCAGGCCACGGCAAGGTAAGTTTTGCCAGTACCAGCTGGCCCAATACCAAAGTTAATGTCATATTTGTGGATAGACCGAATGTAATTTTGCTGGGTTTCGCCCCGAGGTTTTATGGTGCTGCGTTTGGTGCGAATAGTAAGCCCCGTATCTTGTGGCTGGTTGGCTTTGGGGACCATTAAATTAACACTGGTTTCGGTCATGGTTTGTTGGGCTTCCACTAGGGCGAGATGCACCATTTCTGGAGTGACTTCGCTGGTTTGTTGGGCTTCACGAAAGAGTTGTTGTAATACGTTTTCACCAGCAGTACAAGCTGCATCGGGGCCTGCCAAATGAAAACGATTACCACGGTTGCTAATGCTAATTTTAAGGCGTTGTTCAATAATACGCAGGTTGCCATCCAACTGACCTTGCAAGCTAGCAAGGTGTTGAGTGTTATCGGGTAACAGGCTAAACGTGGTCTCGTTTTTGTTACCGTCTGAGCTAGTTGACCTGTGGGTAGATTTTCTCATATCACCTATTGCAGCACGATTGGGCCAACAGGCGCAAGCCCGTCTAACTCAGAAGCCACGAGTTTACCTCGCAAGGAATGGGGAAACGCCTCCAAAATAAGGATTTGGGCGAACTTACCAATTAAGTCAGCATTATTACTTGCAAAGTTCACAGACCGGTTATTTTCTGAACGCCCGGTTAATTTGCCTGGGTCTTTTTTAGAGTATCCGTTCACCAACACCCGTTGCAAGCTGCCCACCATGGCCTTACTAATATCAAATGATTGACTGTCAATGCGCCGTTGTAACTGCGCTAAACGTTGTTTTTTAGTCACATCATCGGTGTTATCAGGTAAGTCAGTAGCGGGAGTGCCTGGCCGTTTGCTATAAATAAAGCTATAGGATAAATCAAAACCAATGTCTTCAATTAAATCCATGGTGGCCTGAAAATCAGCGTCAGATTCACCAGGAAAACCAATAATAAAGTCTGATGAAAAGCTAATGTCTGGGCGTTGCTTGCGGATGCGGCGCATCTTAGATTTGTATTCTAAGGCCGTGTGGCCGCGTTTCATAGCCATTAATATTTTGTCAGAGCCAGATTGCACTGGCAGGTGTAAGTGGCTAACCAGTTCGGGTATTTGACCAAAAGCGTCTATTAAGCTGTCAGAAAATTCAACAGGGTGGCTGGTGGTAAAGCGAATACGATCGATACCATCAATATTGGCTACCATTACAATCAGTTCAGCTAAATCCACCGTGTCACTATCATCTGTTTCGCCCTGATAGGCGTTCACATTTTGACCTAACAAGTTGACTTCTCGCACGCCTTGTTCGGCCAGTTGCTCCACCTCCAACAAGACTGAGGCAAGGGTGCGGCTCACTTCTTCACCCCGGGTATATGGCACCACGCAAAATGAACAGTATTTTGAACAGCCTTCCATAATAGACACAAACGCTTGTGCACCTTCCACTTTTGGTGCGGGCAAGTTATCGAATTTTTCTATTTCTGGAAAACTAACATCCACTACAGCCTTGGTGCTGGCGTCGGTGGCATCGATCATTTCGGGTAAACGGTGCAATGTTTGGGGCCCAAAGATCATGTCTACAAAGGGCGCTCGTTTAGAAATGGCTTCACCTTCTTGGCTCGCCACACAACCACCCACTCCAATTTTAACTTGGGGATTAGCTTCTTTGAGTTTGCGCCAGCGGCCTAGCTGGTGGTAGACCTTGTCCTGGGCTTTCTCGCGGATAGAACAGGTATTAAGTAGCAGCACGTCTGCATCAGCCTCGTTGTGGGTAATTTCCATGGCATGGCTATCACCCAATAAGTCAGCCATGCGTGACGAATCATATTCATTCATCTGGCAACCGTGGGTTTTAATAAATAGCTTTTTAGTCATGTGGCACACCTACGTCAATTGAAGTGTTATTATACATTTAAGACCTCCATTAAACCTAGCTTGAAAACACTGTTTTTAGCGCTAATAAAGGTTAATAGAGGCTAATAGAGTATGCTCAAGGATTCAGGGCCTACCACAGGGTCGTAGACTATGAAAATGGGCATAAGAGACACAGTAGATACGCATGAAAAATATGAATGAAGTCACTAAAGAGACGGGTGAGCATTTTAAACTCGATGAGCGCCTAAAAGCCGATTGTGAATTTGTTGCTAACTTAGGTGTGTGCACCTTATTGCTAATGAATAATGCCAGTGTGCCTTGGTTTATTTTGGTGCCAACCGTCACGCAGGCAACAGAACTCACCGAGCTCCCAATGAAGCAACAGCAACAAGTGCTGCACGAAATGAATCAAGTGGCTGCCATGGTCACTAACCTATATAGCCCCAAAAAACTTAATACTGGTGCCTTAGGCAATATTGTGAGCCAGTTGCACATTCACGTGATTGGGCGTTTTACCAATGACCCAGCGTGGCCTAACCCAGTGTGGGGGCAATTGGCTGCCAATCCTTATAGTGAGGCCCAGCTAGTGCAACAATTAACCAATATTCGAGCCTGTCTACGACCCTAAACTGTATGTGTTTGACTGAGATGATTTTAGCATTGTCTATGAACAGTAATTGCATTGTGGTTGAAAAAATGAATTTTTTTATTGTAATTTTACTTGAGATTTAGGCTGCGGCCTCTTTTAAATGAAAAGGCAAAAACTATGTTCCAAGTTCGCACACTTGTACCTGAATTCTGATGTTTAAATTTCGATGAAAGCCTGCACTATTATACGGCGGTAGTTGGGTTTTCTGTAGCCCAGAGGCGTGGTAATGATCTCCACGCATATTTAGAATTTGGAAATGCCCAAATTATGATCGCATGTTGCAAGCAAGATGGGACTTGGGAGCCTGCACCACTAAAAAAACCTTATGGGTGAGGTGTGAGCTTTCAAATCCTTACCCATGATATTAAAACAATTTACCAATCCGCATTGGCTGCAGACATTAAACCATTTGTCGAGCTTTACACCAGCTGGTATTGGCGAACGGATAGGATGAAAGAGCGGACTGAATTTGGTTTGCTTGATCCAGATGGTTACTTATTACGCTTTACTGAAGTTGGTTCACATTGATCCATAGAACAGTCTAATATGGATACGCTAGACGAGAAAAGGGGAGCAATGCCGTTATAAGTTCAAGCCCTAGTTCATGATTCAAAGATTAGCCCCATAAAAAGTCACTGCACTCAGCTGCGTTGCTAGATCTTACTCAAGACCCTAAATTGAATAGGCTAATAGGTTGTTGTGCAGCGACAACATTATCTTCAATACGCACGCCACCTAAAGGCCTTAATTGGTCGATAGCTGTATTGTTGAGAAGATGACCTAAGCCATTATCACGGCACTTTTGTAACAAGCTATCAATCACATAAAGCCCTGGTTCTATTGTAACTACCATGTCTTTTTCTAAGATTTTGGTACAACGTAAAAAGGGGTGATTCTTTGGAGGTAGGAGCATAGTGCCCACTTCGTCTTGCTGCCAGCCACCAATGTCATGCACCTGTATGCCTAACAAGTGGCCCAAGCCATGGGGGAAAAACACACTGCTTATACGACGGGTGACTAATTCGTCTCTCGAACCTTGCACGAGTTTAAACTCTAATAGTAAATCCAACACCAAGCTGTGCATTTGATGGTGCAGGTCAGCAAAATTTACCCCAGGCTTTACCATAGCGCACACACTGAGTTGGGCTTTAGTCATGGCGTCTATTAAGCCTTGATAAAAAGGGCTACCACGACTATGGCAGCGGGTAATGTCAGCGGCATAGCCATGGCATGGGGCGCCAGCGTCGATTAAGAAGCTCTGCGGCTGATGCATATTCTGTGGCTTGTTGTCGTAGTGTTGATAATGTAAAACGGCACTGTGAGAGCCAAAACCAATAATATTACGATAAGGCATTTCGACGGGATCTAACTGCACTGCAGCAAGGTAGGCGAGTTGCGTTTCAAACTCACTTTTGCCATCCATAAAAGCCTGTTCTGCTGCCCTGTGGCCAGCTAAAGCGAGGATATTGGCTTGGGTTAAGCAAGCAATTTCATATGGGCTCTTAACCGCTCTACCGTAGTGTAAACGATGCATTAAACCGTCTGGGTTTGATGTGTTAATACCTAGCTCTTTAGCAAGCTCAGTATCCTCTCCAATCCATGCTCTGTGAGCAGTTGTGGATTGATAATGACTCAGCTTTTGTTTGACTTGTGCTAAATCAGCGCAAAAATGAATATCAAAGTAATCACACCAAAACCCCTGCGGTGGTTGGGGTGGCACGTGCCAAAAGTCATCAGCCAAATGATAAAAAAGCACTGGTTTTTGGCCCGTTTGTATGAGCAAGTAGCAGTGGGGGCTTTGGGTAACGGGCAGCCACCAAACAAAATGGGGGCTGGCCTTAAAGGGGCTATGGTAATCATCTAAAAAGTGCAGTTTGGGGACGCCACTGTGAATTAACATACTGTCGCACTGCTCTGCATGCATGGCTTTTTCTGCTATTTCTGTAAGGCGAGACAAATGACGAGGATAAAGTGAGGAGAAGCTTTTTGTAACATCTGAATTCATGGCTAAAAGGTTCTAAACTAGATAGGGTTGAGTATGATTATCAGATCTAGTGGCTATTAGAGCAAGGAGTATTATCCGTTGCAAGCAATACTCCAAATAGTTGCAACTATGTGACGAATCGCACATAATAGTTGCGTGCAGTAACTGCAATAACAATGCCACTGTACATCGTGACGTTTGGTGGTAGGTTAAATAGCATGCTATTAATGCACAAGGATCGCTGTAATGAAATTACAAACGACTGATTTAGACAAGATGCAGCTGCTTGAGGGGTTAGATCCCATCATTCAAAACGCTTTGTTGACGCATTTTCATATCCGTACTTATGCGAAAAATGAAAGTGTTGTGCAAAAAGGATTGGCTTCTGCGGAGCTCTATTTTCTAGTGTCTGGGCGATTGAAAGTCGTAGATTTTATTCAAAATGGTCGTGAAATTGGTTTTGTGTTTATTAATCCAGGGATGCATTTTGGCGAGCTCTCATTAATTGATGGCAGGCCTCGTTCTGCCTCAATAATAGCAACTGAGCCATCAATTGTAATTGTGCTGCCAAAAAAAGAAGCTCAGCAACTCATTTTTTCTGTGCCTCATGTATCTAAAAAACTCCTTTTGCAATTGACAGATACCATTCGTAAAGACAACGAACATATCATCCTCCTTGGTTCTGGTAGTGCATATTGCCGTATTTATAAGCTTCTCCTGCAGCAAATTGAGTCCGTTAAAGGTGAAACCATTATTGAGCGCGTCTTGACCCAGCATGAGATGGCAATCATGACGAACACGACCAGGGAAACGGTGTCACGTGCCATAAGCCAATTACAAGTAGCGGCTGTGGTAAGAAAAGAAGGCAAAAGGCTGATTGTTATAAAGCTTGATGCTTTAAAGCACCTCAGCCTTGACGTTTAGTTTTTTGAATAAGGTATTTTGTTGGAGCAAGTTTTCATGATCCGGGTGCTGCACGTATATAAGTGTTTTGGGCCGAAAAAGTTCGGCGGTGTTGAAGCTTTTATCGAAAATCTAGTTGAATCTACAAAGCCAAAATGTCTTCATATAATACTTGCGTGTGGTCCTGTAAACTTTACCACTGTGGTTCGGTATAGAGATTCAATCGTTGTTTTAGTCAGGCCTCAGTTCACTGGATTTTCAATGCCCATTGCTTTTGCAATGATTCCTATTTTCTGGGTTCTTTCTCGCAGAGTAGATGTGGTTCATTATCATTACCCATTTCCGTTTCAAGATATTTTATCGTTTTTTGCCAAGTCTAGTTTGCCGAAGGTAGTCACTTATCACAGTGATATTGTGAGGCAGCGTTTTACAGGTTATTTATACCGCCCTCTTATGCGCTTGTTCCTAAATAGAGCTGATGTGGTTGTTGCTACATCACCCGTTTACAAAGCCTCAAGTTGCGTTTTACAGTCACTAAAAAAGCCCCCGGTCGTGATTCCTTTGGCCATACAAGCTGAGCCTGCAGAATTTGATCAATCTTGCCTAGCTTATTGGAAACAAATTGTAGGCTCTGGCTTTCAGCTATTTATGGGTGCCCATCGGTCCTATAAAGGTCTGCCAACATTGGTTGAGGCTGCGGCGAGAACAAAGCTTCAGTTGGTCATCACTGGTAAAGGCATGCTCACGGAAAAAATAATGCTGCAAGCCCAATCCCTAGGAGCTGATAATATTTCTTTTGTAGGCTTGGTGGGCCGCGCTGATCAAGCCGCCTTGCTATATTTGTCTCGAGTGTTAGTGTTGCCATCGTGCCAAAGGTCTGAGGCTTTTGGCATTGTGTTGTTAGAAGCCTCGCGACAATCCACACCAATGATAACAACAGAAATTGGTACCGCCACATCCTGGGTTAATCAACACATGTCCACAGGATTGGTTGTGACCCCTAACAGCCAAGTAGAACTCGAGGAAGCTATGATGTTCATGCATCAATCACCAAATGAGGCAGTAAAGATGGGTCTGTTAGCTAAGCAGCGTTTTGACTCAATGTTTGATGTGACCTTGATGGCTAAGAGTTACATTAAACTTTATCAAAGCATGATTTCTAATAAAAATTTATCACATAATGCCCAGAGTGATAAACCAAAAGGGAGGAGCAATTGGCGTCGAGGAATAAATAAGTGATGAAACATCATTTTCAGCATTTGGAATATTGTTTGATTCCGTGTTTATGGTTTAAAACTAAGGTTAGATTAAAAAGTAAATATTTAAAAAACTGTGATATATATCACATATATGTTAAGCTTCTTTCGTTATCTTTTCGCAGCGTAAAATTAGGCCTATAGTTAAAGGCCAATTCAAGGAAATTCTTTTTTCTTAGGACAAGAACATGGCTATAAAACCCCAAAAAACTGACTTGCAACGTGCATTAAAAAACTGTCGAGGTTCTTTTGCAATTGTTGGGTTCTTTAGTTTATTTGTAAACTTACTGATGCTTGTTCCTGCTCTTTACATGCTACAGCTGTACGATCGTGTTCTAAGCAGTGGTAGTCAAGTCACTTTATTGATGCTGACGCTGCTCATGGTGATGTTGATGGTGGTAATGGGCGCTCTTGAATGGATGCGCTCCGCGATACTTGTGCGAGTGAGTAATCGTATAGAAATGAATCTCAATCAACGGTTATACGATGCGGTTTTTCGCATGAGTCTCTACACTGGGGGCCAAAGTGGAAACACACAAGCGTTAAATGATTTGACTAACCTGCGCCAATTCCTTACCAGTGCTGGCGTGTTCGCCTTTTTTGATGCGCCATGGATTCCAATATACATGTTTGTGATGTTTGCTTTTCATCCACTGCTAGGGTGGATGGCAGTGGGTGGGGGCCTAGTGTTAGTGGTGATCGCTATCATTAACCATAAATCAACTAATCCTCCTTTGATGAACGCCAATAAATTCCAAATGGCCGCTTCAGGCATGACTGCAGCCAGTATCCGTAACGCCGAGGTGATTGAGTCTATGGGGATGCTTGATAACATCAGGTCCCTCTGGTTAAGAAACAACATCCAAAGTCTTTCCCATCAGTCTACTGCTAGCCAGCGGGCAGGTTTTTTAGCCAATTTTTCCAAAACGTTTAGAATGTTGTTGCAGTCTTTGGTTTTAGGGGCGGGTGCATACCTAGCGATTAACCAAGAAATATCTCCAGGTCTGATGATTGCAGGTTCCATATTGTTGGGTAGAGCATTAGCGCCCATTGATTTAATGATTGGCAGTTGGAAGGGTTTTATAAGTGCTCGCCAGCAGTACGATCGACTTAATAAACTATTGAGCCAAATTCCAAGTCCTGAAGAAAAAATGGCCTTGCCTGATCCAGTGGGTAATCTTTTCCTAGAAGCTGTTGTCGTTGGAGCGCCAGGGTCTAGAAATCCTATTGTTAAAGGTATCCAGCTGGGTATAGATGCTGGAGAGAGTGTCGCTATTGTAGGGCCAAGTGGTGCTGGAAAATCTACCTTAGCACGAGCCATGCTAGGAATCTGGCCCTGTTTAAGTGGTAAAGTACGGCTTGATGGTGCGGATATATTTTCTTGGAATAGGGCGCGGCTAGGGCCCCATATAGGTTATTTACCCCAAGATATTGAGCTGTTTGACGGCACTATAAGTGAAAATATCAGTCGCTTTGGTGACCTTGACTCAGACGCAGTGGTTAGGGCTGCGCAGATGTCGGGTGTGCACGAGATGATCCTCCAGTTTCCTGATGGTTATGACACTATTATCGGTGCCACGGGTGGTGTTCTTTCTGGTGGTCAAAGGCAGCGTATAGCGCTTGCTCGAGCTCTATACGGTGATCCTGTTCTAGTGGTTTTGGATGAGCCTAATTCAAATTTGGATCAACAGGGAGAGCTCGCTTTAGCTAAGGCTTTAGAGCAAATGAGTGCAAAGGGTATAACGGTCATCATCGTTACGCATCGACCTAGTATTTTGGCTCAGGTCGATAAGTTGTTGGTTATGAAAGATGGTCGCACAGAAATGTATGGCCCGCGTGAGGAGGTCCTACCACAGTTGATGGCATCACATTCTGCAAACCAACCAAAAAATCCTGTACCCCTGCCAAGACCAAGCGCGCCAAAACCTGTTTTACCAGCACATTTAAAAGGGAATATGTAATGAATCAGCCGCAACCCATAGGTCAGTCGGACTGGCCTGTCGTTAAGACTGGTGATGCTTTTTATCGCATTATAGGTTTACTAATCATTGTGCTTTGTTTTGGCTTATTTGGCAGTTGGGCTGCTCTTGCGCCCCTAGAGAGAGCTGCTTTTGCTGCAGGAACGGTTAAGGTGGCTTCTAACAAAAAAACAGTACAGCACCTTGAAGGTGGAACGGTTAAGCGTATTTTAGTGCAAGATGGTGAAGCGGTAGAGGCGGGAGACCTTTTGGTAGAGTTAGACTCCTCGCAATTGGTTGCTCAGCTCGACGTGTTTACCCATCAATTGATGCAAGCAAGGATCATTGCCAAAAGGTTGCTTGCTGAGCAGCAGCAAAAGCTAGTGATAGATGTTGGCTCTATTGCTCTACCAAAAGGCGATAAGCGAACTCAGGTGATGTTGGCTAACCAGCAAGACCTATTAACAGCACGCACTACTGCAATGAGTGGCCGAGTTAACGTTCTTCAGCAGCGTATTCGCCAACTTGAGTCAAACCGTAGTGGTCTGATAGAGCAAAATAACACGACAAGCATGTTGTTAGCTTCCTATAAGACTGACTTGAACGATCAAAACGAGTTGTTAAAAGAAGGCTACGCTCAGATAAGCAGGGTGCGTGATCTCGAGCGCAACATATCCACTTTGAATGGTGATGTTGCGAAGGTGAATAGCAGTATCAATGCCTTGGATATGCAGGTTAATGAAACCAAGCTAAATATCACACAGCTGAGAAAAGATCGTACAGCCGAAGTTGCACAGCAACTTGCAGAAACTGATATGGCCATCAACGAGCTACAGGAAAAAAATTCCATATTGTCTGAAAAAATATCTAGAACGCTAATTTTGGCTCCAGTAACGGGTAATGTGTTGAACATGACGTTGCATACCGTTGGCGGTGTTGTTGCTCAGGGCCGTTCGATATTAGATATTGTCCCGTACCAAGACAGGCTTATTGTGGAAGCTCAGATTGCTATTAACGATATCGACAGCGTTGCGGTAGGTTCAACAGCTGACATTCGTTTCAGTGTATTCAATGAGGTCAAATCAACAGTAATAGAAGGCCGAATAGAATACATTTCAGCAGATAGACTAGTGTCTGAAAATGGAGGTTTTCCCTATTACCTAGCCCGTTTAGAGGTGACCGATAAGGGGATGATCGCGTTGGAGGGGCATACGTTAATTCCCGGAATGCCAGCTGAAGTATTGATTAATACGGGTACAAGAACCCTGTTGCAATATTTGTTGCAGCCTGCGTTAGAAGCTTATTCACGTTCATTTATAGAGGAATAAAGCCATGTATAAAGCGTTAACTAAAATATTAATAACGGCTAGTTTGGCTATGCCTAGTGCTGCCGCATCACTGGTTGATGTGGCTGAGGCTGCTCTTGTAAACAATCCGCAAGTCCAAATTGCAACACTCTCCATGAATATGGATAAGCAGCAGTCTTTGATTCAATATTCAGCTTTTGAGCCGCAGGTGGGGATAAGTGGCAGTCTTGGGCTGCAGGGTCAACGTGGTAGTAACTATCAAAATCTTAACTATTTAGCAGAGACTGAACAACTTACAGTAACTCAGAAAATATATGATGCAGGCGCTTTAGATATTCAGTCGAGTCTTGACCTGAAGATTGAGCAGGCTCGTTTTAGGTTGTTGGAAACGGAGGGTATGGCGTTGCTCGACGTCACCGAAAAATACGTTCAAGCAGCGATAGCAATAGATAAAATGAACTTGCAACAGCAAGAGGAGCGTTATAACGCAAAATTACTTAAATCCATAAAGTACAAATCTAGATTGAAGGAAGTCTATATAACAGACGTTCATATGGCACAAGCCAAGTATGATTTGTCTGTATCTGAGACGCTTGTTGCGATATCTGAGGTAGGCACTGCCCTTAATAACTTGAGCCAAGTTGTGGGATTTGAAGTAGGCGTATTCAAGCCAAAAAATCAGCTGAATTTCATTATTCAAGAACGTGGGTTAGAGTTTTGGCTGGCTCAGGCCCAAGAGTCTAATTACGCTTTAAAAGCTGCTGATGTAGGATCGAAAGTGGCCTTGAAGTCACTTGACGCACTTGCTTTTTCAAACTTCCCTGTCATTGATGCAAGACTGAACATAAGAAACCAATCAAATAGAGGGGGGGGTAATAGTGCCCCAGGTGCAAGCGGACACAGCTTTGTAATTACTTTAAATATGCCGATCTACCAGGGTGGGAAAGTGGAGGCCCAGCGCCAATATAGTAAAGATAACTACGCAATCACATTACAACAACATAGACAAATTGAGCAAGACCTGACAAGCCGTATTACTGTGCAATATTTACGTGAGCAAGCGATGGGTAAACGTAGTAAAGCGATAAAGCGTGCCTTAAAGTCAACCCAAGAAGCAACCCAAGCGATTCAGACTGGTCTCAAATATGGTGTATCCACGCAAGCTCAGCTGCTAGCCTCAACCAAACAAGAGTTTGAGCTACAGTTGCAACTTAAGCAGACAACATATGAAGCAATGCTTAGCAGTATTCAGCTCAGGCACATGGCTGGCCAACTAACTATCGAATACCTCCGAGAGCTGTCGAAGCAACTTCCCAACACTGGTAATGATGTATGAAGCTGTTGGTTAACTTGAGTTCGCTTAATCACCCCCTTACGGGCATAGGCGAATACACTTTGAACCTTGTTAAAGAGATGCTAGACGACGATCAGGTACAAGACATAAAAGGCATTCGTTCTTCTAGGTATCTTGACCGCCATCAAATTTCAGTATTAATAGCTGCGCTAGAACAAGGTCATCAAACAGATCAGCCCTTGACTAGATACTTAAAAAAAATGAGCAGGTTAAAATTGATTGCGCGGATAGCTCGAAAAGCTATTAATGCATATCGTGAGATTAGTTTTCGATTTTACCGCAATATGTTGAAGCACTATATTTATTGGGAGCCCAACTATATTTGCCTAAATCATCAGGGTGTCTGCGTGCCAACGGTGCATGACCTGTCTCATCTTATTTGTCCGCAGTTTCACCCCAAAGCGCGTGTTAAATACCTAAAGGCAGAGCTACCTCGAACATTGGCAAGAGCTAAGCATGTCATTGTTGTTTCACAATATACAAAGCAAAGTGTGATGGAACATTTTGATTTGGACGACCGGCAAATTACAGTTGTGCCACCCTCAGTAAAAAGCGAGTATTATCCGCGCACCGCATCAGAGTGTGCCCAATTGAAAAAACGATTAGGCTTACCAGAGAATTTTATACTGTTTGTTGGTACTCTGGAGCCAAGAAAAAACCTACAAGGCCTCCTTTTAGCCTACAAATTGTTATCTACAGAGTTGAAAAGCCAATACCCATTGGTATTATCGGGAAAAAAAGGTTGGTTGTTAGAAGAAATCGAGAAAACATTGCAGCCTATGCTTGATAGCGGTGAAGTCATATGGCTTGGGTATTTAAACAGTAAGGATTTGCCGGCTTTATATAGCTCCGCTACCGCATTTACTTATGTATCTCATTTTGAAGGTTTTGGCATGCCTATTGCGGAGGCTATGGCCTGTGGTACGGCTGTGATTGCAAGTGACAATACTGCAATGAAGGAGGCTTCTGGTGGCGCCGTCTGCATCGTGTCGCCGCATTCAATAGGAAGTATTGCGCAAGGCATGCGTAAAGTGCTGTTAGACAGCTCATACCGCATAGAATGCGAGACAAAGGGCTTAGAGATCTCTAAAAACCGTAGTTGGAAAGTTTCTAAACAGTTGCTCGTTACCGCCCTTAGCAATTTAAATAATGGTGCACAGATTTAGTTATGGCGTTTAAAACTGGAGTTTTAGTGCATTTCTTACGTCAAGATTTGCAGCACAAATATGCTGGAACGTGGCTTGGCAGTATCTGGAGTATAGTTTACCCGCTGGTTTACATTGCTATATTCATACTAGTGTTTGCCAAAATCATGGGGGCAAAGCTGGCTCTGTTAGGGCTAGATTCTGACGAATACGGTTATAGTATCTACTTAATAAGTGGCATGTTGCCTTGGACTTATTTTTCGGTTGCAGTGCTAAGAATTAGCACGATATTTTTGGATAAGGCAGGGTTAATTGGTAAGGTTCAACTGCCCTTAGCTCAGCTACCTTTGTCAGTAATCGGTGCAGAGTTGATTGTTTTTTTGATTTCCCTCGTATTTTTTGCTTTTTTTATGTTGTGGATTGGCTTTCCCATTACGTGGGCATGGTTGGGTTTAATACCTGTTATCCTAATCCAGTCTATATTTATTTACGCCATTGGGCTAATTTTGGCCGTGTTGGTCATATTTGTCCGTGATGTTAAAGAAGTCACTAACGTGGTCGTGCAGATATGGTTCTGGCTGACCCCTATAGTTTATGTGCAAAGCATCATCCCAGAGAACTTTCTGTGGTGGTTTAATATTAATCCTGTTGTGCCGCTGCTTTCCATGTACAGGACGATCATCATAGATGCCCAAATACCAACCTACTGGACGTTATTTGCTCACCTTGCCATTGCCCTCACTATGACCTACCTTGCTTTGCGCTTTATTAAGGGCTTAGAGCGAGATCTAAGAGATTTGATTTAAGGAATCGTCATGCTGATAGTCGACGGATTAAGAAAAGTTTATAAATTGTATGATCGACCTTCAGATCGGCTCAAATCCTTTTTGCTTAGAAAACACTATTATCGTCAATACACAGCGATTGAATCTGTTTCATTTGAACTCAAACCGGGGGAATCGCTCGGTATTTTAGGCCAAAACGGTGCTGGCAAATCGACCTTACTAAAAATGCTGGCGGGTGTTCTATTGCCCGATCAAGGCAGCATAAGCATAGATGGGAATATAACGGGCCTGCTTGAACTGGGCACCGGCTTTGATAACAACCTCACAGGATATGACAATGTGCTCATCAATGGTTTGTTGATTGGTATGAGCCAGCAAGAAGTTGAAGCCAAACGGCAAGCTATTATTGACTTCTCGGAACTACATGACTTCATCAGCGAACCTATGCGTACCTATTCCTCTGGCATGGTGATGCGATTAGCGTTTGCCATTGCCATCCATGCAGACCCCCAGTGTTTTTTAGTGGATGAGGCCCTGTCGGTAGGTGATGGTTACTTCCAGCAAAAGTGTATTAAAAAAATCAGACAATACCGCGACTCAGGTGGTGCATTGGTATTTGTATCACACGACCTAAATGCCGTTAAGATGGTGTGTGATCGTGTGATTGTGTTGGATCAGGGGCAAGTAGTCGCCGACTGTGATCCTGAACAAGGCGTGAATATATATAACCGGCTGTTGGCAAGAGAGAGCCAGCAGGATCAGTCCTCAACAGTTAATAGAGTAGGGTCACAGAGCTCACAAAACTACGGCTCTAACTTGGCCGAATTTATGTCCATAGACGTAGCCGGCGAAACATCAGAAACCGATGTAGTGTCATCGGGGGAAAAGCTAAATATCAAGCTGCACATAAAGGCCAACACTAACTTGCCAGACATTACCGTTGGCATTATGCTAAGGGATCGCTTTGGGCAGGACATTTTTGGCACTAATACGCACCTAAAAGGCCATTCAATGAGTCTAAAGGACGGTCAAGAAATAACCGTAAACTATGCTGTTATGGCTGCTATTGCAACGGGTAAATACACCATTACCGTGGCCTTGCACTCTGCTGAAAATCACTTAATGGATTGCTTTCACTGGTGTGACCGGATCGCCACCTTTGAAGTTGCAGGGAGTCATGGAGCACCGTTTAGTGGTGTCTGTGACCTGCCTACTGAAATTACCATCGGCCAGCATTTGCAAGGAGATGTAGCATCATGAGGCAAGAAAAAACTCCGAGCATTGATGAAATCATGCAAAATGTTGGCAAGGAAGTGGCGCACCGTGCTGCATATGATTTGGACAAGGCGCCGACCACCCTTACGCCACAATCCGCACCCACCATATCCCTAGAGCCAGTCATTAGTTTTAGTCAAAAATCCATCTATCACCGTGACGAGTTTACTGCCTACGATGATCTTGAATTTGTTGAAAATGCCTTTCTTGGTATATTACAAAGGCCAGCAGATGAGACTGGATTAAGTGATTACGTGCATTTTTTGCGTAATGGTGGAGCTAAAGAATCTATATTGATCACCTTATTATCATCGGATGAGGCAAAAAATAACGCTATCGTAGTGGCTGGTCTCAAATGGCACCGCATACTTAAGCGCTTGCGTAGAATATTGCCTAACAGCCGATATATTGCTGCCACAATAGACAAGTTAGATCGTTTTTTTGCACCATGGTATCGCTCAAACCCAGCCCTGCGTCACCAGCTCAGTGTTCAAAGAGCTGTAAATCAACATGCCCAAGCCACTAGCCTTTATTTAGAGCGGCATCTACAAACCTATGCAGAGCAAGCAGAGCTGCAGGCAGCCCAAATTAAGCAACTGAGCATGCAGGTGCAAGTGAATCAGAGTGACTTGGCTATTAGCAGAGGGCACACTCATAGCCTATTGTCCCGTCTTGAGGGAGATCGTCAAGGCGACAAATTAGGGCCAATAAAATCAAGTCAGTTGAATGAGCAGCATAAATTTGATGCCTTTTACCTCGCCTTTGAAGATGCCTGTCGTGGCACAGACGAAGCAACCTCGTCTAAATTACAAGCATACGCTCCATACATACAGCAGGTAGTTGATACGTTTGGCCCACTAACTAGTGCGGCAGACATAGGGTGTGGCAGAGGTGAATGGCTGGATCTTCTGAGGCAATTTAACATAGCTGCCCAAGGTGTTGATTTGAACCAAGTCATGATTGATCATTGCCTTGTCCAAGGCCATCAGGTTGAGCAAGCTGACGCTTTAATTTGGATGCAGCAACAGCAGCCACAAAGTCAACATCTGGTGTCTAGCTTTCATGTTATTGAACATATCCCATTTAAAGAGTACTACCTTTGGTTTGAGCAATTTTCACGTATATTAGCCCCTGGTGGAATGTTGATACTAGAAACGCCAAACCCTGAAAACGTATTGGTAGGCAGTCATACTTTTTATCATGACCCCACACATTTAAACCCGATTACACCGACTTTTTTGGAGTTTACCGCTAAGTTCTTTGGCCTACAGTTACTGGCAATAGAGCGTCTAAATCCCTACCCCGAAAGTGCCAAAGTTAAAGGGCTTGATGAGCTCACAGAGCGAGTCAACGGTCATTTATGTGGGCCCCAAGATTATGGTTTAATTGCAATTAAACCTCAGGCTCTTGCTGCCCCATGAACATTATAGTTACAGCCAATGCAGTGCCCTTCATCCATGGTGGTGCAGATTATCATATAGAAGGCTTGATCAAAGAGCTGAGGATTAGAGGGCACAAGGTTGAATCCATAAGGTTCCCTTTTCAATTTAATCCTAACTCTGAAGTGACAAACCTGATGGTGTTTTGTGAGTCTCAGAACTACAACTGCCCTAATGGGCAAGTCGTAGATAGGGTAATTAGCTTACAATTTCCTGCGTATGGTGTGCACCATCATAGCCATGTGATTTGGTTAATGCACCAACATCGCGAAGCGTACGATTTGTATCCAAACGACCCCAAAAGCCAGCAAACGGTGTTACGTGATCAAATAGTAGACTACGATAACCGCACCATTTCTGCAGCTGCAAAGGTCTTCGCTAATTCCATCTGTGTTTCAGAACGGTTGCAGAAATTTAATCAAATTAAATCAGCTCCCTTGTACCATCCTCCCTATGCTTGGAAACACTTTTATAACCAAGAAGCGCAAGACTTTATATTTTTCCCCAGTCGGTTGGAACAACTCAAGCGTCAAGAATTACTGATAAAAGCAGCACAGTATTTGGAATCCCCAGTAAAAATTATTCTAGGTGGGAGTGGTGGGCAGCGTGGAGCTTATCAAGTGATGATTGACAAGTTCGACCTAGGAGATAGGGTAAGGCTTATAGGGCGTTTTAGTGAGCAAGAAAAGTTCACCTACTATGCCCAATGCTTAGCAGTATTCTTCGCTCCAAAAGACGAAGATTATGGCTATATTACCCTTGAAGCAATGCTCTCGTCTAAGCCAGTGATTACCTGTAAAGACTCCGGTGGTCCACTTGAATTCGTTGAGGATCAAATCACTGGATATGTGTGTGATCCTGATCCTAGGACTATTGCAAGGGCCATAGATAAGCTCTATGCAGACAAACAAAAAGCTAAGTCTATGGGGCAAGCAGGCTACAATAAATACCATGCCGCCAATATTAGTTGGGACAATGTTATTGAAAACTTGCTGGGGCCTCTGTGAAAATAGCCATTCTTGCCCCTAGTCCAGTTCCCTTTGTGGTGGGTGGTGCCGAAAATTTGTGGATGGGCCTGCTGACGCACTTTAATCAATGTGAAAATGTTCAAGCAGAACTCATTAAAGTTCCTGTAAGAGAAGATAATTTATATCAGCTGGCCAAGGCATACTTAGCGTTTCTAGAGTTTAATTTATCGCACTTTGACATGGTATTGAGCACTAAATACCCAGCATGGTTAACCCAGCACGATAACCACCACGTATACCTGCAGCACAAGTTGCGTGGTCTATATGACACTTATCCATCGCAGATGAGTATAACCATCGACACTCTGCCAGCCGCCCTTGAATTGGTGCAAAGGAACATCGCTAACCCAGCTTCCACAAAGGCCATCGTAAGGGCTGTGCTCACAGATATAGTTGCCTATGGAGAGAATGATAGTGAACACTCAGACATAATGTCTCTCCCTAACCCGTTTGCAAGAGCTGTGGTTCATTGGCTGGATGAGTTTTCGTTTTCAGGGCAAAAAATAAAGTCATTTAGCGCCATATCAAACACCGTAAAAAACCGTTTGGATTACTTTCCAGAAGACAGACCGGTCAGCGTTTTACACCATCCGAGTAGTTTACAACCTGCGTCAGACAAAGGGCAGCTCCGTTGTGGCTTTTTTACCACCAGTAGGCACGAAGGTAGTAAGCGTATAGACCTGCTAATCGAAGCCTTTAAGCTGACCAAAGGCCTGTGGACACTTCGGATTGCAGGGCAGGGGCCAATCACGAAAGAGCTAAAAAAACTGGCGCAATCAGACCATAGAATTGAATTCATAGGCCGGGTGACAGACGCTCAATTAGCGCAAGAATACCGTAAAGCAAAGTGGGTGTTATTTACTCCTAGTCAGGAAGATTATGGACTCATCACCATAGAATCACTGCAAGCGGCCACCCCAGTCATTGCTACTGTCGATAGTGGAGGAGTGACAGAGCTCATCCGCCATGAAAAAAATGGA
Source organism: Candidatus Njordibacter sp. Uisw_058 (assembly GCF_047730065.1). GTDB lineage: Bacteria > Pseudomonadota > Gammaproteobacteria > Pseudomonadales > Balneatricaceae > Njordibacter. The sequence continues at coordinate 507,967 of NZ_CP159829.1, forward strand.
CTCATTGTTGAGCCAACCATAACAGCCCTAACTGATATCATGCAGGCGTGCATAGAAGGAAAATACAATGGCCATGAGTTAGGTCAGCAAGGTCAGGCTGATGTTTTGGGTATAAGCTGGCACCAGTTAACTCATCAGTTATTGCGCGGGCAACGTAGGGCTGAATTAGAGTCAACAAACAAACACTTGGTTGTTGTAGCCCCTTTTCAGGTTTGGCCTGCCCTTGGTGGTGGACAAGAGCGTATCTATCAGCTATACCGCCATCTGGCACCTAATCACAGAGTGACCATTGTAGGCCTAACAAACAGCATAGAAGATGCTTGTGAGACTCAGCTTGCTCCTAATTTTAGCCAAATACTGGTACCTAAAAGCAAAGAGCATCTCGCTTTAGATTTTGACTTAGCTCATCAAACTGGTCAATCAGTCACAGACATCGCTGCAATAGAAGGCTATCGAAAAACGCCAGAACTAGTTAGGGTTCTGGCGCGCCTAGCGCGCACTGCAGATGTGTTTGTGGCCTCTCATCCATATCTCCTATATGCCATAAGGGATGTATGGCGAGGGCCTGTTTGGTATGACGCTCATAATGTAGAGTACACCATGAAACAATCCATTCTTTTGAACTCAAGTGGTCATGAAAAGCTTTTGAATCAAGTGTGGAAGGTTGAGCAGCAAGCGTGCTTACATAGTGACTATGTGTATACCTGCAGCGCAGATGATGCCAAACAGTTGCAGGAGTTCTACCAGGCTGATTCAGGTAAGTTTTTGGTGGTGCCTAATGGTGTGGATTTGCATGCCAGTCCTTTTTTAACTTCGATTCAAAAAGTAGGTCTTAAAAAACGTCTTGGCCTCACACGCTTCACAGCTATATTTATAGGGAGTTGGCACGGGCCAAATATAGAAGCGGTAGCATGGCTAAAAACTCTCGCTGAAGAGTGCCCACATATAGATATATTAATACTCGGGAGTGTTTGCAACCACCCTATATTAGAGGTTGTGCCTACCAATATGAAGTTATTTGGCGTGGTAGGTTCGGCACAAAAAAATACCCTAATACATGCAGCAGACGTGACTCTAAATCCAATGGAGGAAGGTTCTGGTACCAACTTAAAAATGCTAGAGTATGCAGCCCTAGGCACTTTGATCATCTCTACTCCCTTTGGTAACAGAGGGTTGGATTTTGAACATAAGAAACACTTAATTCTAGCTCAAAGGTCAGGCATTTCATCTGTCCTTAACGAGGTCATAAACGACTTTTATGATGTCTCACTGTATCAAGACAACGCCTTTTTGCTCTGCAAGTCTAACTACTGCTGGAGCGTAATTAACCAAACCCTGGGTAAAATCCCAATTCATTAGGCATGCCCTTAGCTACGGTTCTTTGTTGGTATACTTAAAAATGTGACATCTGTCACATTCATTTACTCAGATGATGTGCATCATGCGTAAATTGAGATAGTAATGTCAAAAAATGATTTGAGTGTTAAGATGTATTTGGGAAGCGGTTCTCCTATGAAAAATGGCGTGTTAGGCATTATAGCCTGGGGTATTTAATGGCGAAGTTACGTTATAAAAACGTGTGTATTCTGATAGTAACGCTTTTAATGATGTTAGGTAACTCCGTGCCTGTGATAGCCAGTGATGAAGCCTCACCGTTGGTTGCTGGTCAGGTAGTTTTTGCTGTGGGCGACGCATACGTGGTCAGCCTTTCTGGTCCACAAAAAGCTACGGTGGGCTCCATTGTGTTGGCAGGGGATCGGCTTGTCACTGGCGTTAATGGTTATGTTCATCTGCGCATGGCCGATGGTGCATTTTTAGGTGTTCGGTCAGATTCTTTACTTGAAGTAAACGAATATATGTTTGACATGACAAAGCCAGAGAATGGCCGTGTTCGTCTGTTTCTTAAAGAAGGCACTGTGAGGGCAATCTCTGGCCGCATTGCCGATGAGAACAAACAAAACTTTAGATTGAACACCCCTCTGGCTGCCATTGGTGTAAGGGGTACAGATTTTATAGCTGCTGCAGACCAAGGCAGTACGAAAGTTGCTGTTACATCTGGGGGCATATCGATGTCTCCCTATGGAGAGCGGTGTGTTGTGGTTGAGCTAGGATCCTGTTTGGGTGATCACGTCATCGACCTAAATGCCAAACGAGCAAACTCTTTTCTAGTGGTTAGGCAAGGCCAAGCAGCTGTTCAAGTGCTCAACGGTGACATTGAAACGCTATTTGCGCCAGCACACCCCCAAGAAAAATATGACACTAACATCAACCTGAGTCACCTCGACGATGGAAGTCTCAATGATGACACCTCGCATGTTTTAACCTTTGAGTCACAGAAAAAAATGTCAGAGCAAGAAATTAAAGCCCTTAACTTGTTGCCCTCTGTTGTCGCTCAAGAGTTGCTGCAAATAGATACCTTAGAGCTTGTCCGTTTGTCCAGTGCCGTGGGTGTTCAGCAAGCTTACCGTCAAAAATTAGATCGAAAGGTGGTGAACATTGCAGACGGTTTGTTTAATATTGTCGCTCAAAGCCAACCATTGATGCGTTTTTATGACCAGACTGGCATGCTGGCTTGGAGTGACAGTGAGGATGCGGCCATGTTTGATGAGCGGATCATTGCCATGCAAAAAGGCCAAACCTATGAAGCGCTAATGGCCCAGATTGGCGTGGGCGCTTATTTGCAGGGATTCGGTATGAAAGCAGCCCAAGCAGATGCAGCAATAGGTGCCTGGAGCGACTATTACATTGGCAGTCTGCAAGAACCAATTGCTCAATTAGGGACAAGCAACTTGTACCATCCGGAAGGTTTGAAAACACTTGCAACGCTGCCTCTTAACTCTTACTTTCCACAAATGAACGTAACTTACGAAAGTCACGATGCAAATATCATAAGTTCAAGTGATGGAATGGTTATAGAAGATGTAGTGTTCAAAATTAACCATAACAATGGTGTCTTTGAGGCAAAGATTAAAGTAAGTGATATGGTCAATGGTCAGCAAGACTATGCCGTCACAGGGAGCTTAAATATGAGTGGTATGGTCTTTGGTGCTAATGAAAGTGCGGCACTAGAAGGCCTGATAATTAATGCGACTGGTCAAATAGCTACTATATTCAATTATAACAATGGGAGCGCTCAGGGTGATGCGCTTTTATTGTTTGATGACACTGCTTTATTTTGGGATGAAGCACGCTTAGAAGCATCGCCAGCGCTCTACAAGGCAGATGGCAACGCATTAATTAACTGGGGTCGATGGGAACACTATGCACCACTAGATGATAAGGTCATCGAACGACTCCACCTAGCTAACTTGGACCTAGTGGCCAAAAACTCATATTTTGCGTTGTTTCAGCCGATTACTGCGGCGCATGCAATGCCCATAGGCGATTCTTTTAACTTTGGTCTTGGAAGTTATGAAGCACTGCATGTTACTGAGGGTGGAACAACCACAGCTACACTTACGGATGCTAAGCTCAATATTAATTTTTCAACTGCACAATTTAGCACTCAAATGGATGTGACGGCGCCTAGATTATTAGCACCTATACATCTGTTTGCACAAGGTGAGGTGGGTGTCATTGGGCAGTTGTTATCATCTGCGCTAGGTAGCAACATTAACGTGGCTGGCGCGGTGGCTGATAACGGCAGCAGCGTAGGACTGTTATTAGAACATCTTATTAATGACACCTCCTCAGTCGTAGCAGCCACGGAGTGGATGCCTGAATAGGCCTATTGCCATGGGTAACTCATCAACTTTCAACAAAAAATTGGTAACTAAACAACATTAAAGCTAATAACTACGGAATGCGAATAGGTCTAACTTTTCTGATCCTTTTGTTCATTGTGGCAGTTTCATGGGCGAAAGCTTGGCCAAGTTTTGTGGATCGGATGGAGCTGGTCATCTACGATTGGAAAACCCAGCAATATATGGTTGACGAAGTTGACAATCGCATCACCATTGTAGAAATCGATGAGCGAAGCTTGAAGGCAGAGGGTGGATGGCCTTGGCCTCGGGAAAAGCTTGCCCGTTTGCTGCGTGTGTTAAAAGACCATTACGAGGTCAGTGCCATCGGCTTAGATGTGTTCTTTCCAGAGGCTAAAGATTCTGTTACTGACGCATTTCTTGCCGACGCAGTCACAACTACCCGAACTGTGTTACCTATGGTTTTTTCCCAAGCAAAGCTTGCTCAAGGCATTTTAGGTGAAGCAGCGCAAGTAGAATTGCGTAACACCCTAGTCACCAAACAAGCCCAAGGTTATGTTGCTAATGGTGATTTTTTCCCAACTAATTATGTCGCTGGGCACATATCCCCTGTGGTTGACCCAGACGGCGTTATCAGAAAGTTTACTCCAATTTTTGAGTATCAAGGGCAATACTATGAAGCCCTACCAATGGCTATGGTAAGGCAGTTATTTGGTATAGATTCCCTTGTTGTCGAAAGAGGGGAAACTATTAGTGAGGGATATCGCAGTTGGCATTTAAACTTAGACGAATATAACGACATTTTTTTGCCCGGTTTAGCCCGCATCCCCATTGACAGAAAAGGGGAATCTTTAATTCCCTACCACCATAATAGCGGTGGCTTTAATTATGTGAGTGCCAGCGACATCTTGTCCCAGCGGGTGCCAATGAGTAAAATGGTGGGCACTATTGTGTTTATTGGCCCTACGGCCACCGGTTTGTATGATTTAGTGGCGACTCCAATTGCGAGTCAGTTGCCTGGTGTAGAAATACATGCTCATGTTCTGTCTGCTCTGATAGATGGTCGATTTTTGGCCACTAGCGATAATCAGGCACAGGATGAAGCCGTGGTGATGTTTTTATTGGCATTGATTGCGATCTTATTTGTTCGTAATTTGTCGCCAGTGCCAATTATTGTCACTATGATAGTACTGGGTGTTGCATGGTTTGTGGCCAACCTATTAGTGTGGCATTATGTCGGCCTTAACGCACCCATGCTGCCACCATTTTTCTATTTAGCCTCTTTACTGGTGATGAATTTAGTCTTTAGTTTGCAGATATCGGGTAAACAAAAAGACCGTTTGACAAAGTCCTTCGAGCGCTATGTTCCGAGCGTAGTGTCTCAAGCATCAATCGATAAAAATGATAAGCTTCTTGAAGCAAAAGAAAGGCCTGTCACGGCCATGTTTCTTGACCTAAGGGGTTTTACTGCATGGTCTGAGCAACAGGCCGCTGTAGATGTAAGTCAATACATTGCATTGGTTATGCAGGAAGTCAGTAGTGTGGTGGGGCAGTATGGAGGCACTATTGACAAGTATATGGGGGACTCTGTAATGGCTTTTTGGGATAGCAAGGATGACACCTGTCATGCGCAACAGGCTGTTGATGCTGCAATTGCCATAGAGCTGCATTTTAACAAGGCTGACAGTGTTATTAACCAGCATTCACAGCCCCTCGATTATGGCATTGGCATCAATTCGGGTACTGCAATGGTGGGGCAAATGGGCACCAAAGATAGGGCCAGTTATACGGTAATGGGTGATGTAGTAAACGTAGCATCTCGTTTGGAGGCATTGAGTAGCACCATGGGTTGTCGCATTATTATAGGTTCAGAAACTGTTGAACAATTAGAAAATATTGTTTGTAAGAGTTTGGGTGAGGTTAATTTGCGCGGTCGGAAAAATTCTGTGTCAATTTATACGCCCACCATGCCAATAAACAATATAGGTTAGTCATGCACCAACGAATTAAATGGCTGGCACTAATGCTTTGTATTTGGACCAATTCCGCCTACTCGATATCAGTCATTGAGCACGCAGAAAACCTACTTGCAAGGCATCAGCCAGAAAAGGCATATCAATGGCTAAATCAGCATAAGCAGCAATTAAATAGTTCAGCAAAAGATCTATATGTGTATGGCTTATTGGCACTAAGGTTAGGGCACAAGCGGCAAGCTTTTATAGCGCTCGAACAAGTGGTAACGCTGGCCCCTAATAACTTAGCAGCACAACTTGACCTAGCAATAGCTGCTATCCAAGTGGGCCGTTTGATTCAGGCAGATCGGTTGCTCAGTAGTTTGGCGCAGCGTGAAGGGAACCCTAATGGGGTTGATCTACTGATTGCTCACTACAGAATGAAAATCAACGATCAGTTGCAACCCCTGCATTACATGACCACTAAAGTGAAGTTAGGTGCCGGGTATAACGATAATGTGAACTTAGGTTTGTTAGGAAAGCAAATCGAGCTTGATACAGTAAATGGTAAATTAACTCTTAACATTGATGCTTTAAACATGGCGATAGGCGATCAATATCATCATGCATCCTTAACTCATCAGCGGACATGGGGTAATCCTAATCAAACCGATCAGCCTTGGCCAAACTTAACAATAACTGCCCAAGGTAAAGTCAAAACTTACGGCATTAGCCAACAATACAACACGGCTTCTATGGAGCTCTCTATTGCCAAAGCATTAACATTCCTAGCACAGCCATCACAGCTTTCACTAACCACTCAGCTTCTAACCCTTGGTGATCAAGTAAGCCAAGACTGGCGTGTAAAAGCAACGACATTGCTACCTTCGTCAAAAATTGTAGAACTACAATTGGATCAACAGGACAAGGCATCCATACAGCTGTCCTCTAACGCGCCTTGGTTAGGGGATAGGGCGCAATGGTTTGTTGGGTTAGAAAAATATAAAGCACGTTCAAGCTTTCTAGGCGCAACCATTTCTTGGGCTGTGCATAATGACGTACATTTAGACTCAGGATTGAACTACACTGTGAGTGAAGATGTGATTGCGTATAGTCCAAATGTTTTTGGTGACAAGAAAAAAAAGACCCAAACATTAGTGCTTAACACAAACCTATGGCGTCCAATTGGCAAAAACAAAAGTGTCTACCTAAACCTAATGTGGCAGGATCAAAGTAGCAATATTGCACTTTTCCGCACTCGGTCGGCAGCTATGGAAATTGGCATAACGAAAGAATTTAAGTAATGAAGTGGTTGACATGATGAAAGTGACATTTTGGGGGGTAAGGGGCTCAATTCCAGCCTGTGAGGTAAAGTACGCCCAGTTTGGTGGGCACACAAGCTGTGTGCAGGTGCAAGTCGACGGGCTAAATATCATATTTGATATGGGCACGGGGGCCCCAGACCTAGGTCGGCAGGTTTTAAGCCAAGCTCAAGAACAACAGCCATTGCATATTTTCCTAAGCCACTACCATTTGGATCACCTTAGTGGCTTGCCGTTCTTTGGCCCTTTGTATCAGGCGCGAAGTCAAATTAACTTTTATGGTATGGGTCCAGTAGAGCAGAGACTCAATGGTTTTATGGGGCCTCCTTATTTCCCCGTTAAAATGCAAGACACTGCGTCCACCAAAAACTTCCATAAAGTCACACCAAAGCAGCCTCTTTGCCTTAGCCCAAAAGTTAAAGTGACTTGCCACCCGCTAGCACACCCTGGTGGTTGCATGGCCTATCGAATAGACCTGTCAGAAGAGGGCACAAGCATTATTTACCTTACAGATTATGAGCACGACACTAAGGGTGTCAGTGTGTGCGAAGAGCTAGCTGATTTCTGTAAAGACGTGACATTATTAATTTATGATGCCAATTACGATGAGCAGGAGTTTGCCACCAATAAAGGGTATGGGCACTCCACGTGGCAGGCGGGTGTTGAATTAGCATTGGGTTCAAATGCACATCAGTTGGCATTTTTTCATCATGGTCCGCAGTGTTCGGATCAACTTATCCAAGCCCGAGAAAACATGGCTAAGCAGGTGTTTCCAGCCTCATTCTTCGCTCGGCAGGGCCAGTCGATCCAGTTGGGCTGCTAATTCTGCTAATAAGTTGATAAATCAGGCTTTATGCAACGTGATGAAGGTCACATTATTAGCTTTTGCATGCTACTAAAAAATGGGCCTGCTTGAATTAATAAACGTAACCTTATGATAAATAACATAAATAATAAAAATACTAAGTTTATTTGTCAAAGTGATCCTTATCACCAAAGTTGCATATACTCATGGTACAATAACGAAGTTGAAGATGGTGAAGGAAGTGCGCGTTTCTGCTGTGCCTCCTGAACTGGATCCAACGATAAATGAATTGATCAATTTGTTTATGCTCAGGTGCCAATAATGGTCCCCTGCATATAATTATTTAAGGAGAATGTGTCATGGCGAATGCCCTATACACAGATACAGTACAACAAGTTTATATTGCCTATTACGGCAGAGCAGCGGACCCTGTTGGTTTAGCCAGCTGGGAAGATGCTTTAACTACTGCTAATGGCAACCTAGCTAGTATCATGACCTCATTTGGCACCTCAGCCGAAGCCACTACCTTATTTGGTAGCTTGAGCAATACTGCTAAAGTAAACGCGCTTTTCCAACAGATGTTTGGACGTGATGCAGACACTGCCGGTTCTGCTTACTACGTAGCGCAACTCGATGCAGGCACTATGACTGCCGCATCTATTGCCCTAAACGTTTCTGACGGTGCGACAGGTGATGATGCTACTATCCTGACTAACAAGTTGGCTGTAGCTAAGTCTTACACTACTTCAGTTAACACAGCGGCTGAAATTTCAGCTTACGCCGGTGACGCTGCAGCAACCACAGCTCGTACCTTACTAGCTACAGTTGATGCAACTACGGCTACAGCCACTTTTGATGTTGCTACATCTATTGCAGGTCTTGTTACTACTGCTGAAGCAGCAACTCCTAAGACGCTTGCACTAACTATTGGTGCGGATGCACTTACTGGTGGTACTGGCAATGATACGTTTACTGGTGTTTCGTCTACCCTGTCCTCTGCTAAGACTCTAGGCACTTCAGATGTTCTTGATGGTGCTGGCGGCACAGATAGTTTGAATGTCACTGTTGCAGCATCCTTTACGGGCATGGCAACCGCGGGTTCAGTTTCAAATATTGAAAATATCAACTTAACAAACAGTGGAACAGTTGCTAGAACTTTTGATGCGACCGGCGTTACAGGTGCAACGGCTTATACTATCGATGCAACTACAGGTCTAGTTAATCTTACTGACTTAGATGTTACTCCATCTATTACGTTGTCTAATTATGCTAAGGCAGGTTCGTTCTCGGCAGCCTTTGCAACAGGTGCTGCAGAGTTAACGGGTGCAACAGACGCGATGACCTTTACCATCAGCGCGCTAGGCACAGTTGAAGACGCTGCAACATCGGCAACTGAGCAGAAAATAGTAACTGCAACTCTGACTGATATCGAGACTGTAAACTTAGCGGCTACAGGTGATAACGTTGTTGCACTCTCTGGTACTGACATGCTGAAATTGGCAGTTACTGGTGCTGGTAATGTCAAGGTGACGACTGTTCCAACATCTACCACAAGTATTGATGCTTCTGCGTCTACTGGTAACATTGTTGTTGATTCAACAGCTACTACATCTACTTTGACAAGTATTTCAACGGGTACTGGTACCGATTCGGTTACTTATGATGAAGTAGACGGTGCTGCTAACATGGAGTTGGTCGGTGGAGCTGGTACGGATTCATTAACGCTTAATTCGAATGGTGGCACAGTCCAATATTCAATGAGTGGTTTTGAAACCCTTGCTCTTGGTACTATTACTACCGCTGCTTTAACTATGTCGGGCAGTAATACAACTGAGCTCTCTACTTTATCGTCAGTGTCTACAGTTGCCCAAGCAGTTAGCATGGTAAATATGGGCGCAATTGACTTAACGATTAATTCCAAAGGTGCTACTGTTGATGCAGGTGATATTTCATCTAACCATACAGGTACTACCGTACTAAACTATACTGCTGATGCTGCGTCTGTTACGGCTAAGACAGTACAGACACCAGCCGCTGAAATGACCTTTGCCGGTACTTCTGATTTAACTGTTAACGTTGGTGCTTATACCGACAACTCAGGCTCAGATATCGTGGCTGCTGCAGCTACATCTTTAGCAATCAACGTTGCATCGGGTAAAAACTCTGCTGCAACTCCTGCTGAGCTAACTGTCTTCGGTGGCGACGTAACTGCCGCTAAAGCAACTTCTTTAACGATTGTGGCTGATGGTAAAATTGATACTCCAACTGTTACCGTAGCTAAGGCAATAAATGCTACGATCACTAACGGTGCTAATGCGGGTACCATGGTCCTAGATGCCGCTGTTCTTGAAGAACTCACGGTTGTCTCAGGCAAAACCTTTGATATGTCAAGCTCTGTATTGACTAAAGTTCAAACAGCGGACTTAACCGCCAATGACGGTCTTTTTGATTTAGTCGGTGAAACGTTGCCTGCGATCTCAAGCTTAACTGTTAAAGGTTCTGGTCTTACTAGTTCTGCAGCGAGTACAACGGCTTCATCTTTTCAGGTTGGTAACATCGGTGGTGATAATGCTTATGCCATAACCGTTAATGCAAGCGGCTTAAAGGGTGGTGCTACTACTGGTACAATTGATACTGGTGCTGGCTATGACATAACAGTCGACGCCAATGCGGTAACTGGTACTGTAGTGCTTGGCAATATTGGTGCTACAACTACAGGTACTAACGTAACTGTAAGCACAGCAGGAACGGGTGGTGTGGTTAACCTGGCTACTGTAGATGCAACCGGCGTTACTACTCTTACCAATAGTGGTGCAAGTACATTTGATGTTGGTGCTGTCACTTCTGGGTCTGCTGTTATCGATACATCTAATACCGTTGGTGCCGTTACCCTTGCTACTGTAACAACTACAGCTGGGTTGACGCTTACCAATAGCGGAACTGGCGCTTACACTCAAACGGGTGCGGTTTCTGCTGGTGTTACTGGTGATGTTGTAGTTAACATGGCTGGTACTTTGGGTGCTGTTTCTCTTGGTGCTATGTCTGGTAAGACTGTTAACCTTGACGTAGGTAATACTATTGGTGGTGTTAACGCTTCAGGCACAATCACTGCTTTAACTTCTGCGACTTTAGCCCTTTCTCAATTGCAAGCGAACGGTACTGCTTTGGCTACTGTTACTCATGCTGCTGCAGGAACTGGATTAACTCTTGCTCTAACGGGTGGTATCTTGGCCGATGACATTGTAGTCAACGACGTGGTTACTACAACGGGTATAACAGTAACGGGTGCAATGAACACTGGCACAGATACTCTGTTAATAGATGCGGATGCCTCAACAGCTGGTACGCTGGCTATAAGCATTGGTGGCGTTACAGAGTATGCAACTTCAAGTATAAATGTTACTGGTGCAGCGGCTGCAGGTACTACTCAAAGTATTACTGGTGGTGTTGGTATTGATACCATTTTCTTTGAAACAGCCGATACCTTAACATCAGCTGATACAGTTGTTGGCGGTACTGGTGTCGATGTTTTAAAATTAGTCTCAGCAGGAGCAATAGTTGATGCGGACTTTACCAATGTTTCTACGACAGAAACAGTATCACTTGGAGCAGACACTGATTTGACTATAGGTCCTTTAGGTACTGCAGCCGGTGTTACTCTTGTTAACGTATATGCAAGCACTACTGGTGCAATTGCGATTGATGCGGGTACCTTTACCAATGCTCTGACTATTACCGCAACCAATGGTGGTACTTCCGCAGTTACCATTACGGGTGGTACTGGTATTGACACCATTACGGGTGATAATGGTGTTAACATCATTAAAGGCGGTCTTGGTCTTGATGCTATTACCTTAGGTGCAGCTGGTGCGATAGATACCATTATCATGACAACCGGTGGAGCCATTGCGGCGGACACTGTGGCAACGTTCATCGTAGCCAGTGGTGAGGATGAAGTTCAGGTTGACCTTAGTGACATTAACGCCTTAATTGGTACACTTCAGTTGGCTGACAACTCTGGTCCCGCTGTCGCTGTTGCAACAAGCATCGGTGTGGTAACTGCCGCGGGTACTGCGACTTATGACTTTGGTAACGCGGCTTCTGATGTGGTTTCCATTGCAGGTGCGGTTGCTTATACCGAAGCTACGCTAGCAACTGCTATCGAGCTTGGAACGTCTGGTGGTCTGACCGCTGGTAATGGTTTCCTCGTCATATATGATGATACGGCTAATTCGTACCTAGCTTATGTGACTGATGCGGCTACAACCACTAACGGTCAAAACTTTTCTGATATTACAGTTACGAACATCCTTCAGTTAACGGGTGTAACTGGTGCGGAAACGTTCCTGACAACAAGTTTCGCATATATTGCTTAACGACTTCGGTAGTGTGGATAAATTGTAGGGTGGGTCTGTGATATCAGCCTCACCACTGCAAGGATCCCATTAAAAAACCCTACTCAGATTTATCCCTGAGTAGGGTTTTTTTACACATTTTTTCAAATTCATAAATAAAAGGAGACAATTATGTCTACCATTACCATTGACGACGTAGCCTACGCTGAAGATGCGCTTTCTGATGAAGCTAAAACAGAGCTAGGTTCGATGCAGGTTTGTGATCAAAGGATCGCTACACTGCAGACTGATCTTGCCATTTCTCAAACGGCCCGTAATGCCTACGCCAACGCGCTGAAGGATTTGTTGCCTAAGGCAGCAGCCCCTAAGGCCAAGGCTAAAGCTAAAGCCAAGAAAGATTAAAGTTGTTTAACATGAAGAACCAATAAGCTCACGTGTGTTGGTTCTTTGTTCCTATTTGAGAGCTTCTGTTGTGTCCTCACAGCGTGTTTTAATGCTCACTTTAGGCATTTTAGGGTTGGAGTCCATGCCCATGATGGGGTTCGTTATATTCTTTCAGTAGTTCACTATCCCCCATTTCTTAGTACCTTTTTTAATTGGGTACCAATAGGCCCTGTAGTGCTGTTGCTGACTACTCCCCCAACGTGTTTATTGCTCAGCTCAGACATAAAAGATATTCTTTTAGATGTGTGCTAATGATATTCTTGCCCCCACAAATACACCACGGACTGATTTATGGAACTGACGTTGGAACAAGCCCTTCAGAAAGCTATTGGTGAACACAAGGCTGGTAAGATTCATGAAGCAGACCGCCTCTATACAGCCATACTTCAGGCACAGCCTAAACATTCTGATGCTAATCACAACATGGGAGTATTGGCCGTTAGTGTTGGTCAGGTGCAAGAGGCACTGCCATTCTTTAAAACAGCCCTAGAAGCCAATCCCAGCATAGGTCAATACTGGCTAAGCTACATTGATGCTTTGATAAAGATAAATCGAATCACTTACGCCAAAGCTCTGCTTCTTGAGGCTAAGGGAATAGGAGTCAAAGGTAAGGCATTTGATCAGTTGGAACAAAGGCTTAATGCCCTAAATGAAGTCTCTCCAGACCCGCCACAAGATCAATTGCAGCCTATCATCAATCTCTATACTCAAGGGCAGTTGCAGCAAGCCTTGTCCCATGCCACTAAAATGCTGGAGCAATTTCCAGATTCAGTCGTCCTCTACAATATTTGTGGTGCTGCTAATGCAGGGCTAAAGCAGTTTGATGCGGCCATCGATGGCTACAAACAGGCTCTAAAGATAAAGCCTGACTTTGCTGAAGCCTACTGCAATATGGGTGTTGCCTTGAAGGACAAGGGTGATCTAGATGCTGCAATAGACGTCTATCAGAAGGCATTAAAGATCAAGCCCGACTTTGCAGATGCCTATTACAATATGGGTATTGCCCTGCGGGATAGGGGTGATCTAGAGGCCGCATTAGGTAGCTATCAACAGGCTATAAAGATTAAACCTGACTCTGCTGAAGCCCATTGTAATATGAGTATTGTCCTGAAGGAAAAAGGTGATCTAGTGGCTGCTTTGGACAGCTGTAAACAGGCTCTAAAGATCAAGCCTGAGCTTGCTGAAGCATGGAATAATCTGATCTTACCCCTCCAAGTGATGAAGTTACAGACTCCTGACATCGAGGAGCTCCTTTCAACGATTACTCCGAAGGCAGGTTCTAAGTATGCTCAAATTGCAAAATGTGTGTTGAGTTTTATTCTTTACCAAGGGGGGAGAAACGCTGAAATAGCTCTAAATGAAGTGTGCAGTCTCCTAAGCAAAGCGGACAATACCGTCATCAGAAATCCAGACGTAACGACGAAAGAACCTCTTCCTCAGATTACCGGACCTAATAAGACAGTGGCACTAGTCCATTTTGGAAGGAGTGGCACAGGCTTGCTGCACAGCCTTATTGATGGTCACCCAGAAGTATCTACGATGCCTAGTATTTATTTTAGTGAATTCTTTAATAAAACCACCTGGGATAAAATAGTGTCAGGTGGATGGAGTGAGATGGCAGATCGCTTTATTGAAACCTACGAAGTTCTATTCGATGCCTCCGCTCCAAGTCCGATTGAAACGAAAAGTACAAAGCGTATTGCCAACTTGGGTCGAAAAGAAGGAATGGCAAATGTTGGAGATCAACGAGACGAATTGCTTAGGGTTGACAAGGCCTTATTTCGTGCAGAACTGCAGCGCCTTATGGACCTTAATGATCATCTTGAGGCTTTTGTTTTCTTTAAATTAATACACATGGCCTATGATAGGGTTCTGAACGATTTTAATCATAAACACTTAATGTTTTATCATATCCATAACCCAGATTACTACGCAAAACTTAATTTTGTGCAGTCAGCACCCAATGCTAATTGGGTCATGATGGTACGAGAACCTATACAGGCTTGTGAATCTTGGGTCAGAAATAACTTTCGTAAAAATGAATATACTGATATTCCGACTAAAATCATCTCCATGCTCTTTGAAATAGATAATGTTATTCATCACAAACAAAGGTCTGTTGGAGTACGTCTTGAGGATTTAAAGGAATTTCCTAGAAAAACCATTCCAGCGTTGTGCGATTGGATCGGTATTGAAGAGACGGAAAGTCTTTATGAGATGACAGCACAGGGTAAAAAATGGTGGGGCGACCCAGATAGCCCTGACTACTTAAAAGATGGAATGGAGCCGTTTGGAAAGACCTCTATCAGGCGCAAAATAGGTTCAGTGTTTTCTGAGGACGACCAATTTATATTGCGTACCCTCTTCCACCCATTTAGTGTGCGTTTTGGTTATATTGAGGAGAATGTAGAACAGTTTAAAATAGACCTGCAAGCGATAAGGCCGATGTTAGATAAGATGTTTGACTTTGAAATAACAATAATGGAACGCACACAAGTAGACACAGAGCAGTTTATGAAATCAGGCTCTTATTTATACCTTAGATCAGGCTTGATCGAACGCTGGAATGTACTGGCTGAATTCCATACGTATCCAAATATGATAGAGCCACTAAAATTAAATTCCCCTCAGATCGTTAGTTGACAAACTGAGACAGCTAATCTGTCGCACTGGCCATGAATAATAACGTAGGCACTCCCTATGGCCTTGCCTACCCCCTAAACCATGCCCTTGTGTTCCTAAGGTGTTGTGCAGCCTGAAATGACTACCCTTTTTAGTCTTACGTTGGTCAATTGAAGTGTCCTCACAGGCTCTGTTAGAGGCCTTATATGGGATCCTTCAGTACTATCTTTAGTGCTTGTTTTGAGTGCAAAGCTGGTTGTGTTTGCCTTAAGTGAAGGGTTGGCTACTACAGTTAAGTACCCAGCATTTAGCCCTCCACATAAGGCCAAACACAGGCACTTCTCACGTAAAACTACCACCTAAACCACCAATGCACATCCCATATAAGGCCCCTAACAGAGTATCTAGGAGCACTTTAACTAACTAATGTTACGCTCAAAAGGTTTGTTATCTCAAGCTAAATAGCGCCTCAAGAACTCACAGTCCTACTTTAGAGGGCAGGCGTTGGCCACCTCCCATCGAGGCGTTATTATAAATGTGCAGTGCGACAGATTAGATTTTTGAAGGTGTAAACCAGTTATTCAGTTGGCACTTTAAGCATGACTAAGTAACCTTCTGACACCAAAATTGGTACATTCCAACAAAGGAATGTGGATTGTCCTTTTCATATAAGTCCCATTTATCGAGATCATAAGGATCATCTGGCCCAGTATTAGTTAGCTTGAAATCCCCAACGATTTTATCTGATTCAAAACCACAGAACTTCAAGCCTAGTTCAGACAGGCAGTCTTTTATTTGACATATCGTAAACCGATGTTCTTGAACGTGGAAAAGAAGGTCTCGAAATGTACTCACACTATAAAGGTCTCCAGAAGTTAGTATTCGCTCATAATGCGCTTTATCTGAGTTGATCGCTTCGGTTCTGAATAACTTCATGGCATTATCACTTGATCCGATGCCTGATTGGCTGATTTCTTCTCGTATCTTTACAATGTGCTGCCTAGCTAATTCGCTATACAGTCCTATATTCATAAGACCGCCTGGTTCTATGCAATCGGTCAAAACTCGCCACCCAGCCATAGGATCATCCATGTGGTGCAACACACCAACACTTTCAATAATGTCAAATTTCTTATCAAGCTTGTTAAGACTTAAAATATCAGCTTGCATGTAATCAATGTTTTGCAAGCCCAGTTCTTCTGTCTTTCGTTTAGCATAGGCTAAGCTGGATAGACTTAGGTCAATGGCAAGCACGTTGCAGTCCTTAAACCTTGATGCCACAACAATTGAATGCCGGCCAGTGCCGCAGCCAGCTATTAAAATATTTGGAGCTGGTCTATCATTTGCTGCATTATCAAAGATCCTCAGGTTCAACTCTTTAAATAGCTGAGGTGTGGTTTTGGGACGTAAAGTTAATCCTAAATTAACCCATCTAGGATATGGGTTTGCTTCATACTGCTCCCTTACTTTTGACGATACCTTATCAGTGATTTCTTGCAATATTGGGATATTAGCTTTCAGGCGACTTTCTTCTTTAGGTTCTAGAACTTGCCTTACAAAAACTTCTTCAATGTCAGTGTTCACGGTGAGTAAATCGCTCCATTTATACTTACTTAGAGCTTTGTAGCTGGCTAAACATAAGATGGACTGTGGACTGGGTTGTTGATCATTTGAAAGCTTTTTCTCTATCACAACTTCCAGCGTTTTAAGTAATTCAGACTCTTTATCGGTCTGATTGTAGATATACTCATTGGTAAAACATTGGAGGGCTAATGCTGATTGGAAACGCAATATTCCTGGAGAGATGGAAATTTCATCTACAGAAGACAATAAAGCCAATCTTATGTCCACTAGAATGGCTTCTAACTCAAGATCAGTAATAGGACAAACACTCATTAATTTCGACAGGAGTGGCAATTCAGCAAAAGTTGATGTCATTTCCTGAAGCGACTGCCTTAGTGTGCCTATAGAATGCTTTTCTAAAAGCTCTTTTAAAGTAGGCTCTAATTTTAAAAGACTAATTGCTGCTGGTGCAATGGTATAAGGCATGCAGGAAGTTCTTTGATCAAGTAACGAGATTATTATTTCCATCAAACCAGAGATTGGTTTAGTAAATGCAATCCCCTTCAGAGCAACACCCATATTGCTATAAACCTGAGCATAGTCAGGCCTGATCTTTAAAGCCTTTATATAGCAGTCTATAGCAGCCTTTAGATCACCTTTATCCCTCAGAGCAGCACCCAAATTATTATAGGCATCAGCATAGTCAGGCTTGATCTTTAAAGCCTTTTTGTAGCTGTCTATGGCAGCCTCTAGATCACCCTTATCCTGCAGGGTAACCCCCATATTGCTATAGGCCTCAGCAAAGTCAGGCTTAATCTTGACGGCGTGTGTGTAGTTTTTTATGGCTGCTTCTAAATTACCTAAATATTGATGACATCGCCCCAAATTTTCAAAGTGCTTTTCGTTGCTAGGATCAGATTTAGCCATAGTGGATAGAAGTGATATTGCCTGTTCAAAATTGTTGAGCTCTGCATTTAAAGAAATCACTAGATCCCAAATCTGTTTCATATGTGGCTTAAGTCTATGTGCCGTTTCCAAATCAGAGAGAGCCCCTAATTTATCTTTTTGGGTTAGCTTAATAAGGCCCCTATTTATTAATGCTTCAGCGTAATCTGGGTTGAGTGAGATCGCTTTATCTAAATATAAGAGGCTCTGATCAATCTCCTTATTGACCCTTAAGCAAGCTCCAATTACTCCCATACCCTCAACATTTTCTGGAAATATTTCCATTGTTTTTCTTGCAACAACCAGGGCATCAGACATCTTGTTATTTTGCATAAGCAACCTGACATCATTTAATCCTACTGAAACAGCATGAGGATCAATTTCTTTAGCCTTACCCAGATAAAAAGATACGTTTTCTAGATCATCGTTCAACAAATAACAATGTGCCAATAACGATAACAGTTCAGCACTACCCGAAAACTCAGAAAGACAGTTAGTTAAGAGTTTAATCGCAGTTGCGAACTCACCATTTTCCCTATAAATGATGGCTTTTTTTATGAGTTGAGCTGCTTCTAGAGATGTACTAGTCCCTTTATTGAAGTTCAGTTTCGCTCCTCGCTGATTAAATGCTTCGCCGCTAGCTCCTTTCTTTTTAGCTTGATCAAATACAGTTTTCGCATCAGTTATTCGATCTAGTTTAATTAAACCATCAATGTAGCTTAGCCAGTATTGACCTATGCTGGGATTAGCTTCTAGGGCTGTTTTAAAGAATGGTAATGCCTCTTGGGCCTTACCAACACCAGCGGCCAACACACCCATGTTGTGATTAGCATCAGGGTGTTTAGGCTGTGCCTTAAGTATGGCTGTATAGAGGCGGTCTGCTTCTTGAACTAGTCCAGCTTTATGGGCTTCAACAGCTTTCTGAAGAGCTTCGTCTAATGTCAGTTCCATGAATCATTCCGTGATGTATTCTAGGTATAAGAATATCATTAGAGTACATCTATTTGAATACATTTTTTAAGTGCTAGCACCATCAGTACCATACTTAAACAAAGAAGTTATCCAATTACTTAGATACCTAAATAGCATTAAAATACTCATTAATTACCATACATCCACTTCAAATATTCCACAGGAAATAGTGTACTTGTAACACTTTGAAATCTTCTCATATACCTTACCTATCCCCCAACACCTCCTATATTCCAACACAACGTATACACCATATCGGTGAATACTTAACTCCATCTTAGGTGAACATGGAATTTGGTTTACAGGTGAAACACCTAATCTGTCGCACTGCACATGAATAATAACGCCCCTATGGGTGGTGCCCCTGCACCCCTCTGAACTATGCCTGTGTGCTCCTGAGATACCATTCAGCTTGAGATAACAGACCTTTTGAGAGCAGCATTAGTTAGTTAAAGTGCTCCCAGATGCTCTGTTAGAGGCCTTATATGGGATCCTTCAGTGGTGGTTTAGGTGATTAGTTTTACGTGAGAAGTGCCTGTGTTTTACCTGATGTGGAGGGTTAACTGCTGGGAGTAGTTATCATAGTTTAAGTAATTGATATTAAACGCTATTTAATTTACACATTTGTTTCACACGTAAAATAATTCATTGATTTCATTGAAGTTTTCTCTTACAGTTACACAGAATGTTGAATAAACGTGTGACTACTGAAAATCATAGTAACTCTGCGAGCAAACTTGGCACTTAAAAAAACAAAACTTTGCTGAAGGTGAAATAGCAATATTTGATGAAGCTTGTGTGTACAAGCAGGCGAGTATTGGCAGTTTCGCTTGTGGTTGCCTAAAGAGAACAAGTACGCACGTAAAAGCCTACGCACACGCAGCGAACAACGCAGCTCGAACTGCTATCAAACCCATCACTCCTCAAAAGCCGTTACCCAATCAACAAATCATTTAATGAGCGTTTGGAAAATGCCCATTAATGCACGGTTTTCAGCTGTCTATAATTCTGTTTGACGTCATCAATGATTGGCATAGTGAGGCTGGGGCTAGATGCTATTTGATGAGCTGACGCTTACAGGTTACTGTTTGCAGTTAGACGTCAAAAAAACGTGCTATTCGAATCCCCAAAAAACTAATACAATGCTTATATCAAAAAAACAAATGCAACATGCATGTAATAACGAATTAAAATAAATGCTTCAACTATTTAGTAAGCCACATAATTAGGTATTTAATGGAACTGACTATCGAACAAGCACTGCAGCAGGGTGTTGCCGCACATCGAGAAGGCAAACTTCAAGAGGCTGAACGTTTATATCGGGCAATCTTGCAGTTCCAGCCAGCACACCCTGACGCTAACCATAATCTAGGCGTATTAGCAGTCTCTGTTAATAAAGCCGAGGCAGCTTTGCCATTATTTAAAACTGCTCTCGAAGCCAGCCCAAAGATAGAACAATTTTGGCTGAGTTACATTGATGCACTTATCAAAGAAAAACAGTTTGAGAATGCCAAGCAAGTCTTTGAACAGGCGAAAACGCAGGGTATGGCTAAAGAAAAATTAAATGCCTTGGAGGAGCGCCTAGCACTAATAGTACAAGCACCAAAGTCTACATTATCTGAACAAAAGAATAGCTTAACATTCTCGGAGAAGCGTAAGAAATTAGCTGAACAAAAGACAAGTAAGAAGACAACAAAACAAAACTTAAAGGCTAACAATCCATCTCAACAACAACTCGGCAGTCTATTGGAGCACTATAAAAACGGACGATTGAGTGACGCTGAAAAGCTTGCTACTTCCATTAGTCACGACTTCCCAAGTCATAATTTCAGTTGGAAGATATTAGGAGCAGTATTTAAGGCAACAGGTCGAAATTCTGAAGCTGTAAATGCTAACCAAACAGTAGTCACTTTATCTCCTCAAGATGCCGAAGCCCACAGCAACTTAGGTAACACGCTCAAAGAACTAGGAAGGTTAGATGAAGCTGAAGCAAGCTATACGCAAGCGATAGCGTTGAAACCTGACTTTGCCTTAGCGCACAGCAACTTGGGTAACACGCTACAAGAACTAGGAAGATTAGACGAAGCTGAGGCAAGCTGCAGGCAAGCGATAGGGTTGAAACCTGACTTTGCTCTAGCCCACAACAACTTGGGTAACACGCTAAAAGAACTCGGAAGATTAGACGAATCTGAAGCAAGCTATACACAAGCAATAGCGTTGAAACCTGACTTTGCCTTAGCCCACAGCAACTTGGGTAACACGCTCAAAGAACTGGGCAGATTAGACGAAGCTGAAGCAAGCTATACACAAGCAATAGCGTTGAAACCTGACTTTGCCGGAGCATTAATGAATAGATGGCAATTATTATTTGATAAAAAACAATTTGATGCCGCATTAAGAGATGTGGATTTGTGTGATACCAAGAAATCGAGGGCGTGTAGTTTAGAAACCTTATATATGTTGGGACGTATAGACGAAATTTACAAGAGAATTGAGATGCAGGCGGAATTTGATGATGGGAATTTAAGAGTGGCGGCATTTTCTTCATTTATTTCTGAACGGGAAAAGAGAAATACTGCTCATGAATTTTGCCGAAATCCGCAATCCTTTATACATTTCTCCAGTATTTCCTCTCATCTTGAAGATGCTAATACATTTGTAACAGGGGTAATTGGGGAGCTGAATAAGGCAGAAACTATTTGGGAGCCCCATGGAAAAACTACCGTCAAAGGTTTTCAAACACGTAAGCACATCAATTTATTTGCAAACCCATCAGGAAAAGTAAGCCAGCTTAAATCAATAATTTTAAATGAGTTAGATGCATATTATTTAAAATTTCAAAACGAGTCTTGCTCCTTTATAAAAAAATGGCCATCTAAAAAAAATCTTCATGGATGGCATGTGATTTTAAAGAAACAAGGGTTTCAGAATTCACATATTCATCCTGGTGGATGGTTAAGCGGAGTTATTTATTTAAAAGTTGTTCCGCCTCTAAAAAAAGATGAAGGTGCGATAGAATTTAGCTTAAATACCAAAAACTATTCCGATTTAAAGTCTCCGAGAATGCTGCATCAACCAGCACTAGGAGATATAGTTTTTTTCCCTTCTTCTCTCCATCATAGAACTATTCCTTTCACAACAGAGACAGACAGAATTATTGTCTCGTTCGATTTAATGCCAGAGAGGCAAAATTAGCCAAACATTAAGTTACTACACTTACTTAAAAGTAAAAAAGCAGAAACTCGCAAGCTAAGTGAGCTTTCCAAAACTGAACAAAATAGGTTGGCAAAGCTCAACGCGATACTTGATGAACTTAGTGGACAGCTAGCGTAGATGGTAAAATCAACCTTGTTGTACGTTATGGAAGCAAGCCACTAGAGTTTGCTAAAGGTAAGAATGCCATCGAACTAGCTAGCGAAGCTGAGGTGGCTGATAAACTGCGTAAGTTGTGAGAGGCTGCTGAACTAGGCGAGTTAGATGTGCTTATAGAGCAGCAAGCACAGTTTGGCAGACGTTTGACACTTAAGAACAAGTGAACAGAAGAGCGTGTATAATTCAGAACGTTTTTCGTCGTACAGTGTGCGAGTGCAGATTGTGTGAACTATTGAATTGCAATAGGTACGCAAACGTAGAAAAAACGTGCAGAGTGATTAAGGACTTACACACTTGTTACACACGTGCTACGAGGCTGATATAAGTTATTGATATTAAATAATATAAAAACCATGTTACTACTGCTGGGTATTTAACTGTAGTAGTTTCTGCAGTAGTTTCAAACAAGATTGACCTAGCTGAAAGCTAGTAGTATCGTTCAAAGGCTTCCAGAACAAAGGTTTTTAGTGCCAC
This sequence comes from Candidatus Njordibacter sp. Uisw_058, assembly GCF_047730065.1. Lineage (GTDB taxonomy): Bacteria > Pseudomonadota > Gammaproteobacteria > Pseudomonadales > Balneatricaceae > Njordibacter. Next base: position 530,494 of record NZ_CP159829.1, read on the forward strand.
TCAAAGGAAAGGAACTGGAAGATTGGCTGCCTCCGAGAACCATTACCTAACTATATTTCAATCACCTATCCTCGGTTTACTAAACCAAAGTTCTATAGCATACTTTGACCACCGCGCATAAATTGCGTTACGGTGACTTTGCCATGCACAACGCCACACACGTAGTCATACCTAAACGCTGTTCACCAAACAAACCACCTCGCAGAGACCGATTGTATGCCTGCACGAAAATGAATGATGGGACTTGGTATAGGGTTGCATCTAAAGAACTTGAACTTAAAACGGCTAAAAGACGAGCACTTGAGTTGTACTACGAAGCCACCATCAAAGGCCAAAACAACCTCCCCTTGAATGGAATGATTATGGAACTGACATTAGAAGAAGTCCTGCACAAAGCTGTTAAAGCCCATAAAGCGGGACAGGTTCAAGAAGCAGACCGCCTTTATACAGCTATACTTAAGGCACAGCCTAAACATCCTGATACGAATCACAACATGGGAGTATTGGCCGTTAGCGCTGGTAAGCTCCAAGAGGCATTGCCATTCTTTAAAACAGCCTTGGAAGTTAATCCTAGCTTAGGTCAATACTGGCTAAGCTACATTGATGTTCTGATTAAGCTAAATAGAATAGCGGATGCGAAAGCTGTATTTGAACAGGTAAAGGATCAAGGCGTCAGTGGTGAGGCATTTGACCAGCTAGGGCAACTGCTTGCTGACCGAGGGTTGACGGCCAATGGAGCCAATGTAATGGAAACTGCAGGCTCAAGTTCTTCTCAGTCCAATATTTTAGATACGACCACGCTTGATAAGGCGTTAAGATTAGCTCAGCGCAAATCTAAGGACGGCATGCGAGAGGAAGCAATGAGCACTTATCAAGACATCCTCCAAAAGTTTCCAAAGAATAAAAAAGCACAAATAGCTCTCCAACTATTAACTGGGCAAGCAGTGTCAGCGCCACAAGACCCCCCAATTGAGAAGTTACAGCCTATCCTTGATCTATACTCTCAAGGGCAGCTGCAACAGACTTTGTTTAATCTTAGTCAAATGTTGAAAATATTTCCGAATTCATCCACCCTCTACAATATTGCTGGGGCTTGTCATTTTAGGTTAATGCAATTTGGTGAGGCGTTAAACAGTTATAAACAGTCCCTAAAGATTAAGCCCGACAATGCTGAGGCCTATAACAATATGGGGAAGATTTTAAGTGATAAGGGTGATCTGGATGCGGCTATAGATAGCTTCAAACATGCGTTAGTGTTAAAGCCAGACTATGCTCAAGCCCATGCAAACCTTGGCTTGTTGTTCTTGGGACTTTGTTAATACGAAAAAGCTGCTGTACATTTTAAGTTGAGTGATGCTAAGTGGAGCAAATATTACTTATTGAAATGTTTGTATTATCAGGATCAAAAAACACGATTTTATGATCAATTAGATTATTTTATAAATCAGGGCGAAATCAATCCGATGATTGGCTCATTAGGCTGTCGTTCTGCCCTGAGATATGGAATAGAAAGGTCGAATCTATTTTGTAAAGATCCATTGAATTACATATTAAAGAATGAGATAGGCAGTCAATATGATTTTGAAAAAATATTTGTTAGTCCGGTAAGAACTATCTTAAATGAACATAGGATTCCAGATAGAAGGCAGGGCCTTTTAACTAATGGTTATCAAACGGTAGGTAATTTATTCAGCCTAGAATATGATCTTACAAAGGATATCCAAAAAATTCTCCGTTTAGAGATTGATAAGTATCACGTTCGTTTTAGAGATAGCCAAGAAGGATTAATTACATCCTGGCCAACAGACTATCGTCTTCATGGCTGGCTTATCAGCATGAAGAGTGGTGGTGAAATGCGGCCCCATATGCATGAAACTGGATGGATCAGTGGAAGCATTTATATCAACGTTCCTGAAAAATCGAAGACTGATAGTGGCAATCTCGTTGTTTGTATAGAAGAAGAAGAGCTAATAGGAGAGAATAAAAATCAAGGTGAAAGTATCGATGTGATTACTGGGAGCCTGTGTCTTTTCCCTGCATCACTGCTCCACCACACGATCCCATTTGAATCGGAAGAAGACCGTATTGTTTTAGCATTTGATGTCATACCGTGTGCCCAATCGGCATAACGGTGGCTTTTTGCTAAATGGTAGAGCAGGGCCAAAGTATGTGCTCGCCTCGGTAGGGTTCTGCTACTACATTTTAAACAATTGAATTAATTGCCTAGCTGCACTTTAGGACCCATGAAAGGTCAGAGACTGTAAAAATTAACGCCAATGTCAACCTTATTTTTTCTCCACGATAAATCACAGAATGATTTCTATTAGCAGGGAAGATTATTATCATACCTTCAGCAGGGCCATCACGCATCGGTGCGTTTTTATCATGTACAGGGCGACAGATTAGGTACTTAAAGACGTAACTCACTTAATTTTGTGGGAACTTTATTTTTAGTGGTTTTATCATGTTTGGATACGTATTGAATTCAGCCAGTACATTCCAGCGTTCGATCAAGCCCGATCTAAGGTATAAATAAGAGCCTGATTTTATAAACTGCTCTGAGTCTGCCTGTGTCTGTTCTATTATTTTTATTTCAAAGTCAAACAACTTATCTAACATCGGCCTTATCGCTTGCAGGTCTATTTTAAACTGTTCTGCATTCTCCTCAATATAACCAAAACGCACACTAAATGGGTGGAAGAGGGTACGCAATATAAATTGGTCGTCCTCAGAAAACACTGAACCTACTTTGCGCCTAATAGCAGTGGTTCCAAACGGCTCCATGCCATCTTTTAAGTAGTCAGGGCTTTCTGGGTCGCCCCACCATTTTTTACCCTGTGCTGTCATCTCATAAAGACTTTCCATCTCTTCAATGCCCATCCAATCGCACAACGCTGGAATGGTTTTTCTAGGAAATTCCTTTAAATCCTCAAGACGTACTCCAACAGACCTTTGTTTGTGATAAATAATATTATCTACTGCAAAGAGCATTGTGATGATTTTAGTCAGAATGTCAGTATATTCATTGTTATCAAGGTGACCTCTGATCCAAGATTCACAAGCTTGTAATGGTTCTCGGACCATCATGACCCAATTGGCATTGGGTGCTGCCTGAACAAAATTAAGCTTTGTGTGCCTGCTTGGATTATGAATATGATAGAACATTAGGTGTTTATGATTAAAATCGTTCAGAACCTTATCATAGGCTTTGTGAACTAATGTAAAGAAGCCAAAAGTGTCAAGATGATCATGAACGTCCATAAGGCGCTGTAGTTCCGCACGAAATAAGGCCTTGTCGACCCTAAGCACTTCGTTTTGTTGATCTCCAACATTTGCCATTCCTTCCTTTTGACCCAAATTAGCAATAAACTTTGAACTTATGGATTCAACTGGGTTTTGAACTGAAGCATCAAATAAGACCTCGTAGTTGGCAATAAAGTGATCTACCATCTTGCTCCATCCACCTGACACTATTTTATCCCAGGTGGTTTTATTAAAGAATTCACTGAAATAAATACTCGGCATCGTAGATACTTCTGGGTGACCATCAATAAGGCTGTGCAGCAAGCCTGTGCCACTCCTTCCAAAATGGACTAGCGCCACTGTCTTATTAGGTCCAGTAATCTGAGGAAGAGATTCTTTCGCCGTTACTCTTGGATTTCTGATGACTGTATTGTCCGCTTTGCTTAGGAGACTGCACACTTCATTTAAAGCACTTTCAGCATTCCCCCCCCCTTGGTGCAGACTAAAACTCAAAACAGATTTTGCAATCTGAGCATACTTAGAACCGGCCTTCGGAATAATGGTTGAAAGGAGTTTCTCAATGTCAGGAGTCTGTAACTTCATTGCTTGGAGTGGAAATAACAGATTATTCCATGCTGCAGGCGAGTCAGGCTTAATCTTTAAAGCCTGTTTGAAGCTGTCTATAGCTGCCTTAAGATCACCCTTATTCTTTAGGGAACTACCTATATTAATATAGATCTCAGCAGAGTCAGGCTTGATCTTTATAGCCTGTTGATAGCTGTTTATTGCGGCATCTAGGTCTCCCTTGTCACTCAGGGCATTACCCATATTACTATAAACCTCAGCAAAGTCAGGCTTGATCTTTAGAGCCTGTTTATAGCTGTCTATTGCAGCATTTAGATCACCCTTATTCTGCAAGGCAGTACCCATATTAAGATAGGCCTTAGCGTAGTCAGGCTTGATTTTTAGAGCCTGTTTGTAGCTGTCTATGGCAGCATCAAATTGACCCAACCCTGCACTAGCAACGCCTTGAATATTATACAGAGTCATTGAATTAGGAAACTGTTTCAGAAATTGCTTAGTGCTGGCCAAAGCCTGTTGGAGTTGCCCTTGCTGGTAGAGGTTAATCAAACTATTTAACTGGTCTTGTGGTGGGTCTATAGAGACTTCAATTAGTGCATTAAGCCTTTGCTCCAACTGGTCAAGAACCTCACCTTTGATTCCCTTACCCTTAGCTTCATCAAGCACAGCTTTAGCATCAACAACTTCGTCTGACTGAATCAAGGCATCAATAAAGCTTAGCCAGAATTGACCTATACTGGGATTAGCTGTTATGGCTGTTTTAAAGAAAGGAAGTGCCTCTTGGACCTTACCAACACTAACGGCCAATACTCCCATATTGTGATTAGCATCAGGATGTTTAGGCTGTGCCTTAAGTATGGCTGTATAGAGGCAGTCTGCTTCTTGAATTTGCCCAGCTTTATGAGCTTCAACTGCTTTCTGAAGTGCCTGGCCCAACGTCAGTTCCATGATTTAAACCGTGATGTATTCCTTAGAGCAATAATATCATTATAATTAGCTTAATAGCATTAACGTACTCTTTAATTGCCATACACACACTTGAAATATTTCTCATGTAATAGAGCACTTGTATTACTTAGTAATTTTCTAATACCTTACCTTCTTACCTCCAGTGCAGTTTGTATTCTCCCACAACAAACACGCCATACCGCTGAATACAGAACCTATACCCCAGTCTAACTAGTAAGTGGTCTACAAAAGTAGAGCACCATATCTGTGTAGTTGAATATAAATAATAACATAGGTAAACCCTATGGCTCATGCCCCCTAAAGCATGCCTGTGTGCTCCGCAAGTGCTATTCAGAGTGAGATAAGAAGCCTTTTGAGTATCTGGTGGCATTAGTTAATTATAACGCCATCACAAGCACTATTAGGGGCCTTATATGGGATATTTTAGTGGTGGCATGGTAAGGGTTTTATGTGAAAAGTGCCTGTGTTTGGGCTTATGAGGAGGGTTAAATGCTGGGTATTTAACTGTGGTAGTTTAAAACAAAATTGACCTCGCTAAAAGCCAGGAGTTTGGCTCAAAGGCTTCCAGAACAAAGGGTTTTAGTGTCACTCAAAGGGGAGGAACTGTAAGATTGGTTGTTTCCGAGCATCATCAACTAGACGAAACCTATTGTTTTAAAAAAATTAGTTATTTATTAGTAAAAAATACTCACTTTAATACCCATCATACTAAAACAACACTTTAGCTATAAAGTGATAGCCAGATTATTTTTCACAAAACAAGTCGCAGTAACGTTTTAATTGGTATTTAACATTTGTTAAAGAGTATTGCCAAATATGCAACAGAAGCCAAGTGAACTTTCCAAAACCGAACGAAATAGGCTCGCAAAAGCCTACGCACCCGCAGTGAAAAAGCAGCTGTAGAACGTATATTTGGCATGGAAATGACGTTTGAAAAAGGCAGGCAAACTCGAAACCCTAATCGAAGTAACGCACGATAAATGCCAAGTCCGCCTGTGAAAGTTGAAAATATGTAGATGGCTTTTGCCGTATACGAAGAGTTTAATCTTGCTGAAACTGCCAGTGTAAAGTTAAGCAACCATAAAGTGGTAAAGAAACTTGGCTTAATAGTACACAGTAAAGTGGATGAAAAGTTGGCTGATATGGCCAGTGAACGGCGCACAATATCAGTATTAGTGACACGTAAAAAGAAGACAGCAACTAGTGGCATGGCTAATGTTGTTAAGGGCATTTTTCCATAGCAAATAACAACAAATGATTTGTATGTGGAGCGACTGTTCTTCTTAATTTGTAAAAATTAATATAGAATTTCCCAAAGATAATTAGTAAAATTTTTAGGTGTAAGAAATTTTTACAGCACGTACTTACAAAATTGACCAAAACAGATCTTAAGAGCTTTCAATGGAACTGACTATCAAACAAGCACTACAGCAAGGAATTGCAGCACATAAAGAAGGTAAGCTAGAAGATGCTGAACGCTTTTATCGTGCTATCTTGCAAACACAACCAGAACATCCTGATGCCAATCATAACTTGGGGGTAATAGCAGTATCAGTGAATAAAGCTGATGTGGCATTATCGTTATTTAAAACTGCTCTTGAAGCCAATCCAAAGATTGAACAGTTTTGGCTTAGCTACATTGATGCTCTTATTAAAGAGCAACAGTTTGAAGCAGCAAAGCAAGTCCTTGAGCAGGCAAAAAATCAAGGAATGGCGGAAGAAAAATTAAATGTCCTAGAAGGACATTTAGCCTTCATAAATGAAAAAGAAAAGATTGGCAATAAAAGCCCGTCTCAGGCACAACTCAATACTATGTTAGAACACTATCAGAACGGGCGATTTGATGACGCTGAAAAGTTAGCGATATCGACAACTCGAGAATTTCCCACATATCAGCTTGCCTGGACATTGCTGGGCGCAATATTGGGGCAATCTGGAAGGAATTCTGAAGCTGTAAATGCTTTCCAGACCGCAGTGGCACTACGTCCTCAAGATGCGGACGCACACAACAACTTAGGAGTCACTCTAAAAGAATTGGGTAGACTAGAAGACGCTGAAGCAAGCTATACACAAGCAATCGCGTTCAAACCTGACTTAGCCGAAGCACACAATAACTTGGGTAACACATATAGTGAACTGGGTAGATTAGAAGCCGCTGAAACAAGCTACAGCCAAGCGATACTGCTGCAGCCTGACTATGCCGAAGCCCACAGCAACTTAGGGAACACGCTACAAGAATTGGGCAGATTGGACGAGGCTGTAGCAAGCTATACGCAAGCAATCGCGTTCAAACCTGATTATGCCGAAGCACACAACAACTTGGGGAACACACTTAAAGAGCTGGGTAGATTAGAAGCGTCTGAAACAAGCTACAGTCAAGCCATACTCCTGCAGCCTGATTACTACGATGCATTGTATAATAGGTGGATATTATTATTCGAAAACAAACGATACGAAGCGGCACTAAAAAATGCCGACTTATGCACTTCCAAAAATGCTGGAGGACTTGATTTAATAACGCTGTATGCTTTAGGAAGAACAGAAGAGATTTATAAAAGAATTGAGATTCAATCTAAAATCAATAGTGACAATATAAGTATTGCAGCTTTCACCACATTTTTTGCAGCATCGGAGAAAAAACATAACGCATATAAATTTTGTTCTAACCCGATGGACTTTATGCATTTTTCTAATCTATCATCTAACCTCAAAGATTCTAATGCATATATAACAGAACTAGTTAAGGAGCTTGTTAAGGTAAAAACTATTTGGGAGCCTATGGGAAAATCTACTACCGGTGGTTTTCAAACAGTTGTTGCTAGGAATTTATTTAAAAGTCCGTCGGGGAAAATTGCACAACTTAAGTCAATTATTATTGATGAGCTAGATGCTTACTATTTAAAATTTAGAAATCAATCTTGCTCTTATATAAAAAAATGGCCTTCAAGAAATAATCTTTGGGGTTGGCATGTTGTTTTAAAGCAACAAGGATATCAGATCCCACATATTCATACTACCGGATGGTTAAGTGGAGTAATTTATTTAAAAGTTGTTCCATCGCTAGGAAAAGATGAAGGTGCCATTAAATTCAGTTTAAATGGCAAACATTACCACAACGTTAACTCCCCGAGCTTAATATTTCAACCAGAAGTAGGAGATATAGTTTTTTTCCCTTCGTCGCTCCATCACAAGACTATTCCTTTCTCAACAGATGCGGATAGAATTATTGTTTCGTTCGACTTAATTCCAGAAGCAGCCAAACACTAAATTGTGAGACTTACTTTAAAGGAACAAAGTTAAAACTCACAAGCCAAGTGAACTTTCCAAAACCGAACGAAATAGGCTCGCAAAAGCCTACGCACCCGCAGTGAAAAAGCAGCTGTAGAACGTATATTTGGCATGGAAATGACGTTTGAAAAAGGCAGGCAAACTCGAAACCCTAATCGAAGTAACGCACGATAAATGCCAAGTCCGCCTGTGAAAGTTGAAAATATGTAGATGGCTTTTGCCGTATACGAAGAGTTTAATCTTGCTGAAACTGCCAGTGTAAAGTTAAGCAACCATAAAGTGGTAAAGAAACTTGGCTTAATAGTACACAGTAAAGTGGATGAAAAGTTGGCTGATATGGCCAGTGAACGGCGCACAATATCAGTATTAGTGACACGTAAAAAGAAGACAGCAACTAGTGGCATGGCTAATGTTGTTAAGGGCATTTTTCCATAGCAAATAACAACAAATGATTTGTATGTGGAGCGACTGTTCTTCTTAATTTGTAAAAATTAATATAGAATTTCCCAAAGATAATTAGTAAAATTTTTAGGTGTAAGAAATTTTTACAGCACGTACTTACAAAATTGACCAAAACAGATCTTAAGAGCTTTCAATGGAACTGACTATCAAACAAGCACTACAGCAAGGAATTGCAGCACATAAAGAAGGTAAGCTAGAAGATGCTGAACGCTTTTATCGTGCTATCTTGCAAACACAACCAGAACATCCTGATGCCAATCATAACTTGGGGGTAATAGCAGTATCAGTGAATAAAGCTGATGTGGCATTATCGTTATTTAAAACTGCTCTTGAAGCCAATCCAAAGATTGAACAGTTTTGGCTTAGCTACATTGATGCTCTTATTAAAGAGCAACAGTTTGAAGCAGCAAAGCAAGTCCTTGAGCAGGCAAAAAAACAGGATGTAGCTCAAGAAAAATTAAATGCATTGGAAACTCAGCTCACCCTAAAAACTCAAGTAAACGAGCCTAAATTAGTTGTGCAAAAGAAAAACCTAACATTGTCGGAGAAGCGCAACAAGCTAGCTGAAAACAAAAATCAGAAGAAGGCAAAAAAACAAAACTTAAAAGCTATCAGTCCGTCTGAGGCAGAAATAAAAAGCCTCTTAGAGCATTATGAAAATGGGCGGTATGACGATGCTGATAAGTTAGCAAAATCTATTACTCAACAATTCCCCAGTCATCAATTCGCCTGGAAAGTTTTGGGTGCTTTACTCAAACAAACTGGAAGAATAAGTGAGTCATTAGTTGCCAATCAAAAATCTGTGCAATTAGTGCCACAAGACGCCGAAGCCCACTACAACTTGGGCACCACTCTACAAGAACTGGGCAGATTCGATGAAGCTGAAGCAAGCTACACGCAAGCAATAGTGTTGAAACCTGACTTTGCCACAGCCCATTATAACTTAGGTATCACTCTCAAAGAACTAGGCAGATTAAATGAGGCTGAAGTAAGCTATAAGCAGGCGACAGTGTTGAAACCTGACTATGCCCTAGCTCATAGCAACTTGGGTAACACGCTGCAAGAACTGGGTAGATTAGATGAGGCTGAAGCAAGCTACAGGCGAGCGATAGCGTTGAAACCTGACTATGCCCAAGCTTACAGCAACTTAGGTAACGTGCTCAAAGAACTGGGTAGATTAGATGAGGCTGAAGCAATCTACACGCGAGCGATAGCGTTGAACTCTGGCTATGCAGAAGCCCATAATAACTTGGGCAACACGCTCAAAGAGCTGGGCAGATTAGGTGAGGCTGCAGCAAGTCTCAAGCAAGCGATAGTACTGAAGCCTGACTACGCTGAAGCCCATAATCACTTAGGTACCGTGCTCCAAGAGCTGGGCAGATTTAATGAGGCTGAAGTAAGCTACACACAAGCAGTATCGTTGAAACCTGATTATGCAGCAGCCCACTACAACTTGGGCACCACTCTACAAGAACTGGGCAGATTAGATGAAGCCGAAGCAAGCTATGCACAAGTGATCGCGTTGCAGCCTGACTATGCTGAAGCCCACAACAGCCTTTTAATGTGTTTTTACCTACTGGATAAACAGTCACTTTTTTTTGATAAATTAGATTACTTGATCAATGAGGATACTCCCAACGCAACTATTGGCTCACTTACTTGCCGTTCCGCATTGAAATATGGGGTGGAAAAGCCGAATCTATTTTGCAGGGAACCACTACAATATGTTTCACATATTGACATGAATACTCAATATGATTTTGAAGAAATTTTTGTCGGAAAGGCAAGATTCATCCTCAATGAGGACAGGGTATCGAATCGAAAACAACCCCTCCTTGTTAACGGTTACCAAACTTCTGGAAATTTATTTGATATAAAGAATAGTTTCACAGAGCAAATTCAAAAAGCTATCCGATTAGAAATAGAGAAATATCGCAGTAACTTTAAAGATAGCAAAGATGGCTTGATAAAAAAATGGCCAACTGAGTACAGTCTTTACAGTTGGCTTATCAGCATGAAAAGTGGTGGTGAATTAAAGCCTCACATCCATAGTAACGGATGGCTCAGTGGGAGTTTGTACATCAATGTTCCTCCAAAATCAAAGGCTGAAAGTGGCAACTTAGTTGTTTCTTTAGGAGAAGAAATAGATGCAACTGATACTCGAATAAATGTGAAAGAAATAATAAATGTAGTTACCGGAAGCTTGGTTTTATTTCCTGCATCCCTAACACACTACACGATTCCATTTGAGGCAGAAGAAGAGCGCATTGTTTTAGCATTTGATGTTAAATCAAAATGATTGCTCCAAAGGATCCTTAGAGTGAAGGACATGATATGCAACAAAAGCCAAGCACTAAGCTACGTGACTTACTTAAATCCAAAAAAGCTAAAATCCGCAAGTTGAGTTAGCTCAAAAAATTGATGAGTGCGTTAAGTGACTTGAGTGATAGACTGAGTATACGTGTTAGAAAAACTACTCAACCAATAGCCAGTCTGGCAAAGGAAAAGGGTAAAGTGAAAAGCAATACTAGTAGTAATGCATCTCCTTCTATTCCTCTACTAACTATACCGAAACCTAATCTGCCGAGCAGGCGTATACCCCCTCCAAGTAATAACCCCAAAAATCTGTCAGCAAAGCAAAGCGCGTTAAATCCAATTAAACTTGAATCTCCAATTTAATCTTTTTTGAATTAACGCTTTGTATTTCTAAAGTGTTTTAAAATTACTCATTAATGCACGGTTTCAGTTGTGTATAATTATGAATGACACTTTGACTGACTGGCATAATCACACTCGGAAAAGATGTTAAATGACAGTGAGAGAATACTGCTAATTTTAGACGTCAAAAAATTTTCTATCCGACTCCTGTAAAAATCAGTACACTGAGTAAAATGGAAAATAAGTTGCAATAACTATGCAATAACAAGTTAAAACAGGTAGTTACAACATGTACGAAGCTTCGTGTAAGAGAATTTAATGGAACTAACGGTTGAACAAGCATTACAGCAAGGTGTTGCTGCACATCGAGAAGGTAAGCTACAAGAAGCTGAACGTCTTTATCGCGCTATCTTGCAATCTCAGCCTTTACATCCAGACGCTAACCATAATCTAGGCATATTAGCAGTCTCAGTTAATAAAGCTGATGCGGCACTGCCGTTATTTAAAACCGCTCTTGAGGCTAATCCAAAGATAGAACAGTTTTGGCTCAGTTACATTGATGCCCTAATCAAAGCTAACCAGTTTGATGATGCGAACGCAGTTCTTGAACAGGGTAAAAAGGTGGGATTGGTTCGGGATAAGGTTGATGCTGTCGAAACTCACATCACACCAACAACTGAGGTAAACGAGCCTAAACTAAATATGCAAAAGAAAAGTCTAATATTGTCGGAAAAGCGAAAAAAATTAGCCGAAAACAAAAACCAGAAGAAGGCAAAAAAACAAAACTTAAAAGCTATCAGTCCGTCTGAGGCAGAAATAAAAAGCCTCTTAGAGCATTATGAAAATGGGCGGTATGACGATGCTGATAAGTTAGCAAAATCTATTACTCAACAATTCCCCAGTCATCAATTCGCCTGGAAAGTTTTGGGTGCTTTACTCAAACAAACTGGAAGAATAAGTGAGTCATTAGTTGCCAATCAAAAATCTGTGCAATTAATGCCTCAAGACGCTGAAGCTCAAAGCAACTTGGGTAACACGCTCCAAGAACTGGGCAGATTGGAAGAGGCTGAAGCAAGCTGCAGGCAAGCGATAGCGTTGAAACCTGACTTAGCAGAAGCCCACAACAACTTGGGTATCACGCTCCAAGAACTAGGTAGATTAGATGAGGCTGAAGCAAGCTACACTCAGGCGATAGCGTTGAAACCTGACTCTTTCGTAGTCCACTACAACTTAGGTATCATTCTCCAAGAAATAGGTAGATTAGATGAGGCTGAAGCAAGCTATAAGAAAGTGGTCGCGTTGAAGTCTGACTATGCCGAAGCCCACAACAGCCTATTAATGTGTTTTTACCTACTGGATAAACAGTCACTTTTTTTTGATAAATTAGATTACTTGATCAACGAGGATACTTCCAACGCAACTATTGGCTCACTTACTTGCCGTTCCGCATTGAAATATGGGGTGGAAAAGCCCAATCTATTTTGCAGGGAACCACTACAATATGTTTCACATATTGACATGAATACTCAATATGATTTTGAAGAAATTTTTGTCGGAAAGGCAAGATTCATCCTCAATGAGGACAGGGTATCGAATCGAAAACAACCCCTCCTTGTTAACGGTTACCAAACTTCTGGAAATTTATTTGATATAAAGGATAGTTTCACAGAGCAAATTCAAAAAGCTATCCGATTAGAAATAGAGAAATATCGCAGTAACTTTAAAGATAGCAAAGATGGCTTGATAAAAAAATGGCCAACTGAGTACAGTCTTTACGGTTGGCTTATCAGTATGAAAAGTGGTGGTGAATTAAAGCCTCACATCCATAGTAACGCATGGCTCAGTGGGAGTTTGTACATCAATGTTCCTCCAAAATCAAAGGCTGAAAGTGGCAACTTAGTTGTTTCTTTAGGAGAAGAAATAGATGCAACTGATACTCGAATAAATGTGAAAGAAATAATAAATGTAGTTACCGGAAGCTTGGTTTTATTTCCTGCATCCCTAACACACTACACGATTCCATTTGAGGCAGAAGAAGAGCGCATTGTTTTAGCATTTGATGTTAAACCAAAATGATTGCTCCAAAGGATCCTTAGAGTGAAGGACATGATATGCAACAAAAGCCAAGCACTAAGCTACGTGACTTACTTAAATCCAAAAAAGCTAAAATCCGTAAGCTGAGTTAGCTTTCTAGAACTGAATAAAATAGACTTGCAATAGTTTACGCACATTAAGTAAAACAACTACAGTAGAACGCGGCAAAGCGTCCTACTTAGAAATTTAGACGAATCTCCAGTAAGGCAAAAACTATTTTTGAATTACGAAAAAACAATTCGATCATCACTATTTAGGCTTTCGAAAAAATGTGGCCTACCGAACCTACCATAAGCACTAGAATCATGGTTATATTTTGCTTCTATGAACTATTAATGATGAGAATATATAAGGGTGATAGTCTAGCCTAGACTCACTTTGATAGACGTTAATATCGACACTTACTAGGTCGGGAAATGTAATTTTCTCAAGACTATCCCAACGATATTTAAGGAAAACACAATGGTAATTGCCGCTAAACATGCCAGCTTGGATATGGATGAACTTAATTTCACTGTTACGAGCTGGTTGAGTGGCTCAACTACTGTTGCACCATATAGAACTGATGCAAGTCAAACAATTAGCGTTTTTGAATTTACCTGCGTTAGTTCGTTAAAGAACAGTTGCGCCTCACATTTTAGATGAAATGATTATGAAACTGACATTAGAAGAAGCCCTTCAAAAAGCTGTTAAAGTCCATAAAGCTGGGCAGATTCAAGAAGCAGACCGCCTTTATACAGCCATACTTAAGGCACAGCCAAAACACCCTGATGCTAATCATAATATGGGAGTATTGGCCGTTAGTGTTGGTAAGGCCCAAGAGGCACTGCCATTCCTTAAAACAGCCTTAGAAGCTAATCCCAGTATAGGTCAATACTGGCTAAGCTACATTGATACTATGATAAAACTAGATCGAATAGCTGATGCAAAAGCCGTGCTTGAGCAGGCTAAAGGCAAAGGAGCCAAAGGTGAGTCATTTGAAAAGCTAGAGCGACTAATCGCTGAAAACGGATTGAAAATTACTGCGCCAGATAAATTGAAAGTGGAGAGCCCAACAATAACTAGGCAAAAGCCACCCTCGAAACAGTTGCAGCCTATTGTTAAGCTCTACACTCAAGGGCAGTGGCAGCAAGCCTTGTATGAATCTAGCCAAATGCTGGAACAGTTTCCGAATTCAGCCCACCTTTGCAATATCGCTGGTGGTTCCAGTCTGAGTTTGATGCAAATTGATGCTGCCATAAAATGGTTTAAACAAGCTCTCAATCTTGAACCTAATTCATTTTCAACACATGTCAATTTAGGTATGGCCCTGAGGAGTAAGGGTGACCTAGAGGCTGCCATCATAAGCCTAAAGCAAGGTTTAAAGATCATGCCTAACTCTGCTGAGGCCAATAATAATATGGGTCTTGCCCTCAATGATAAGGGTGACCTAGAGGCCGCAATAGGTAGCTATAAAAAGGCTCTCAAGATCAATCCTTACCTTGATAAAGTCTATAACAATATGGGGAATGCCCTGAATAGTAAAGGTGATTTGGAGGCTGCGATAAAAAGCTACAAACAGGCCATCAAGATTAAGCCTGACTATGCTGAAGCATGGAGTAACCTGACATTTCCACTCCAAACGACGAAGTTACAGACTACTGACATAGAGGAACTCCTTTCAACGATTAATCCGAAGGCAGGTTCTAAGTATGCTCAGATTGCAAAATCTGTTTTGAGTTTTAGTCTTTACCAAGGGGGGGGGAATGCTGAAAGTGCTCTAAATGAAGTGTGCAGTCTCCTAAGTAAAGCTGACAATAAAGTCATCAGGAATCCAAAAGTAACGACGAAAGAATCCTTTCCTCAGATCATTGGACCTAATAAGACAGTGGCGCTAGTCCATTTTGGAAGGAGTGGCACAGGCTTGCTGCACAGCCTGATTGATGGTCATCCAGAGGTATCTACGATGCCTAGTATTTATTTCAGTGAGTTTTTTGATCATTCCACCTGGGATACGATAACTTCAGGTGGATGGAGCGAAATGGCAGATCGATTTATTGCAACCTACGAAGTTCTATTCGATGCCTCCGCTCAAAGTTCGATTCAAACAAAAAGTAAGCAGCACATTAATTATCTGGGACAAAAGGAAGGAATGGCAAATGTTGGAGATCAACGACACGAAGTGCTTAGGGTCGACAAAGCCGCATTTCGTGCGGAACTACAGTGCCTTATGGACCTAAACGATCATCTTGACGCTTATGTTTTTTTTAAATTAGTACACATGGCCTACGATAAGGCTCTGAAAGACCATAATCTTAAAAACTTAATGTTTTATCATATCCATAACCCAGATAACTTCGCAAAACTTAATTTTGTACAGTCAGCACCTCATGCTAATTGGGTCATGATGGTCCGTGAACCGATACAGGCTTGTGAATCTTGGGTTAGAAGTAGCTTTCATAACAATAAATATACTGACATTCCGACTAAAATTATCATAATGCTCTTTGAAATAGATAATATTATTTATCACAAACAAAGGTCTGTTGGAGTACGTCTTGAGGATTTAAAGGAATTTCCCAGAAAAACCATTCCTGCGTTGTGCGATTGGATGGGCATTGAAGAGACAGAAAGTCTTTATGAGATGACAGCACAGGGTAAAAAATGGTGGGGCGTCCCAGATAGCCCTGACTACTTAAAAGATGGAATGGAGCCGTTTGGAACTAGCGTTATTAGGCGCAAAGTAGGTTCAGTGTTTTCTGAGGACGACCAATTTATATTAAGGACCCTCTTCTACCCATTTAGTGTGCGTTTTGGTTATATTGAGGAGAATGTAAAACAGTTTAAAATAGACCTACAAGCGATAAGGCCGATGTTAAATAGGATGTTTGACTTTGAAATAACAATAATGGAACGCACACAATTAGACTCAGAGCAGTTTATGAAATCAGGCTCTTATTTATACCTTAGATCGGGTTTAATTGAACGCTGGAATGTACTGGCTGAATTCAATACGTATCCAAACATGATAAAACCACTAAAAATAAAGTTCCCACAAAATTAAGTGAATTACATCTTCAAGCATCCAATCTGTGAGAACTTTAAGTACAGCTCGTATTCCAACCACAACCAGCACACTCCATAATACTGAATACGCACCTATCCTTCAATGTAACTTTTAAGTGGTTTACGAATCGGATCACCTAATCATGCGCAGTGCGATACACAAGGCCATTTCAAAAGTGTAAACCACTTGCCAGTTACATGCTGAGTAGTGTTAACATCGGGCATATCGTTCTCCTAAATTATTGAGTTGATCGGCAATAATTTTCGTAGAGATGAACTGTTAAATAAAGCTACGCCGAAGGTACTACGGTCCTGAATTCATAAGTCATGAGCTTATTGACTGGGCCATAAAAGAGCAGATTACATTGCTTTATATTCAGCCTGGAAAACCAACAAAAAATGCCTATGTTGAGCGATTTAATCGAACGGCACGGCACGAGCTGCTTGAACTAAATTTGTTTTGAAGACATTGAACATGCACAATTATTGGCAACGCTGTAGCAATGGACCTATAATAATACTCGTCCACACTCAGCGATCGACGGGGGTTCCGCCTCGACAGCTGCTATAACTGAGAATCTCCCTAGTTTTGCTTGATGTTAAAAATGGGGGGATTACAAACCTTCACTGCATTTTTCCATAGCAAATAACATCATATGATTTGTATGCGTAGCGACTGCCCTTCTTAATTTCTAAAAAATAATATAAAGTCTCTCACAGATAATTAATAAAATCTTTAAGTGTAGGAGATTTTTACATCACCCGCTTACAAAATTTACCAAAACAGATATTAAGAGCTTTAAATGGAACTGACTATCGAACAAGCACTGCAGCAAGGTGTTGCAGCACATAAAGAGGGCAAGCTTCAAGATGCGGAACGTTTATATCGAGCTATCTTGCAATCTCAGCCTTTGCATCCAGACGCAAACCATAACCTCGGCGTATTAGCAGTATCAGTTAACAAAGCTGACTCGGCACTACCGTTATTTAAAACTGCTCTCGAAAGCAATCCAAAGATAGAACAGTATTGGCTGAGCTACATTGATGCGCTTATCAAAGAAAACCAACTGGAAGTAGCTAAGGCAGTTCTTGAACAGGGCAGAAAGGTGGGATTGGCTGGGGATAAGGTTGATGCTTTAAAAGGGCAATTAAGCGTATCCGTTGTTAGTATAGAGTCTAGTTCTGATGAACTCGCGCCTGCAATCAAATTTCGTGAAGCTGGTAAATTTCAAGAAGCACAAGAATGGCTGCAAAAATTAATAGAAAGCCAACCCAACCACGCAGAAGCGTTTTCATTACTGTGTCATGTGCTCCTGCTCGATAAAAAAGATGTTGAGGCGGAACGAGCACTTTTAACAGCGGCATCAATTAATTCAGAATTAGCATCTATCTATCGTAATCAGGCAAGATTATTACTAAAGCAATCTAATCCCGAAGGAGCTTTGAAAAAGGCGAAAATTGGATATAACTGTTCGGAGAATAATCCAGAAAGTTGGCTCGTCTTGGCTGCTTGTCTCAATGCTAACCAGAGAAGTCAGGAAGCTCTGGATTTAACTGAAAAGGTTTTAATATCTAATCCAAATCATGCTGAGGCGCATGCAACAAGGGCGCTCATCCGATTGCATTCTAACGACATTATTGGGGCTATTGCTGATGCAGGTATGGCCGTCACACTTAAACCTCACTTAACTCAGATTTGGAGATTACTAGGCTCACTGCACTACGAAAATAAAAATCTTTCTGGGGCAATAGAGGCAAGTGAAAAAGTACATGAGCTTGAGCCAACTGATGTTAATTGTATGGTTAGTTTAGGGGAATTTCTTAGACAGGGTAAAAGGGTTTTTGAAGCGATAACAATCCTTGAGAAGGCTGCTGAAATAGCGCCGGAAGATATTAATGTGTGGATAAATCTTGGAACAGCTTTTCAACAGGATGAACAGATTGATAAAGCAAAAAAGGCATATGAAAAAGCATCAGTTATCAATCCTAAGTCAGCTGAAATTTCAAACAACCTTGGCTCTATAGCAAAAAATACTGGAGACTGGATGTCTGCTTTGCAGCATTTTGAGAATGCATTAGAAATTAGTCCAAACATTGCCGAAGCTCACAGCAACTTGGGTATCTCGCTTCAAGAACTGGGCAGATTTGATGAGGCTGAAGCAAGCTTGAGGCAAGCGATAACGTTAAAGCCTGATTCTGCCGAAGCCCACTACAACTTGGGTAACACTCTTAAAGAATTGGGCAGATTAGAAGAGGCTGAAGCAGGCTATAAGCTAGTAATAGCGTTGAAACCTGATTTTGCTGAACCCCACAACAACCTGGGTGTCATACTTAAAGAACGGGGCAGGCTAGATGAGGCAGAAGAAAGCTTCAGGCAAGCACTCATATTGAAACCCGACTTCGCAGAAGCCTATGATCATTTGGGAAATTTACTGCAAATTCTTGGTAAATTTGAAGATGCTGAGATGTGCTACAAAAAATACATATCACTTGCGCCATTTGAAATATCAGTCACGAAGAGTATGGCTTCTATGTTTTTCGATCAAGGCGAATTTCAAAAAGCCTTAAGTTTGTTTGATAGTTACAATACGCCAATTTCCAGAAGTCTCGCTCTTGAATGCTTATATGCTATAGGAAACACTAAAGAGATTTATAAGAGAATTGAGGATACGGTGGAATTAGATGGTGGGAATTTAAGGGTTGCTGCTTTTGCTTCATTTATAGGCGAATCTCAACAAAAAGATACGGCACATAGGTTTTGCAGAAAACCACTAGAGTTTTTACACTTCTCTAATCTTTCGTCTAAGATGGAAAATTCAAATTCGTTCATAAAAAACCTTATCGAAGATTTGAAAAATATTCAAACAGTATGGCAGCCACCTAAGCAATCTGGTCGTGGAGGATTTCAAACTGTTGGTAACTTATTTAGATATCCAAATTCCAATATTGTGACACTAAAAGAGATTATTTTAAACGAGATAGACGCTTACTTTGAAAAATTTAAAAACGAGTCCTGTTCATTTATCGAAAAATGGCCTGCTGAAAAGAATATAATGGGGTGGCACATGATGCTGAAAGAACAGGGCTATCACAACCTTCATATCCATCAAGCTGGTTGGTTAAGTGGTGTCATTTATTTGAAAGTCGTTCCATCACTGAATAAAAATGAGGGTGCTATTATATTTAATGTGGCGGGCTCAAATAGATCGGATCCAAATTCCCCAAAAATAATTCATAACCCTGAGGTAGGCGATATGATTCTTTTCCCATCCTCCCTCTATCATGGAACTATCCCTTTCTCTACAGATAGAGATAGAATTGTTGTTTCTTTTGATTTAAAGCCGAGCCAAACAATGTGTTAAACCTAGAAAATGAGATTGCTGGATATAGTCATGATTAGCAAAGTGCTGATAACCAGAATTTAAGCACTAAGTTACGACACTTGCTTAAAAAAAGGTAAAACCCATAAGCTAAGCGAACTTTCCAAAACTTAACAAAGTGGATCGATTATACCTAGTTGCAGGGCTTGTATATCTTATATATTTATTTGCTCAGGCAGCAGTCCTTAGGCCAAGTCTAAAGCTAAGAAGACTTAAAGGAGTTTTTCAGTGTGGCTGAGGATTAACCTTTGATATGTTTGGTTTTTCTGTTCTGGATTCACATGGCTAGTCGCGGGTGTATTTCTTTACTTCTATTTGTCCCTCTGTGCCAATATTTTCTTTGTGTTCTATGGCCTTATAACCTCTATTTTGAACGCTTTTTTAGGTTCACTCTTACAGGTTAAACTTATCTATAACTGCCCTTAAACGAGAGTTGAGAGTTTGTAAGCTACGGTTATTACTGATTTTGCGTGTATGTTAGATGCTCAAAATATTTAATTTATTGAGTAGCCGCTCGATCTAGCTATAGCTGATGTTCGGCGGATTATCCTAAAACCAGCCTAACCTTAAGTTTTTGTAGCCTCACTCATTTAGAAAGTTCTAATGTGTTCTCTTTGTTGCACCATTAAAGCAGAACTAAGTTGCAAATAATAAATTCGCTTAGGTGGTTCAGAATTTAATTGGCAGTAGCGTATATTAGACTCATTGTTGTTTATTCCGTAAACTTGGCACTAACAGGGAGGCTTCGTCGTAACATTTTATTAGACCATAAACATGGTGACTATTGGCTTCGCTTCCCACATTAAACTTATTGGTATATAAATTGCATAACTATGGTCTAGGGCGGCTAAATATTGCCGCAATTAAGGTTATAGGGATTCAATTTGTGTAAGCGACAACTGATTACGTACAAACCCTAGGTGTGGGTTGTGTACCAAATGCCAAAACATTGGTGCATGCATTAGTGATCTCTGATAAGCCTAACTTGAGCGCTTAATTGGTCGTCACTGTGCTGAAATAACGTGTATTGATACTATGTTAGTCCCATAAAGTTGATGAACTTGTATACGCATATGAACACTGAAGGATAATTTTTAATGGCTGCAGCCTTAACAACAGCACAAATAGTGCAAAAAATGTACATTAGCTTCTACGGTCGTGGAGCGGACGTTGATGGTCTAGCCTATTGGGTAGCTAGGTTGGGAGACGATACTGACACAACTGCTATTCGTGAATCATTTTCTACTTCGACAGAAGCTGTCGCTTTGTTTGGAGGGAAAACGGACACTGCAACAGTAACCGCAATTTACTTGCAAACGTTTGGTCGCAATCCTGACGATTCTGGATTGAAGTTCTACAAAGATGCCTTAACTGCAAACACTATGACCAAGGCTGAAATTGCTGCAAACATCCTGGATGGAGCTACAGGTGATGATGCTTCAATAGTGGCAAATAAATTAGCAGTTGCTGAATTATTTACCGCGGCACTGGATACTGCAGCAAAAAAGGAGGCCTACGTAGGTAATGTGGCAGCTAATGCAGTTCGAGAAAACTTTGCCACAGTGGGCGTACAGACTGTTCCAGCATTATTTGATGTCGCTACAACTATTACAAGTATGGTTAGCGCTGCTGTTGCTGCTGTTGCTGCTTTTGAAGCGGCAGCAGTGGTTCATGCTGCAGCTATTACTGTTTATGATGCTGCTATTGTTGTTGCTGCTGCTTCTAAAGTAGCTGCTGCGACAGCTGCAACTACTGTAACGACTATTGCACTTTCAACGGCTTCTCAAACTGCGGCTGTGGCCGCTGTAAACGATGCTACTGCAGTTACAACTGCTGCAACGGCAGTAACTGTTGCAGCTGCAGCGTTAACAGCTGCGTCTGCCGCAACACCATCGAGCACTCTAGATGATACAACTGCTGCGACTGCTGTTAGTGCTGCTTCAGCTGCCGCAGCTGCTGCTGTAGCAGCGGAAGCTGAGGCTTCTGGTTCAAAAACCACTGCAGATGCTGCTCTGGTTGCTGCAACGGCAGCTGATGCTGCTGCTATTCTTACATTTGATGCAGCAGAAGTTATTCACGCTGCTGCTATTGTTACTTATGATGCTGCTGTTGTTACTGCCGCTGCGTCAGTTACAGCCGCAGCGACTGCTGCTGGGAATGTAATTAGTGTTACAAATGCAACTGCATCAGTAACGGCAGCTGCAACTGCGGTCAGTAATGCAGCTGCCGTTACTGCTGCTGCAAGTGCTATCACTACTGCTGCTGCTGCGCTAACCACTACATCTGCAGCGACAACACAAAACACTGTTGATAATGTAACTGCTGCAACTGCAGTAGCAGCAGCAGCAACTACGGCTACTGCCGCTGCTACTGCCGCTACTGCCGCTGCTACTGTCAAAACGACTGCAGATGCAGCTTTGGTTACTGCTTTAGCAACAGCTAAAACTTTTTCGATGACTACTGGTGCGGACACATTTGCTGGTGGAATTGGTGACGATACCTTTACTGCAAACATATTGACGTTGGGCACGAGTGATACCGCCACAGATGCAACGACGACAGACAACGACATAATTAATATAACTTCAAATACTGGAATAACGGAAGTTCAAACGGTTACGATTACGTACGTAAGTGGTTCATCAACTGACGTTGTAACGATTAATGGTCACGCTGTTTCCTTTGTTACTGGTGCAAATCAAGATGCTTCGACGGCAGCCCTTACTGCTGCGGTTGATGCCCATTCAAGTCTGGCAAATAGGGTTGATGCAGTCGATACTGGAGGTGGTGTTGTTACGTTGAATTGGTTAATTGATGGTAACCAGGTCGACTCTGTTGACACGACTTCGTCCAACAATACAAATACTGTTGCAACTGTCACTGAAGGTAATGCTTCAGTTGAGCGTGGCACGACCCTCACTAATATAGAGAATCTTAATCTAAAGTCTTTAGGTGATACGACTGTAGATATGACTAATATTACCGGTGTAAAGTCTTTTGCTACTACTAATTCAACTGGCGCTATAGTGGTAGACAATGCCTCTAGTGCGACAATGGCCCTAGGCTTTTCTGGTCAATTTAACAATACAATGACTGTTAACTATGCCTCAGGGTTAACCGGATCAGATGATAATATTTTAATGAATGTTACATCTGCTAAGAATGTGGCTGTTGATGTAGACACGGGTTTTGAAAGGGCAACACTTACGTTAAATGGCACGGCTAACACTGTAACAAGTATCACAACACCTAAATCTGGTGGAATGTCGCTTACCATTTCTGGAAGTAGTGAAGCAACATTTGCTGCCAACGCCTTTGTTAGTTCCTCTGCCTATACTATTATCAACCCTGCAGCACTGAAGTTTGGTGCAATTGATACTCTGGATGTTAAAACCTTTACAGCCACTGCAAACACAGGTGGAATTACAGGGTCTTCTGCCTTGGTATCACCAAACATCTACTCAACTGATGAAATTGACGGTGCTACAACTGGACTGACTATGTTTTTAGGGTCGGGTAATGACAACGTATTAATTAATGAGACAGCAATATCTACAAAAACTAATACCATTATGCTTGGTGGTGGTAACGATGTTATTGATTTAGACAACGGCGGCCTTGGAGCGATATACTTATTTGGTGAGGCCGGTGATGACAATATCCGTGTTAAAACAACAGCTTTAGAAACGACGGACACGATATCTGGTGGAGATGGAACGGACACCCTCACTTTAACGGGTGACCTAGTACATAACTTAGTTTTAGTCGGTGTTGAAAATATTAACTTAGATGCAACAGTTGGTGCAAAAACAACGGTTTCAAGTTCGGATAGAGCGGTTGTATTTACAACAAGTGCAATTGCAAATGACTCAGTTGATTTGGCAGGTTTGGTTACAGGTTCTAGTGTTGTGGTGAATGCGAATTCGAGTACCACAGCAGCTGCTGCAGAAGTTGATGCGATTGACGTTGCATTTACTGCAGCAGAGGGTACATCAACAATTGACGTGAACACTGCCCAGGATGGAAATATTGTAACTACCAATATCACTGCACTTACACTCGACTTTGCTGAAATAGTGGGCAGCACAGCTCAAAGTGACATCAATGTTACTGCTGGAACTTCGTTAACAATCAATGCAGTTAAAGACATCACCTTTGATGATATCTTGGCTGGTTCTGATTTACTAACAAGTGTTACAGTCGTTGCTTCAGATAAAGTCACTATCGATGACGTGCTCAATGAAGCTGTATTAGCAACAGTGTCAATTACAGCAACTGATGATATTTCTTTGGGTAAAATTACAGACGCTGATAAGTTAACTTCGATTACTTTAACGAGTGCTGCTGGGTCAGTAGTTGTCGATGAGATTGGTGACAATGCTGGAGTTTCTACTGATTCAGATAACCTTGCAACCGTATTATTAAGTGGTGGTACTACTGTTACTGCGGGTATTATTGAGGCTGATATTATTGGTAATGTCACAATGACCGCCACCAGTGGCCTTCTAACAGTAACAGAAATTACATCGGCAGCGGCAATGGGTGCTGTTGCGTTAACGGCAACTGCCGGTGGTGTGAAAATTGATACTGGAGATATCGTAGCTGCTGATACTACTGGTATTACCGCAAATATTACAGCCAGCACCTTTATTAACGTGACCGGAGCAAGTGGTGGCGCAAAGGCTGACGTAACAAATAGTAAGGGTGATATCGCTTCAACCTTGTCTGGTGATGCGGCAGCGACCATTGATTACAGTGCTGGAACAGTTAATACTGCTGCAAGGTCAGGTTCCGTTGCACTTATTGCATCAAACACGGGCGGCATAGTAACAACTGTGACCAACAACGAGCTTGTTGGTGGCGGCGCTTCTGTGGTTACTTTAAGTGCATCAAGTTCTTCCATCGTTAACTCAGTGACTTTATTAGGCTATAGTTCAACTACTAACGTCACGGGTTCAATCGGTGCTGATACAATAGTAAATAGTGACGGTGGTGACATTTTAGCTACTGACTCTACTAACTCAAATGACACGTATTCATTAGGTAATGGAACTGATACATTATCGTATGCAGGTAATACTCACGGTGCTGCTTCTGGTACATCAAGCGCAGGAGCTACCACCAATGGTTACGCGATGAACTTTTCTTCATCGTCAATTTCTTTTGATAACAACGCTGTTTCAAGTGCCACTAACATAACGACACTGGCTGCTGGTAAAGTGGCTCAGTATGATTCAACTGCCGTTTCCAGTGCGTCTGCGACAGCGGGCAACATTGTTGCTGGTGGTGAAACAGACACCGTATCAGGTGTCGAAACGGCTATTGGTTCAGGGTTGAATGATTATATTGCCGCTGCAAGTGCGGGCATGACCATTACTGGCGGTCTTGGTGCAGATAAAATTATCGGTGGTGCTGGTACAGATACAATCATAATTGGAGCTGGTGACTCTGACTTTGGCACCATCTCAAGTCCGTTAGTTGCCGTGAGTGTGCTGGCAGATATTATTACACTTGCTGCCGGAGACATTTTAGACTTGACTGGAGCTCTTGCTACACAGGCTGATTACGACACCCTTACAGAGGTTGCCGCTGGCGGTACAATTACAACAAACCTAACGACCAATGAAGTAGGTCAGTTTGTTGGTGTGTATGATCCAGCAACTGGAAACTTTACATCTAGTTCTACCATGGCTTCTGGGACAGGATCAAGCACTGACGTTGATGCATTGCTCTATACATATGCAGTAGCTGATGGTACTGACACAACTGCAACTGAAGGCCTAATTATTATTGGTCTTGGCGCACAAGTAGATTCTGCAATCTTAAATGGTGTCATCACATTTGCCTAATCCAACCAAAATAAAGTAGGTGCCTGGCCGAAACCCTCAATACATAGGACTTACATGAAGCGCTTTTTCAACACAAATCCCTTCTGGCCAGCTTTAACCAAAGCCAGTGGAAGGTGCTCGGGGCGTGAAGCTGAGGCGTTGGTCGAGTTAGTCTATCCCTTGTTACTAAAGCGGAGTGCTGATCCGCAGGGGTTAGTTGATTACAGTCTTAGGCTTCAACGAGATGAGCTTACGCCCCTTAGCTTTATGCAAGAGCTGATGAACAGTGACGAATACCAGCAAGCTCAGGGTGAGTATGACCATTTAGCTGATGCCAGTGTGCACACCTATTTTAGCGACGAGGTGCTGACTTTATCGGCTCAGCTTGAGGCCTGCCAACAGGTGAGTAGAGAAGATTATGAGACCGCCTGGAGTGCGGTATTTAACTCAGATCGTGCATTAATTATTGGTCAAAAAGAATATGGCAGGCAACACAAGCAGCGCTTCTGGGAGCTGGTGAATGCTATGGGTCTGTTGCTTCAGGGTATGCCTCAGCCGCAGGTATTGGAATTTGGAGTGTCAGAGTTTTCTGGGCTGTATGGCAAGTTATTTCCACACGTACAGTTTAATACCTCAGACCGCCCCACAGCAGATGATTACATTGGTTTTACCGAAGCTGTTTGCAAGCAGCTGGTTGGAGGAGACCACCTGCCTCTGGATTTAACCGACACCCAAACGTTGGGTTTTTTTGCACAGAAGCAAAAAGGCAGGTTTGACCTTATTTTATTAACGGAAGTGCTTGAGCATTTATGTATTCATCCAGTTGATATTCTACGACCTTTGATCCAAGCCCTATCAAGCCAAGGCCTAATGTACCTGACTACACCTAACTTTTTTTCCCTAGAAAAGCGACAGCTTATGCAACGCTGGCAAAACCCTCAGGAGGTATATCCTGCAGCGGATGGAAATTGGGATGGTCACCACCACCACCGAGAATACTGTTTAACCGAAATGCTACCTTTTATTGAGCAGGCAGGGGGTAGTCTTAAAGGTTTCTACTATTCGGGTTGTTGGGAACCGCAACCCTACAATAACCCCAATGACCGTGCCAATATGGTGTTTGTCATTGGCGCTAATATTTAACTCTCGATTGGTAAACCTAACCTAATAGGGTGTCTAAGCTTTCTATTGATTGTTTCATTTGAAGGTTATCGATATAGCTTTTAGCTAATTGTTTTTCGATTGCCTGGTAGTCGGTGCTGTTAACTTGTTCTGCCACTTGATCGATAGGTTGTTTAAGTTGTGTTGAGTTAAGCTGAGCAGACATCGCTACGGCCGCATCATAAAAGTTACGAGTAGGGGTCGATGCTTCAGAAGTAGTGGCTTGTGGCATGCCTGTTAAAGTAGTAGCAAGGGGTATCTTTTTGTTATCTAAGCTGTTGGGCGGCGCGATACCCACTTTGGCTCGCTGTGCCAATATATCAGTGGCTTGAGGCATGCCTGTTAAAGTAGTTGTAAGTGGTATCTTTTTGGTATCTAAGCCGTTGGGTGCAATACCCACTTTGGCTCGTTGTGCCAATACATCATTGCCACCTTTAAGGAAGTTGAGGTTGCCACTAACGGTGTCACTAGTGTTGCCATAGCGTAAAATAGCCTCTACAGAGGGCATTCCAGTGTGGTAACCTGCTTTGTTTAGCATGTCCGTGGCGGCAAAACTTTGCCCCTCCCCTAAACCTAATGCAGCAATGACTTGGTTATACTCATTTGTTGGAACCCCAGTGATTTGTGAACGTTGGTGTACCTCGTAAAAAGCTTTGATAGCTTTTTCATGAGGGCTCTCATCGCTTTTACTGACTTCACCCAGTGAGCCTAAAAAGCTTACCTGTTGGGCTTTTTCGCTATTAAGGCTATTGGTGCCATTAATGCCGCTAATTCGGCTCATGTCAAAAGTTGAATTAATGTCCATAAGTGTTCTCCTGCTTAATTAATTATTACTGAGATTCTTAGATTACAGTCTACGAAGCAGGAACTGTGCCAAGTATTTGGTTGTGTCAAAGATGTGAGTTTATTATCCTTTAGAACCAAAGGATTACTGCCTCAATCCTCACTCACTCACTTTGCTATATCCTCTCTAATTAATTGCCTTACTTTTTTTGATGCAGTTACCTCTTTTTCGCTACACAGTTACTCAGAGAGTTGCTTCAGACTTATGTGTCGTAATTTTTGGGTTTTATCGCAAGCTATTTCCTCACATACAGTGCCATACCTTAGACAGGCTCCATTGAATGATTATATTGATTTTACCGAAACAGTGTTCAAACAGATTGTTGGGGAAGAATGAGCAATTAGTATGTCGCTTTATTGGGAATGATGTCTGGCAGGCCTTTTTGAGTTGAGAGTTGCTCTGCATGTTATTTTTGTTGTGGTCGTTGAATTACATATCCACCTATGTATTCCCCAACCCTAGCACTTGGTTGCGTTATCAAAATATACTCACAGCATGGTGCAATACAAGAAAGAGTGCTGGTATGCGAACTTTTCGGCTGCATGACTAACGCCATAGATTTGCGTCCAGACTAATTAACGAGGGCTGCTTTCTTTACGAGGTGCAAAAGCTATCTGACCATACTTGCTTAACGATGACAAAGCGTTGTGCCCACTTGGCTAAAAATACACTTAGAAAAGTAGCTTGTGTGACTGGCGATGAAATGATAGTGGAGAGCAGTGAATAATTCCAGTTACATCTATTTAGGTTAGAGGTTACTCTTAGATGCACTAATAACGTGACACGTATCATATTATTAAGGGGCTTTAAGCAGTAGTTTATTCCAGATAGTAAATCAGTAGTGTTTTCCTTAGTCGCCAGTATATAAAGTAGGGCTAGATTACTCTAAAATAACCAAAACAGTTAAGTTAATAAAGAGCCTTATTATGCCTAATATTCAGATTGATGGAAAATTATACGACACAGACACTCTCCCACAAGAAGTTAAAGGACATTTAGCTGCGATGCAACAGTGTGACCAAAAAATTAACAGTTGGAATATGGATATTGCTATAGCTCAGACTGCAAGGACTGCTTATGCGGCTGAACTAAACCTTCTATTAGAGCAGGTTGCGGTAGTTGGTGCTGAAAAAGTTGAAGTGGTAGAAGCAGAAGAAGTTGATGAAGTTGACGAAGTTGAAATTTTATCGGCAGAAGAAGTTGAGGTTTTAGAGGCTGAAGAAATTGAAGCTAACAGATAAAACGCTGCCGTTGGAGCTTACTCGGATTACTACTATTTATGTGGACACAGAGGATAGGATGGGATTGGTTGGCGAAGACGAAATTGGAGAACATCAAAAGCTTTGGTTGACGCAGCGTTTGTTGAACCATTTAGTGGAAAAGCTTCTGGACTGGTTACCTCAAACTCATGATGGAATACAAGAAATCGCCCAGCAAGTTGCTCAAGCTAAGCACGAGCCGGAACACCCTGTCATTGCCAGTTCTGAATGTTTGAACTGGCTAGTTCATGAGATCACCATAGAGTCTTCTAAGGGTGTGATGGGTTTGCTGTTTAAGTCTGATAGATGTGAATATGTCGCCGTAGTGCGGTTTAATGAAATTAGTTTGCGCCAGTGGCTAGATATTCTGTTCAGGCAGTATCAATATGCAGGATGGATAAGTGTAGATTGGCCAAGCTGGTTTGTGCCTGCGATTGAGTTAGATTTGCCTGAAGGGGTTGCAGTGCATTAGTTAAAAATTGAGCGACTTCTGTAACGGTGTGTGGCATGAAAAGCCCCTTAGCTGGATATGAGGGTTTTTTGAAAGCTCCCCTGATAGCGAGGCCTTGTTGGTAAGAGCACTCATGCCAACGATTACTTTAATATTAAAGTATTGGTTGGCTATATAATACATGACTAAATATAATAATATCTTCTTGCGCCTATGTGATCTCTATTACTACTTTCGATGACAGCGATTGTATAAATTAGCCTGTGCCAAGTTGACAAAACATCCTCGTTTTTTATTGAGTAGGAAGCTCTTGTTATGGCCATATTTGGTAAAGATGACCGTGAGAAACAAAATAGTACGCTGACTGTTCCGAACATCCATATAGCCCAAGTGGTGAGCTATTTTCCAGATGGCTCTACTTTACAAAGCAGTGGTGTGCTTGTTGGAACCAATGATGTTTTGGCTTCTGGCCATGCTCTTCATCGTTTGGAACTAGGTGGCTACGCTACTTCGGTAGAGGTGATATTGGGTCGCAATGGCGATCATAAACCATTGGGTATTATTGATGGTGTAACCATCGATGTGGCCAGTGGCTGGGTACAAAAACAACAATATGATATGGATTATGGGCTTATTACACTGCCTCAGCCGGTGGGTAATACTTCGGGTTGGATGAAAACAGCGAGTATTAGTCACCCAGAAGAATATTTGCAAGTAGCTACCTATTCTTTGGGCTACCCTGGTGATAAAGGTGGAATATTTCAGTTTCAGACATCTGGTTCTTCGACATCTTATACAAATGGTATTTATTATTTCAGTGACGATCTAGATGCGCTAGGTGGGCAAAGTGGTAGCCCATTGATCTTGAGCCATAGCGACTATGGGGAGCTTGCTATTGGTCTTATATCACATGAAAACGTTGCACCAGACGCAAATGGTGTGTTGGTTTTTAGCCCAGCGATCACCTCTCAATTCAATGAATGGGCAAGCAATAACAACAGCACTATTGAAGATTGGCGAGATACTGCGTTGTATGAGACTCACTTAATAGATTTTGTGGCTAATGTCTATACCGCGGTACTTGACCGTACGGCAGATCATGACGGCATGAGCAATTGGCTTGACAACATCTCCACTGGAATGAGCCCAGTGGATATAGTGATACACTTCTTAACCTCTGATGAGTATGTTAACAGCCCTATTTTTAATGTCACTTCCAATAAGACCATGGTCGATACCCTCTATCAACAGTTTTTTTCACGCGCAGCAGACACCGGTGGGGCCGGCTATTGGGGTGGCCAACTTCAACAAGGCGCTTTCTTTGAAGAAGTGTTAACTCAGTTTATATACAGCAAAGAGTACCAAGATAACCATGCCCTAAGTAATTACCTTATCCGCTACCAGTGGTATGATTCCTATCAGTTAATGGTGTACGGTAAAGATGACAATGACACCCTCACAGGCTCCAATAAAGATGACTTTTTAAGTGGTCAATTGGGTAACGATTACCTGTTTGGTGGGTTGGGTGAAGACTGGTTGAGTGGAGGGGTGGGTAATGACCAAATTAAAGGAGGGGAGGGCAAGGACTTGTTTGTGATCGACACAGGTTCTAATCAAAGTGACCTATTTCTTGATTTTAACCCAGCTGAAGATGTGATTGTAGGGCTAAGCCCATCAGTGAAATACAATTGGCTAGAAACTAGTGAAGGACTTCAGTTGTCCATGTACCAAATTAATACTACTGTGACTCTGATAGGCGTGGGTTTAGACCAAGTGCAAGAAATTAGTTTTATCTAGCTGTCCACTTGCAAACCTAGGGAAAGGTCTAAACGTTCTGATTTCTAACTCGCGTTTTAAATTCTGCCGACATTTTTTTCACCTTTGGTTGCTATAATTAACCCAAGGGCATAGTGTAACTAAGTCTTTAATGACTTTGTCTTTTATGTAACCTTTTCTAGGAAATAATAATGAAAAAAACATTACTCGCACTTAGCCTTGGGCTAGGACTCGCGGTATCAGGTGCGGCGCAAGCCAAAACCTTGGTGTTCTGCTCTGAGGGTAGCCCAGAAGGCTTTAACCCTTCGCTTTATTCTGCAGGCACCACCTTTGATGCTTCTTCTCAAACTATATTTAATCGCTTAGTTCAGTTTGAACCAGGTTCAACAAAAGTTGTGCCTGGTTTAGCTGAATCTTGGACTGCTTCTGCAGATGGCTTGGAATATACATTTAACCTTCGAAAGGGCGTTAAATACCATACCACTAAGGATTTTACACCCACACGTGATTTCAATGCCGATGATATTTTGTTTACCTTTAACCGCATGTGGAAAGAAGACCATCCTTACCATGACGTTTCAGGTGGCGACTACAAATACTTTGGTTGGATGAGCATGGGTGACCTACTTAAATCGATTGAAAAAGTAGATGACTATTCCGTCAAGTTCACTTTGAACTACGCTGAAGCGCCTTTTGTATCCAACATGGCCATGGATTTCGCTTCGGTCTTATCCGCTGAATATGGCGATGAACTGGCTGCTTCTGGTAACAAAGATGACATCGATCATAAGCCTGTGGGCACAGGCCCATTTGTATTTAAGTCTTACCAAAAAGACGCCATGATCCGTTACACGGCGCATGATGACTATTGGGGTGGCCGTTCTAATATCGATAAGTTGGTATTTGCCATTACCACTGATGCTAATGTGCGTTACCAAAAACTAAAGGCTGGCGAATGCCATGTGATGCCTTATCCAAATCCTGCTGATGTGGCAGCGATGGATAAAGATCCAGAAATAAACCTACTTCGGCAAGAAGGTTTGAACGTGGGTTATTTAGCTTTTAATACAGAAAAGCCTCCATTTGACCAAAAGCTTGTGCGCCAAGCCTTGAACATGGCCATTAACAAGCAGTCTATCCTGGACGTAGTATTCAAGGGTGCAGGTTCTATCGCTAAGAACCCAATTCCACCGACTATTTGGTCGTACAATGATGATGTAAAAGACTATGACTACGATCCAGTAAAAGCTAAAGCTATGTTGGCTGAAGCGGGTGTGTCAGGTCTGAAGACCAATATTTGGGCTATGCCAGTGCAGCGTCCATACAATCCTAATGCTCGCCGCATGGCAGAATTAATCCAAGCAGACTGGGCTAAGGTTGGTGTGGAAGCCGAGATTGTAACCTTTGAATGGGGTGAGTACTTGAAGCGTTCTAAGAACGGTGAGCATGACACTGTGCTTCTAGGTTGGACAGGTGACAATGGTGACCCAGACAACTTTATGTATGTGTTGTTAGGTTGTGATGCTGCAAAAGACGGCGGCAACCGTGCGCGCTGGTGTAATGAAGAGTTTGACAGCACCTTGCGTCAAGCTAAAAAGGTAACTAACCAAGCCCAACGTACCACTTTGTACGAAAAAGCTCAGGTTATCTTTAAAGAAGAAGCGCCTTGGGTCACGATTGCTCACTCGGTTGTGTTTAAGCCAGTGCGTAAAGAAGTGACTGGCTTTAAGGTACATCCTTTAGGCAGCCACATTTTCTATGATGGTGTTGATCTTAAATAACCTATCGTTGCACTCAGTTTGAGTTGCTAGACCCAATGGTTGCCTTAGCCTAGAGCTATCGCAACCATTCAGCCTAGTCTCTTGTGCTTTGCTATGGCACCTGTCCTTCCTACCTTTGAGTTGTCTTTATGCTTAAGTTTTTATTTAAACGCTTGTTGGTGCTAGTGCCCGTTTTTTTTGGCGTCACCCTAGTGGCCTTTGGATTTATCAGGGTGTTGCCGGGTGATCCCGTTGAAGTATTAGCAGGAGAACGAGGTGTGTCAGCCGAGCGTCATGCCGAACTGATGACGCAGTTGGGATTAAATGAACCTCTATGGCAGCAGTACCTGAACTACATAGGTGATGTATTACAAGGTGATTTAGGCACCTCGTTGATTACTAATAGGCCCGTAGCAGAGGAGTTTTTTGAGCTCTTCCCTGCCACTGCTGAGTTGGCCATCTGTGCCATTCTCTTTGCTATCATTTTGGGCATACCAGCGGGTATTATTGCTGCTGTTAAACGGGGTACTTTGATCGACCAAGGCATTATGGGTATTTCTTTAGCTGGCTATTCGATGCCTATATTTTGGTGGGGTTTATTGCTCATTATTCTCTTTTCTAACACTTTAAACCTGACTCCAGTTTCAGGGCGTTTATCGTTCTTGTTTGAGGTAGAACCGGTGACCGGCTTTATGCTAATTGACAGTTTTCTAAGTGATGAGAAAGGGGCGTTTAAGTCGGCCATGCACCATTTGGTGCTACCTTCTGTGGTGCTGGGCACCATTCCTTTAGCCGTAATAGCCCGTCAAACTCGCTCCGCTATGTTAGAAGTATTAAGTGAAGACTACGTGCGTACGGCGAAGGCGAAAGGCTTATCGCCCTTGCGTGTTATCGCTATTCACGCGCTCCGCAATGCCATGATTACGGTCGTGACAGTGATTGGCCTGCAAGTTGCGGTCTTATTGGCGGGTGCCATTCTTACAGAAACCATATTTGGTTGGCCTGGCATAGGTAAATGGATCATCTTCTCTGTATTTAGTCGTGACTATTTTGCGGTTCAGGGTGGATTACTTCTTATTGCAGCTTGTGTGATGGTGGTTAATCTTACTGTTGATCTGCTTTATGGCCTTATTAACCCTCGCATTTTGCATTGAGAATTAGAACCATGACATCCATAACAGTAAAAAATTCTTACTCTGTGCGTAGCCAACAATGGCGCGAATTTTGGTTCTATTTCAGTGCTAGCAAAACCGCAGTGGTAGGTTTGTTTTTTCTGATAGGTGTCGTGCTAATGGCAATCTTTGCTGATGTCATTAGCCCTCACTTACCTGCTGAACAATACCGAGACTTTACTGAAATTCCTCCAGCCTGGATGGAAGGGGGACAGATGCGTTTTTTCTTAGGTACTGACTACGCTGGTCGAGATATGCTTTCTCGTATCATTCATGGCGCTCGTTTGTCGCTTATAGCGGGCGCTATTGTCGTTATTATGTCTGCGTCCATCGGTGTTTTACTGGGCTTAGTGGCAGGTTTTCAAGGGGGTTGGGTAGAAACTATTATTATGCGGGTTATGGATACCATCATGGCAGTGCCTGGCCTATTAATGGCGTTAGTGCTGGTGGCTGTTTTAGGCCCAGGCTTACTCAATGCCATGGTCGCTATCGCCATTACATACACGCCTTCTTTTGTACGCTTAACCCGCGCATCGACTATGACAGAACTGAATAAAGACTATGTTACTGCAAGCAAAGTAGCTGGCGCTGGACCCGTGCGCTTAATGTTTATAAGTATTTTGCCCAACTGCATGGCGCCGTTAATTGTGCAGGGCACCTTGAGTTTCTCCACTGCTATTTTAGACACGGCAGCCTTGGGATTTTTAGGCATGGGAGCACAAGCCCCATTGCCTGAGTGGGGCACTTTAATCGCAGAAAATAGAGACCTCATGCTGAGTGCGCCTTGGACAGTGACCTTTCCCGGTATAGCCATATTACTGGCTGTATTGGCGATAAATTTAATGGGTGATGGTTTGCGTGACGCCCTAGATCCTAAGTTGAAGAGATCTTAATCATGGCTTTGTTAGAGATTACTAATTTATCCGTTGAATTTGCCACTGCCCATGGTTCTTTAAAGGCTGTGGATCAAGTGAGTTTAAGTTTAGATGCAGGTGATATTGTAGCCATTGTCGGTGAGTCTGGCTCTGGGAAATCTGTTGCCATGCTAGCACTGATGGGTTTATTACCATGGACTGCCACCATTACTGCGGACCAAATGAATTTTGATGGTAAGGACTTACTTACTTTAAACGATAAGCAGCGTAGGGCTATTATTGGCAAAGATATTAGTATGATCTTTCAAGAACCCATGACGAGTCTGAATCCGTGTTTTAGTGTGGAGTATCAGATTAGTGAAGTTTTGGCCCAACACTTTGGGGGCAGCCGCAGCAGTCATAAAGGCAAGGTCATAGAGTTGCTCACAAAAGTGGGTATTCCAGCCCCAGAGACACGCCTTAAAGCCTACCCCCACCAGCTCTCTGGGGGCATGAGTCAACGCGTAATGATCGCTATGATGATAGCCTGCGAACCGAAGCTATTGATTGCTGATGAGCCAACAACAGCTCTAGATGTCACCATACAAGCCCAAATTCTAGAGCTATTAATAGAGTTACAAAAAGCCAATGGCATGGCTTTAGTGCTGATTACTCACGACATGGCCGTGGTCGCAGAAACAGCAGATCGGGTGGTAGTGCAGTATGCTGGCCAGCAAGTGGAGCAGCGTTCGGTGACAGAATTATTTGATAACCCACGTCACCCCTATACGCAAGCCTTGCTTAACGCTCTGCCTGAATATGCCAAAGAAAAAACTCTTAATGCTATTCCAGGGGTCGTACCTGGTCAGTTGGATAGACCCGTAGGGTGTTTATTTAACCCGCGGTGTGAACTTGCTCAAGACTTATGTCGACAGCAACCACCGCAGAAAATTGAGGGGGTGTTGTGCCATTATCCATTACCGCTCAAAGTAGATGCTAGCAGCCAAGTGGAGGTTTCATGATGAATCAGCATGCCTTAATTGAAGCCAGAGATCTGCATAAGTATTACCATATAAAAACAGGCATATTTCAGCCTAATCTTAGTTTACAAGCACTCTCTGGTGCTAGCTTTGACCTTCATGCAGGACAAACCTTGGCTGTTGTGGGTGAATCAGGTTGTGGTAAATCAACTTTAGCCCGCTTGCTGACCTTGATCGAACAGCCGACGGCAGGACAGCTCACATTAGATGGCATAGACTTAGCCACTGCTAATAAAAAAGAAGTGGCTAGGCAGTTGCGAAAAACTGTACAAATGGTTTTTCAAGATCCCTTTGGCTCATTAAACCCAAGGCAAAAAGTAGGTGATATTCTGCAAGAGCCTCTGCTCATTAACACTAACTTAAGCTCGAGTGAAAGGCGCGAACAAGTGCTTGCTATGATGCGCCGAGTGGGTTTACGAGACGAGCATATTCACCGTTATCCGCACATGTTTTCTGGTGGCCAGCGCCAGCGCATTGCCATTGCACGGGCCCTCATTCTAAAACCCAAAATTGTAGTGCTGGATGAACCGGTATCGGCATTGGATGTCTCCATTCAAGCGCAAGTGCTGAACTTACTCATTGAGTTGCAACAAGAACTAGGCCTAGCCTACGTCTTTATTTCTCACGATTTGAGTGTAGTGCGCCATATTGCTGATCAAGTGTTGGTCATGTATTTAGGCAAGCCAGTAGAGCAAGGCCCAAGCCAAGCCGTATTTGATAGCCCCCAGCATCCTTATACCCAAGCCCTTCTATCGGCCACGCCTCAAGCCAATACTAACCGTAAACGCCAACGTATAAAGCTGACGGGAGAATTACCATCACCACTGGACCCACCTAGTGGATGCAGTTTTCACCCTCGTTGCCAAAATGCTATGCCACAATGTAAAACAACAGCGCCAGTGATGGCGCAACATGGTGAAATAAGTGTGGCGTGTTTGTTAATAAACTAGCTAATTAACTAGTTATTTAGGTGGAATCAATAATGCCTTCTAAGCCCATTGCCCGACCTGCTAAACCTGTATCTATTACTGAAGGCTTTAACAAAATTAAGGCTTTGATCAATCGAACGCCTACCTATAACGGTAATGGTAATGGTGATGGATTTTTAAGTTTGGCAGATTATCGAGATGGTGGTATATTCCTCGCCCATTACGCGGGCAATAGCGAATGGGAAAGGCACTCTAAAGGTGATGAAATGGTGATGGTGGTAGACGGTGAAACGACCCTTATTTTATTACACAACGGGGAAGAAATTGGTCACCCAATGTCACAAGGAATGCTGCTAGTGGTGCCGCAGAACATGTGGCATCGGTTTGAATCTCCCCAACTTGTTAAGATCATGACCATTACCCCTCAACCTACTGACCACTCTGTTAAAAAACCCTCTTGATCAAAACATCTAATTGACAAAACTAGTGACTTTGCCATTAAGCTCGAACGGATAGGTCACTCGATCCAGCGTGTTAAGATGTCAAGGATTAAAGCTACTAAGTTTAAAATCACCCATTGTTACGATATGACAGAGAATTAGTATGAACGTTCGAGAAATAATACATGCCGACTGTGATCGCTATAGGCAACTAAGAACAACCCTTGATAATGAATCCCCAATGTGGGGTGCAGTCGCAGGGGAGCGCGAGCATTTGGGTGACCATGCCACACGTCAATTTGACCATCTTCTGGAAAATCCTTCAAGCACTATATTTGTTGCAGAAAAACAAGCCACTTTCACTGGTTTCTTGGCTTTGGATACCAGTTTGTGGCAGAGTCTGTCGCGCACCACCACGCTAATGGTGGGAGTATTGTCTGCATATCAGGGTAAAGGCATCGCACTGAGTCTTTTTCAACAGGCACAGGTGTGGACAGCTGAAAAAGATATCCATCGTATTGAGCTTGTGGTCCTCAGAGACAATATTTCAGCCATAGGGCTTTATAAAAAAATGGGTTTTGTTGAGGAAGGTGTGCGCAAACAATCTAGCTATCTGAATGGTCAGTTTGTAGATGAAATTTATATGGCTAAATTGTTGAACTGATATTTACCTTGTTTAGGGAAGGAACCTGTAGCTCACATCAACTATTTTGATTAATAATGCAAATAAAGTACCTGTGGATCAAGGATCTACTTTAGCAGATAGGGGCACTATACTTTCTCTATTAATAGCAACCTAATGTAGTAACTTAGTTTACTAACGCAAAGCTACAGGAAACCGGCCATGATGGCCGGGTAATGGTTATTCTGCCTTGGGTTATGGGTTAATTTGGGTCGTTAATAATCAACTGGATCTGTCTCTACCTTTTTAGTTTCAGCATAGGCCTCAAGGGCTTTTAGTCGAGATTCTTTCACGTGCACAATCGGGTGCGGGTAGGTATCACCTAAAATAATATTGGCTTTTTCCAATACATCTTGAGGAGCTTCCCAAGGCTTATATAAATATTTATCGGGTAGGTCTCTTAGCTCTGGTAGGTAACGCTTAGTGTATTCCCCTTGAGGGTCAAACTTTTCGCCCTGAATGACGGGGTTGAATACCCTGAAATAAGGAGAAGCATCAGTACCACATCCTGCCACCCATTGCCAACTGGCACTGTTACTGGCTAAATCTGCATCCACTAGACAATCCCAAAACCAACTGGCACCTAAACGCCAGTCTACGAGTAGGTTTTTGATCAAAAAGGAGGCTGTTACCATGCGCACGCGATTGTGCATATAACCTGTTTGCCAAAGTTCGCGCATACCTGCGTCAACCAAAGGATATCCAGTAAGTCCCTTTTGCCAGCACTTGAGTGAGTCTGGGTTATTTTCCCATGGAAAACGATCAAAGGTCGATTTAAAGTTTTGATGCGGTAAACCTGCAAAGTGAAATAGGAGGTAATAAGAGAACTCGCGCCAACGTATTTCCCTTTTGAAGTGTTCACTGTTGAGATCATTAGGAATGGTTAATAATGTACTAACGATTTGTTGGGGCGCGATGTCACCAAAGTGCAGATATGGGGATAACCTTGATATGGCCTTTAATGCAGGCCGGTCACGGCCCTCTTTGTAATCATTGATACCATGATGTAAAAATGTATTGAGCACTGCCAGTGCGCCCTCTTCACCAGGCACCCAATGTTGACTGAAATTAACGCCCCAGTTAGTTTTAGGTAAAAGTGACAAGGTGTCTAAGCTAGTGGCTTGGGCATCAACTAGCAACGGTTTGGGCAACTCAGGTGCTGGTAACAGGGTGACATGACGCTCTACTTTACTTGCCTCACGGTCATAAGGGGTGAATACTTTATAAGGAGTCTCATCCTTTTTTAACACCGACCAAGGCTCATTCAGTAATGAGCCATTAATACTTTTAGCGTCTATGCCTTGGGATAATAATTGCTCTTTGATGAGTTTGCTTTGCTCAATATGGTAGGGCTCATAACAGCGGTTCCAAAAAACACTCTGCACTTCAAAACGTTGGCATAAATCAGCAATAATAGTCGCAGCGTCACCACTATACACATTGAGCGCATGGTCTAAGGATGTATTCAATGCGGCTAACGAATGATGCAACCACCACCGACTTGCTCTTCCCATCTTATAAGCGCCTGCGGTGTTATCGTCTAAAATGTAGATGGGCAACACTCGCTTGGCCTTGCACGCCGCCGTGAGCGCGGGGTTGTGGTTTAATCTTAGGTCTTGTCGAAACCAGATAATTGAAACTGGATGATTCATAGACACCTTACTTTATTTTTTCAATGACAAGGGTGATTTGACCAACCTTAAAACCCCATTTAGTCATTTCAGTTTGATTAATCAAACGAGACTCATCCAGTTGATAAATCCAGTCATTTAAGTGGATATCCCATACCGTGTCATCAACTTCTATGGCTAAAGTATATTGCCAATTAAAGGCAAAGCCTTGGCTTTGGCCCGAGGCTTCACCGACAGAATCAGAGGCTACACCGGTGTAACGATTGTCAGCGTGCTCTACCAAATTCCAGACTCTTCTCTGAGTCTCACCATCGTCATAAAAAAAGTCTTCCTCCAGCACACCCTTGTTACCCTCCCATGAACCAATTAAATCAGCACGAAAACGTCGGATCACTTTGCCATCTCTATTTTGAACCATGCCATAGGCTTCAAGTTTGCCATCAAAAAATGTTTTCATGTCAAATTCGGGCGTAGTGGATTGGTAATCAGAAATCTTGGCACTGCACCCAATTAGTAGGAATCCTAAACAAACAGCGACAAGTGAACGCGAAAAATAACGCATTAAAAGTTTAAAATTGATCATGGGTTTAGTCCTATTAATTGATTGCGAAGTTTTGGTTTTAGCGTGTTTTCAGAGAGCCATATGGCACTGAAAGCTGATGCAAATGCGGTATCATTTAAGGAACCAATAAACCTTTTGTTGTAGAAAAAATGACTAACACTCGACTCATCCACGTACAATATGAGTTGGTCTTGGGGTTCAATATTAGGCCAAATGTCAGTTAATATGCTGACCCATTCAGCTTGGTAATCTATTTTTTGACGCAGCCACTCATCAATCGTTGATTCGATGAGTTGCTCAGCGCTAATACTGCGCTTATAGAGCAGTTCAAGGGCGAGGGGCTGTTGATTAGCAACATAGGCACCTGAAGGAGTGAGTACTTTGGCTTCATAAATTTCAAACCACAGCCATTTCATATTAGCTGAGCCCACTAGTTTAAAGTTAGGTAGAGGGGTCGTTTCAAAGGAGGTATTGGCATTAAATGTTTGGCTACTTACTGTTTGTGTACTCAACGCATACTGACTAGGGAGCAGCAGAAGGCCAAGAACTGCCCATAGGAGTGTTGATTGTTTGAGTTTATCCATGGGATTTTTGCCTCATTAAAATGTCCAGTTTGACACACATAGGTAACCAGATACCCCAAAGGATGGCCACTATAGTCAGAGTAACCAAAGACCCTTGGGGGAAAACAACAGCGCCCAACTTCCAACTGGCCCAATACGCATAGACACCACCTAGAGCGCTGAAACTGATCAGGTAAATCCACTTGAACTTGCGCAAGAAACGCATGCTATGGCCTAAGTTCAGAATAAAAGCGGCCCATAAAAATAGTAGCCAAACTGGCCATGCAGAAAAGCTGAAGAAGCCCAATTGCATCATTGATAAGTCGATAATAAATCCACCTAAGGCCAGTATAAGAACTTTACTATCTTCAAAGCGGCTCGGTGTAAAAACAAAATGCATAGCTAAAATAGCTAGGGTGACAGGCAGCCAAGTGTTACCACCTAAAATTAGGGATAGCCACATCACTTGAAAGCTAATCAGTTGAAACCACAACCATTTTGTCATTACGTTAGCCCTAGTACTCGTTTTTTATCAGTTGGATATGCGCCAAACCAATGGCTGACTCTCGGAAGCCACCTTCACAATAGCAGAAATAATAGTCCCACAAACGGATGAAGTCATCACTAAAGCCCAACGATTGAATGGCTTCACGATTGGCTAAAAAAGTCGCTCGCCAAGCGCTGAGTGTTCTTGCATAGTCAATACGGTAATCTGAAAGTTGTTTCATATACATGTTGGTGTTGTTCTTTACTAAGTCACAAATTACGCTGACCGAAGGCAAGTGGCCACCCGGAAATATATTACGCTGAATGAAGTCAACATTGTTCACATAGCTGTCATAGCGTTGGTCGTTCATGGTGATGGCTTGAATAAACGACTGTCCACCTGGTTTTAATAACTTATCTAACATTTCAAAATAGGTTGGCATAAACTTATGCCCTACAGCTTCAATCATTTCAATGGAAACAATTTTAGAGTATTCACCTGTTAAATCGCGATAATCCTTCTTTAATAAGATTATTTTTTGATCCAAATCAGCGTCATTGATACGTTTTTGGGCGAGGTCAAACTGGGCGTCTGATATGGTTGTTGTGGTGACTTGGCAGCCATAGTTTTCAGCTGCATAACAGGCTAACCCACCCCACCCAGTGCCTATTTCAAGCAGGTGGTCGTCTTCGGTCAGGTTTAAGGCCTCACAAATAGTTTTAAGCTTGAGCTGTTGAGCCTCCTCAAGGGTTGTGGTCTCATGTGGAAAAATGCCAGATGAATATTGCATGGCCTTATCTAAAAACATCTCATACATCTCATTACTTAAGTCGTAATGTGCGGCAATGTTGGTTCGACTGCCTGTCTTACTATTGCGGTTCGAGCGATGCTTGAACATGTTGACAATGTTTAATAAGAATCCAAAGCGCTGCTCGTGCTTTTCTAGGGTTGCTAAATTCCTAGAAAATAGACGGATCACGTCAACTAAATTATCACTACTCCACATGCCCTCGACGTAGGCTTCACCTGCACCAATACTGCCGCCCCATAAAATACGTGAGTAGGCTTTTTGGTCGTGCACAGTAACAGTGGCTTTAATGTTTGCATCACGGTTACCAAACGAGATTTCTTGCCCATTTTCAATCAACCTAATATGGCCATCAGTTAATTTCTTGAGTAATGAAAATACTACTTTTTTACTCAACGAGGACTTCCCCATTTGCTCAATATCTTTAATGTTGGACATGCTCATGTTTTACTCTTCGTATTGGGCTTGCTAGTCGACAAGGTAGGTGATTCGGTTTTTTTTGTTTGGTAAGGCACATAACGGATACCTTTCAAAGACAACCTTAAAGCTTGCCAGTAAATAGCCCTTACAATGCTAAGGGATACAATTGGCCAGCGAAAGAATACTGCTGTAATTTTTTTAGCGTCAATGTTGTAGCGGGTTGCGCAAAACGATGCCGTAAATAGGTGATGCTCGCGCCAGCTTTCGATAATAATTTCTGTGCGCGTTGTGGGTTCTTTAACTTGCCATCGGTACTCCATGTCTAAATCCATAAAGGGTGATACATGGAATGCTTTTTCTGTAGCGACGGGTGATATTAAATCAATCAAGTAACAGTGGCTCTTATTCCAAGGTGTATTGCTAACTTCGGCCACAAGGTATTTGGCGGTTTCGTTTTCATACAAAAAGAAAAAGTTAACAGGGCTAAAATAAATACCAAAGCAGCGTAATTGAGCCAACATACATACGCGATTGATAGCGCTAACGTTTGCTCCCAAAGAATCAGCGATGGCTATCGCACGCGTTTTTAAAAACTGTCCAGTATTGGCTTTTGATGCTGTGGTTGGAAGTTGTTCATGGCTAAAGTAATCATTAGCCTTGAGCTGCAAAGGGGCCCATCGCTTTGCAGAAAACCACCAAAATTTATGTTGTAGTAGTTCA
Source organism: Candidatus Njordibacter sp. Uisw_058 (assembly GCF_047730065.1). Lineage (GTDB taxonomy): Bacteria > Pseudomonadota > Gammaproteobacteria > Pseudomonadales > Balneatricaceae > Njordibacter. The sequence continues at coordinate 573,602 of NZ_CP159829.1, forward strand.
ACTTCGTCAAGGTCGATAAAATTCATATACAGTGGATAGGTGAATTGGTGCTCTTTGGGGAACACGCGTTTATGAAATACCTGGCCAATGTAAAAGGCACTCTTAATGGCCGTATCCATGCTCACATCAATCACTGATGCACTATTTGCGTGGGCATTAGGCATGCGCAGGGCCCTGCGTTAAAGCGTCTTCTTGAATCTCACTTGTCTCACTCTTCGCTAGGGGCTCAGTGGAATCGACACTATCAAGGGAAATTCCAAATCGATGGCAAACATCCAAGGCACTGCGTACGCCATCTTCATGAAAACCGTTATACCAATAGGCACCGCAAAAATGGGTCAAACGATTGCCACAAATACTAGACCTTAATTTCTGTGCCGCAATAGACTCAAGAGTGAAAACAGGGTGAGAATAAGTAAAGCGGCGCAGAATATGTTGTGGAGCAATAAGTGATGTTTGGTTCAGGGTGACGCACAGGTCCTGCTTAGTTTGAAGGCCCTGTAAAATATTCATGTTGTAGGTGAGTGTGGGTAACGTATCTACCTTTGGGTCAATGCAGTAATTCCAGCTTGCATAGGCTCTTTTGTGTTGAGGTAGTATGGTTTTATCCGTGTGCAGTACCACATCATTAGCGCGGTAATTAATGGCACCAAGTACTTGTGTCTCAGACTCACTTGGATCGCTTAATAGAGCTAAGGCTTGGTCTGAGTGACAAGCAAAAATAACCTCATCAAACGTTTCAGTCTGGCCCTTACTGGTAATTTCAACACAGTCTTTAAAGCGCGTGACTGATGTTACAACGGCGTTTAGCCGAATGTCTTGAATAGATTGTGTAAGGCCTGGTATGTAGCTGCGTGAGCCACCTTCAATCACATACCACTGGGGGCGGTTAGCAATATCAAGCAAACCATGATTACTCAAAAAGTTTAGGAAAAACTGCAATGGAAAATCTTTACAACTATCGATAGAAGCTGACCAGATGGCAGCTGTCATAGCCAGCACATAGTGGGTCGCAAAATAATCACTAAAACCGTGCTTATCAAGAAATTCTCCCAGGCTTCCATGGTTATCTAGGCTGGATTCGTTAGCTTTTTTAGACAATCGGTTAAAGCGCAGAATCTCAAAAATAAAGTAATAAAACCGAGGGTTGAGCAAATTTCGCCTTTGTGCAAACAGTGTATTTAAATTATGTCCATTGTATTCAAGGCCTGTGGCTTTATTATGCACGCTAAAGCTCATTTCAGTGGGCTTGCTGGCCACTCCGATTTGAGTCATCATTTTAATGAAGTTGGGGTAGGTGCGATCATTAAAAACAATAAAACCAGTATCTACAGCTAAGGTTTTTCCCTCTATAGCAAGGTCAATCGTTGCTGTGTGACCCCCTAAACAGTCATTGGCTTCAAATAGGGTAGTGTGGTGTTGTTTGCTTAGCAGGTAACCACAAGTCTGCCCCGAAATGCCACTACCAATAATCGCAATGCGTTTTTGGTGGGGCTGGGGCTGGGGTTGGGAAGGCGTCATTCGGCAGTCCTGATCATTTTAATGGCTAGACGGCGCCAAAGGGTATTAGGCAGCAAGGATAATAATTTCATTATCAACAAGAATACTTTGGGAAAATTAATCTCCAACTTACGTTTTTCAAGCCCTCGCATAATATACCTGCAGGCTTGATCGCCAGAGATTATACCCGGCATTGAAAATGTGTTCTTTTGGGTGAGAGCCGTATCCACAAACCCTGGTCGGATGAGTGACACAGCAATGCCTTTGGGACCTAAGTCAATGGCCAAAGTACGGGTTAAATAATCAAGTGCGGCCTTAGACGCACCATAGGCTTCTGAACGAGTCAGTGGCAGCAAGGTTACAGATGAACTCACAATGGCGAGTTGACCACCTTGTTTGATGTTGTCTAACACGCCTTCCAAGCAATAACCTGTGCCTGCAACATTGGTGTCTATAACGCGCTTAAACAAAGCACTGTCAAAAGGCACTACAGTATCCATGTACTCGCATGTGCCTGCATTGAGTATTGCCAGATCAAGAGACTTGACTTGCTTGAGCTGGTTAATCACCTCTGTGCGTTGGTTAATATCAAAAGTGCATAGTGTCAGTTCTGAGTGTGTTGATAAAAGTGCATCTTGTAACTTACTTAATGAGCGCCCACAAGCAATGACATGCCAACCTGCGGCTAAGTAACTTAGGGCAAGATGCATTCCAATACCAGAGCTTGCGCCTGTGATTAAAATGCGTTTCACGCGACTAGCCTTTTTTTCAGCGCTTGAATGATTGTTTTCAATATGGGTACTTGTTCATAAAACATACTGCCTACATCAAAGTAATCTCTATGGTACGTGATGCGCTCATCAAACTTAATTTCACTCACACCAGTCACCGTAATCTCTTTATGGCCATTTAATTTTGGGTGAGCAAAGCTCATGGTCCAAGTAATAAAAGCTTGACCATCGTTAGCCACCACATCAGTTATTTTAAAACGACAATAGGACACGTTCGACATCATTTTTCTAAAATGATGTTTAAGGTCATTAAGCCCTTCGACTTTCCCAATCGGATCTTCGAACACTGCATTTTGATCATAAATGCTGTCAAGTCCAGCAATGCTGTCCTGATTAAACTCTTTGTAGTAGAGGCAAAAATTCTCAACTATTGTGTGCATAATATAGTGGCCCTAATGGTTAACTTTTTCAAACATAACAAGCTTAAAACTATACCTTAAAACTCTACCTTAAAAGTGAATGCATGATTGTGGCTGTGCTAAGTTGTTATTAAAGCAAGCAATATCTTCAGTTAAACAGGCACTGATACCAACCTGCATAAAAAACGGATAAGCATCAATGGATGCCTTGTCAGCAGCTGTAAACTGTTGACTACTCATCGTGTCCTTCTCACCCGCTCATTATAGTCTGATGTAATGCAAGTGCGCTATTAAGCGCGCCGATAGTGCCCCCACTCGCTAACCAATCCCCACAACAGCCCACTTTGAGTGTTTTATCCCAGATGAAAGGCTGGTGTGCTTGTGTGACAGGTTTATGTCGTGCCATGCGCCAGTAATGAGATGTCAATGCCTGGGGCTCCATTTTGACATCAAAATGTTGGCAGAAGGATTGGGTCAATTTAACTGCAGCGATCTGACTATCTGCATGGTGTTGTTCATGCGCCCACTCATGCGTGCTATGCAATACCCATATTTCTTGCAGGGGGTTTGGACAATTTCTATCGGGTTTGCTGTTTTCACGAACGGCCCTAAATAACACACCATGGCCACTTTCATAGGCATCCGCCTGCAAATTTAAAGACCTTTGAAAACCGATTGCACAGACGTATTGGGGCAGGCTTTCAATGGGTAATTTCTCGCTGTAACTAAAGTCGTCAACGGTGTTAAGTAGATCAATGGCCTGCTCTGGAGGAGAGGTGATGATGAGTTGTCTAGTGACCGCAAGTAGCTGGTGCTGTTCATCATAAAGCGACCACTGGTTACTCGAGCGCTCAATTTTTTTGACTTTGCTCTGGGTCAGGATATTAATGTGCCCAGCAACTTTATTATGCCATGAGCTCATGGCTGGGCTGCCACAGTGGGATGCTCGTATTTTAATGTCCCTTTTGTGGCCATCAAAATGGCTGGCTCGTTTGGTCCAAGTGGATAAATAGCCCTGTTTGACCCAGGCCTCAATTTTTTCTTTCAGCAGTGGGTGCGAAGCCTTGCGCAAAGAGAATTCGGGAGCCCCTAAATCGATACCAAAGTGATTGCCATCTTCCCTAGCAATCCGGCGGCGGCTGCAGCGGCCGCCAATACCCCTGCTTTTTTCGATAAGAAGGCACTCAATACCTGCTTCGTCAAGCAAGTTAGCCGCAAAGCAGCCTGCAGTGCCGGCACCAATGACGGCGACTTCAGCGGTGAGTGGATTCATGGGGTTTGGTACTCATATACTACACAAAAAAATAATCCTCGTACTTCTATTTTATTGTACAGGATTCTTTTTTAGGTTGGGCCCGTGGAAAAGTAAAAGTTTGAAAATAAACAATAGTGATCAGTGTAACCATGATGTCAAAAAGGTGGAAACCTGAGTCTATATCTAGTCTTCAAATGCTAAAACCTAATTTAATACCATTTAGTACCAATTTCAATAAAAAGATTCTGACCACTTTTAGGCCTGCCTAATTAAATTAAACAAGGTGTTTAGCTCCTCTCCCAAGGGATGGAAGGGGTCACGGGTTGTTTGCTGACGAGTAGACCTTGGATGGCTAGCGAGTGATTATTTGTGATCCTAGTTTGGTTACCCGATCGAAGCTGTTATTATGCATGTCTTTACTTAAGGTATCGTTAAATGAACCGTCGCAAAAAAGACATCTAAATTTTAAAGGCCCGTGTGAATGAGGCCAATGCTAAGTTGAGCACCCAAACTAAGCCCAAATACATTAGAAAAACGTCAAATAATTGCCTTATATAAATTGGAATAAACTATGAAAATATTGATGACAGGTGGCACTGGTTTAATCGGAGAAGCCTTTATTAAGCAATTCCAAGAGCATCAATTTACTGTTCTGACCCGCTCGATATCATCCCAATCTGCTAAATTGGCGGTGTTCAATAATAACGCTGCTATGCCTGTTAAAGTTGACTTTATTGATACGTTAGAACCTTTAAAAAACCTAGATGGGTTTGACGCAGTGATCAATCTTGCAGGCGAACCCATTATTGACAAGCGCTGGAGCCCAAAACAAAAACACATTATTTGCCAAAGCCGGTGGTCATTAACACAGCAACTAGTGGACTTGTTTACCAATAGTCAAACACCTCCAGTGGTGTTTCTGAGTGGCTCTGCTATCGGTGTTTATGGTGATTGTGGAGATCAACCTGTTACGGAGGACTCTGCAGTTGAAGGCACTGATTTCGCTAGCCAATTATGCCGAAACTGGGAACAGATTGCTCTGGGCGCTGCACCCTACACTCGGGTTGTGTTGCTTAGAACTGGCATTGTCTTAGCGGCTCATGGAGGTGCCCTTGGTAAAATGTTGTTGCCCTTTAAATGCGGTTTAGGTGGTCCTATTGGTGGTGGCAAACAGTTTATGTCATGGATCCATTATCAAGACCACATCAACGCCATGCAATTTGCGTTGTTAAAGAGCAGCATTTCAGGCGCGGTCAATTTGGTTGCCCCAGAGGCACAAACAAACAGCGTGTTCACTCAAACATTAGCCAAAGCCCTCAATAGGCTTGCTGTTTTTCCGTTGCCGAAAAAAATATTGCAGCTGTTGCTTGGAGAGTCCGCTTGTTTGTTGCTTGATAGCCAAAACATCGTTCCCCAAAAGTTAATGCAAAGTGGGTTTGAGTTTAAATTTCATCGTTTGAAATTAGCTTTAGAAAACCTACTTAAATCTCCTTCTGTTTAAATCTCAATACACATTGATACCAATGGACCAACACACATGAAACACTTATTAATCGCCGCCCATGGAAGTCGAAGAGAATCTTCAAATGAAGAATTAAAACATCTAGGCATGAAGGTCTCAGCGATGTTGGGAGTGGCTAACAATCAAGTTGACGTCGCTTTTTTGGAGTTTGCTTCTCCTTCAATAGAGAACGCGCTGGTCGAGCTATTTAATAATCACGTCACAGAAGTGATTGTGTTGCCTTATTTCTTATCGGCTGGCAACCACGTTGTCAGAGATATACCTGCAGCGATTAGCAAGGTATTAGCTCAATGGCCTGATAAAAAAATAACACTTTTACCTCACATCGGGGCCCTAGATAGCATGGTGGGTGCCATCGCTGGAGCTTTTGAGAGTTAAAAGTAGGTTCCAAGCTGGGGCACTTATGCCTTTGCCAATTCTGGGTTCAAAAGTTGATCGGCACGGGTTGCTGATTAATAGTTTGTTGATTTATCTGAACCAGAAATAGATATGGCCCTAGGGGATTATAGTGACCTCCTAGGGCCATTGTTTTGTTCAGTGGACGGCTGCAATTATCCTCTCAGAAAGAGGGTTTATGTGATTGCGGGACACGGCGTTATTTATGGTCTTGAATGGCTTTAACGGCAGCCGCTGTCTCAAGCACAGATTGTTTGAAGGTGATTGGTGTCCAATTAAACAGGTCTCGCGTTTGTGAATTATCAGAACCTAGATGCATCCCTAAAATGCCCAACATGCCTTTCACTTCGCGATCAAAGTTAGCCAGCAAGCGGAGTAAGAAATTAGGCGCAATGCGGGTGCTTGGCCCTTTGTAGCCTTCATCCTTGAGGAACTGTGCGGCACTTTGGAATCCGTGAGGTTCTGAGCTTGCCGCGATGATCCGTTTACCCGCTGTCTTGGGGAGAGCTAAGGCTTGCACATGCAGTTTCGCCACGTCGCGCACATCCACCATGGGGAATGCTGTGTTTGGCACCATTGGCATTTTGCCACTGAGCATTTGCACCAGCATCGACATGGATTGGCCTGTGATATTGCGCCCCAATGGTGGGCCAAACACGCCACCTGGGGCTATGACCGTGAGTTCCATTGGCGCATCGTCTGACTGCTCGTTGATGAAATCCCAAGCTGCCTTTTCTGCAAGAGTTTTACTTTTGGTGTAGGTGTTGATATCTGGCGCATCGACATCAGTCCAGTCGCTTGGGCTAAATGTGCCTGTTTTCATGCTGCCCATCATCGAAAAGATTGAGCTGGTTATTACAAGGCGTTGCACACCGGCCTTCTTTGCGGCCCGCAAGGCCCGGAGGGTGCCATCAATGGCAGGACTGATCAAGTCTTTGGGTTCTTTGGGGTTTGCTAAAACAAATGGAGAAGCCACATGCATCACAAATTCGCAGTCTGCTGCAGCTTCGTCCCAACCACGATCTGATGTGAGGTCAAGTTCGACAAGCGTCAGATTCTGTGTATCTACCGATGCTGCTGCAAGCGTATCACGAACCTCTTGGCCTTTGGTAAGATTGCGGATGGAGCCACGAACACTGTAGCCTGCGTCTAATAGCTCCTTAGCACAATGCAGCCCGATATAGCCTGAAATGCCCGTCAAAAGTATAGTGTTCTTCATAATTATTTCTCAAATTTTTTAATTTAATACTATTTAGTATCTTTTAATGATAGCGAAGTATCTGATAACTTGTCAATTTATAATACCATTAGGTACGAATTTTAATAAAAAGATCACAATCCCTCCTAGGCCCGCTTAATCAAATTAAACCAATTAAAAAAAGGCGAGCCTTTTTCCCAAGGGGTCAAAGTGGACATGAGTTGTTTGCTGACGAAAAGACCTTGGATGGCTAGCGAGTGATTATTTGTGATCCTAGTTTGGTTAGCCGATCGAAGCTGCTATTATGCATGTGTTTACTTAAGGTACCGAACCATGAATCGTCGCAAAAAAGGCATCCAAATTTTAAAGGCGCGTGTGAAAAAGGCCAATGCTAAGTTGAGCACCCAAACTAAGCCCAAATACATTAGTAAAGTGCAGCGAGCCAGACTAGACACTACTGCGATAGAAAATGACCCAGTAACAGCTGAGACACAGACTTAACCTTTTACTAGGACCCAATCAATTGAGCCCAAGGCATCTGCTCTATAAGCTGACTTTATTGATTTACAATTTGCCCAACTAAAACCTAGAATTCATGGGCTTATTGAAGCCATAACGAACAAAAAAACGAGATGGAAAAATAACAATGAAAATGAATCCGATGGGGCGCACTGGCGTCATGGTTTCTGAATTATGTCTTGGCACCATGACTTTTGGCACACAAACCTCTGAAGCTGAAGGACACGCACAACTTGATTGTGCCCTAGCCAACAGTATCAATTTTGTTGATACGGCTGAAATGTACCCTGTTAATCCAATAGCCGAAGAAACCATTGGCAGAACAGAAGAAATCATAGGCACTTGGAATGCTAAAAATAGGTCACGTCGGAGTGACTATATTTTGGCCACCAAACATTCGGGTGAAGGCCTCTCATATGTGCGCAATGGGGACCCCATTTCTTCAAACACCATTGCAGAAACTATTGAAGGTAACTTACGCCGCCTCCAAACTGACTATATTGACCTTTACCAATTTCATTGGCCCAACCGGGGTTCCTATATGTTTCGAAAAAACTGGGATTACAACCCAGCAACTCAGAATAAAGCTGAGACACTGGCGCAGATGGAAGATTGTTTGGAAGCCCTACAAAAACAGGTTGATAAAGGCAATATAAGACATTTTGGCCTTTCTAACGAAAGTGCGTGGGGGACGGCCCAGTGGTTGCGTTTGTCAGAAGATCGGGGTTTGCCAAGGGTTGCAACCATACAAAACGAGTATTCACTTTTGTGCCGCCTTTATGACACGGACTTGGCAGAACTTAGTGTCAATGAAGAGGTTGGATTGATCGCATTTTCTCCCTTAGCGGCGGGATTGTTGACTGGTAAATATCAAGATAGTGTGACTCCAGCGGGGTCACGTAAAACTTTTACAGCAGATTTGGGTGGACGGACTACGCAGCGAGTATGGCCTGCCGTTGATGCCTATAGTCAGATCGCAGCCAAACACGAGGTAGACATTGTGCATATGTCGCTTGCGTGGTGCCTGACTCGACCCTTTATGTGTTCTGCAATTTTTGGTGCAACGCGTCATGCACAACTTGAGCATATTCTTAAAACCAATGATGTGGTGTTAAGTGCAGAGTGTTTAGCTGATATTACTGAGGCCCATAAATCTCATCCTATGCCGTTTTAAATCATGACTCAGGCGCTATATGCTAACTTTAAACCCACTAAGTTGGCTTGGTTTGGTTTAGCCTAGCGTACTTTGCTCAGGTTAGTTAGTTAAGCTCTTAAATAACCCATGGGAAGCGATGGTGGCTTTTCAAATTCAAAGGTATTGTTGTGGCAACCAAGCAAATGATTACTGAATTTTTAACCAATGAATTTCCTCAGTCTAAGTGTGTACTTGAGGCCATTGGAGAGCGCACTTCTATTGTAAGTCATGCGATAGGGTTTAACGAATTACGTCCGGGTGGAACTGTTTCTGGACCTCTGCTCATGACGGTTGCAGATGTGGCTTTATATGCGGCTGTGTTAGGGGAGGTGGGCTTAGTCGCCTTAGCCGTCACTTCGAACTTATCAATCAATTTTTTAACCAAACCAGCAGCTGATAAAGACATCGTGGGTTACGCTAAACTCACTAAAGTGGGCCGCACTCTTGTTATGGGTGAAGTGATGTTGTACTCGCGTGGTGTTGAACAACCTGTAGCTCAGGTTATAGGGACCTACGCCTTGCCTGCCAATGGTTAAGAAGAACTGCACTTATGCCGTTGTTATCTAAGCGTAAGCATTGCTAATACGCAAGAATCATCCAATCAAGTGAGTGCAATCATTCAATTTCATCTCATCTTAGCTCGTTCATTACAGCTAACATGGCGGGTAATAGGGCTGCCCCCATGTCACTGCTGCGCTCAGCAGACCAACCGTATCTGGTATCTGGCAAATTAAAATTATCGATAAAAGGCATCTCTAAGGTGAGTGATAAGCAGTTATAAGTCTGGCCCACTGATGCACTAGCTAAGGAGAGGTTAGCTTCACCTGGAAGGTCTTTCTGGTAGCCATGCTGTGTTTGGTAGTCTGGGTTGCTAATGAGCAACTGCTTTTTAAAGATTCCTTCTAGTATAGCGAGTCTTGAGTTGTAGGCTGGAATACCTTGGTTATCGACCAAAAACACGTAAGGAATTTCTTCGTCACCGTGGCAGTCAATAAAAAGATCGACGCCAGTTTCACGCATTTTTTCTTGTGTCAAAAACACTTCAGGACTGCGCTCCATAGATGCGTCTAACCATTCTCGGTTGAGGTTAACTCCTGCGGCGTTAGTGCGCAGGTGGCCGCGCACGCTTCCATCTGGGTTCATGTTGGGAATAATATAAAATACGCAGTGTTGCAGTAGTGTGCGGCTGCATGCATCATTGGCATCAAGAAGTTTTTGTAGTAAACCCTCGATGGCAAATTCTGCCATGGTTTCCCCTGGGTGTTGTCGAGCTGTTAACCAAATTTTACGTTTGTTTGGCAGTGCCTCACCAATCGTCAACAGACTTAAAGGCCTGCCATCTAAAGTGCTACCTAGGGTGGTTAGCTCACACAAGTTGCTAGTCTGTGCCCACCCAATAAGATCCTGATGCCGCTCCCAAGAGTAGGGTGTAAAATAGCTATACCAAACTAAGTCATGGTCTGCGGCATGGTTAAAAATAAGGCATTCATTTTCGTAGCGAGTGGGGACTCTAAACCATTCTTCTCTGTCATAGGATGCAACGACTTGAAACTTTCCCCAACCTTCAGGAAAAGCCGAACCTGCTGCATTGATTAAACTGAGTTCTAAGGAGTTCTGATGCTTAGCCCCAGCAATGCTAAAGTGAAACCACTGATAGAAATTGGATTGTTTATCATGACATATGGCTAACTCAATAGGATTACTCTGTGCATTGATGACTTTAATGTTGCCACTATCGAAGTGGCTATTAATATGGAATGTCATGTTCGTTTCCTTTTTCTGAATCCAATAGAATATTGTTTATTAGGTTTGGCACAAAATATTAGTCAAACGAATGCTTCAATATTATTTTGATATTGTAGAAGGTTTGTTAACGTTAAGTTGCACCTATTTTCGATGCTTTTTATGTGCCACCTAAGCTCTGATGAGGGCCTGTGACATTATATTCACGACCTTATAATATGCAGGGTAGAAAGTATTCAACAGAAGTCATCTAAAATACTGCTAAAACGGTTTCAATGTAATAACTCTAGGCCCTTTTTGGACGCGTTGCTATAGAAATGTTTTGCAAAAGAATGATCAGCAGCGGAAAAGCTGGCACCAATATTTTGACAGGTATTTTTGACAGGAATTTTTAATACAAACGATGAAAAAATGGCTGGGATAGCAGGATTCGAACCTGCGCATGACGAGATCAAAACCCGTTGCCTTACCGCTTGGCGATATCCCAGCAATGTCCAAAGGACAGATCAAAATGGTGGCTATGACTAGATTCGAACTAGTGACCCCATCATTATGAGTGATGTGCTCTAACCAACTGAGCTACATAGCCATTTCAATCATATTCAAGCACAGTGGCTGCACTTGAGGACGCGAATTATTCCTTGTTTTAGGGATGCTGTCAACACCCTCAAACAAAGCTTTTAAACATTAAATCTGAAGTGCACCACATCACCGTCTTTTACACGGTATTCTTTGCCTTCCAAGCGCCATTTGCCAGCTTCTTTCGCACCTTGTTCTCCGTTACCAGCAATAAAGTCATCATAACCAACGACTTCAGCACGGATGAATCCTTTTTCAAAATCAGTGTGGATGACCCCCGCGGCTTGCGGTGCCGTAGCATTTTGTTTAACGGTCCAAGCCCGAACTTCTTTCACACCAGCCGTAAAGTATGTTTGTAAACTGAGTAGTTCGTACCCTGCGCGTATGACACGATCTAGGCCTGGTTCGTTCATACCAATATCAGCTAAAAATTCTCGCTTGTCTGCATCGTCAAGCTCACTAATTTCGGCTTCAATTTGATTACAAATAGCCACTACTTTGGCACCCTCTGCTGCGGCAAAGGCGTTGACTGCGTCCAGATGAGGGTTGTCTTCAAAACCATCATCAGCCACATTGGCAATATACATGGTAGGTTTGCTGGTCAGCAGGTGAAAGCCCTTTACCATGTCTAGCTCATCATCGCTTAAGTCTAAAGTGCGCACTGCAGTGCCTTCACTAAGGGGGCCTGCAAGCTTCTCCAAGAATACCATAGTGGCTTGGGCTTCTTTGTCGCCAGTACGGGCGATTCGATGCACACGAGCCTTTTGCTTTTCTACAGAGTCCAAGTCGGCTAAGGCCAGTTCCATATTAATGATGCCAATATCGTCAATGGGATCAATGCGATTAGCGACGTGAATAACGTTATCATCTTCAAAGCATCGCACAACATGAGCAATGGCATCGGTCTCCCGAATGTTAGCTAAAAATTTGTTACCCAAACCCTCACCTTTTGATGCGCCTTCCACTAAGCCTGCAATGTCCACAAATTCCATGGTGGTGGGCATGATTCGTTCTGGTTCCACGATCGCTGCTAAAGCTTGTAAGCGTAGGTCTGGCATGGCCACCACTCCAGCATTGGGCTCAATCGTGCAAAATGGAAAGTTTTCTGCACCAATGCCAGCTTTGGTCAGGGCGTTAAACAGGGTGGATTTACCCACATTTGGTAGGCCTACGATGCCGCAATTGAATCCCATGGGATACCTCTAGTCATGTTAATTAGATCGCTGGTTTAACTCGTGTGTAGATCGTTCATCGCTTTTTGCCATTGCCCAGAAATGGCATCTGACATTGCTTTAATTGCTTTTTCCATTGAATGGTCAATACTAATGCGTTCTTCAAGGGGTGCTTTTTTCAATACATAATTAGTCACTAGCTTGGCATCACCAGGGTGGCCTATACCTAAGCGTAAACGATGAAAATTCTTGTCGCCACTGCGCTTATTGATAATATCTCGCAAACCGTTATGGCCCCCATGACCCCCACCTAATTTAAGGCGGGCTGTGCCAGGAGGTAAGTCCAATTCGTCATGGGCTACAAGCATATGCTGGGTGTCGATTTTATAAAAGTTGCACAGGGCTTGGACAGACTGCCCACTTAAATTCATAAAAGTATGAGGAATCAGTAAATGTACTTTATGACCCGCTACAAGACCTTGCCCATAGTCGCCAAAAAAACGCTTTTCTGGAGCCAAAGCAATACCTTCAGTCCGAGCTAATTGTGCGAGCCAGTCTTGGCCTGCGTTATGCCGAGTGTGCTCGTATTTAACACCAGGGTTACCTAAGCCAACAATAAGTTTGATGGGTTCAGCAGGCAGAGTATTAGACATAGTCACAGGTTCCAAATAAAAACGCCCTTGCTAAATCAATAACAAAGGCGTTTATGACAACAACAACTAAACGCTGCTGGTTTTAATTACCTTTGGCACCAGCAATCGTAGCAATTGCTTGGTTGTGGTCTTCACCTAGGCGCAGAGCGCGCACAGTAACACCCTTTGGTAGCTGAATGTCTGAAAGGTGGACAATGCCACCAATAGGCACATCTTGCATGTCTACGGTTACAAATTCTGGTAGATTCGCAGCTAAACAAGTAATTTCAACTTCACTTTGAGCATGAGATACCGTGCCACCACCAATCTTTATGGATGGAGCTGAGGCTTCGTTGATGAACTTGATAGGCACTAAAATGTGAATCAAGTTGGACTTAGTCACACGCAAGAAATCAACGTGTTGAATTTCTTGCTTGGCTGGGTGACGCTGTAAATCCTTAACAATAACAGGCTCTTCTTTGCCGCCAACGTTAAGGGTAATGACAGAGCTATAAAAGCCATCTGTTTCAGAAGCTTTCCAAAGGTCTTTGTGAATCAAAGTGATGGATTGAGGCTTCTTGTTCTTGGCACCACCAAAAACGATAGCAGGTGTGCCACCGGATAGACGACGTAGGCGGCGGCTCGCACCTTTCCCCAAGTCATCACGGGCTTCAGCATTTAGAGAGATAGACATTTGTCTTTCCTTTTTTTATGGTCCTGGGCACTTGCGACCGGTGCACGATAGGACGGTTAAGATGGCCTGTTAAAAGGCCGTTAATACTAGTGCGAAGTTTGCAGCCTAAATTTAGGTACGAAACATGGCACTAATGGATTCTTCATTACAAACCCGGCGCACTGACTCGGCTAATAGGTCTGCCATGGTCAGTTGACGAATACTGCCACAGGCCTTACTTGCTGCTGATAGCGGTATAGTGTCTGTGACCACTAGCTCGTCTAGGGCCGAATTAATAATGTTATCTACAGCTGGACCTGATAATACTGGATGGGTAGCGTAGGCTATGACCCGTTTGGCACCATTGGCCTTTAGGGCATCTGCTGCTTTACACAAAGTACCAGCGGTGTCACACATATCATCAACCAAAATACAGGTGCGGTCTGTCACATCACCAATAATATGCATGATTTGTGATTCATTAGCTTTTTCACGCCGTTTATCAATAATGGCTAAATCGGTGTCCAGTTGCTTAGCTACAGCTCGCGCACGAACTACGCCACCAACATCTGGAGAAACGACTAGAGGATGGTCATAGTCTTGATTGGTGATCTCGTCCAATAACACAGGAGATCCAAACACGTTGTCTACTGGGATATCAAAAAAGCCTTGAATCTGTTCGGCGTGTAAGTCAACGGTCAGCACCCGATCAATGCCAGAGCGGGCCATCATGTTAGCCACAACACGGGCACTAATAGGCACGCGTGCGGAGCGAGGACGACGATCTTGGCGCGCGTAGCCGAAGTAAGGCACAACTGCAGTGACGCGAGCCGCAGATGCGCGGCGCATGGCATCAGCCATTAAGATGAGTTCCATCAAATTGGTGTTAGTTGGAGCGCAAGTTGGCTGGATGATGAACACATCCTTACCCCGCACGTCTTCCAGCAATTCAATGGCACATTCACCATCACTAAAAGTGGCCACTTTCGCTTTACCTAATGGAACACCCAAACGATCTACTACCATTTGAGCTAACGCTGGATGAGCACTACCGGTAAAAACTTTAAGTTTTGACACCTTTTGAACCTATGCTTTTATAGTTATATTGCGGCAGAGGCTAACGCCTATGCCGGTTTAAAGTGGCTGGGATAGCAGGATTCGAACCTGCGCATGACGAGATCAAAACCCGTTGCCTTACCGCTTGGCGATATCCCATAAATTTCAGGCGCATATTTTCGCTGAAACTGTATCTTATGTCAACAATATTCGTGGTTTACCCCGCCTTTGGAGTCGCTATGAAATTAGGGTTCAGACGTGGAAATGGGAATAAATTAAACCAGCTTTTAAGCACCAAAACTAAGCGTATGTCGGCCCCAACAACTTCTATTTTCTTAGGCATGGGCAAGCCTGTCACGTTGCTGTAAGAATGATACTTAACTTTCCAACCTGATTGTTCAATCGTTGATGCTTCACCCTCTGCGTTGTATGTCATTTTGGTGGCAGTATCTGGGTGTGGAATGCCTCTGACCCAATATCTTAATTCCTCCATGGGAAATTCCCAATCAAATGTTTGTTTAAACAAAGCTTCAACAGAGTCTGCCACTAGCTTGTCTGTGCTACTGGTGGCCATGACCAGGCCGGGCGTTCCCTCTATGTAGAGTTGGCCACTACCTAAAGGCCCATTGATTAACAAATCAAAATAGCCTGATCTTTGGCGCCAAGTGAGCAAACCTGAATTATTTTTATCATTGGTATACACCGCTAACTTGCCTTCCACATCCCATTGCACAAGCTTTTCTAACTCAGTCAATTTGTGTGAAAAAGGAGCGTAAGCGTGACTTGGTGGGGGCTGAGTACTGGTCGTGGGTGCATTGCTACAAGCGGCTATGGCTGCACAAATTAATCCTAAAAAGGTTAACCTTGTGAGGCTAACGTAACGACTAGTCACTATGGAATTCATTTTGTGCATCCAATATTGCTTGTTTAATTAAGGCATTATCTGGCTCAATGCTGAGGGCCAAATTCCATGTTTTAAAGGCGCCTTTTGTGTCTCCCAGAGCCCATTGTACTACGCCCAAGTGGGCCGCTATTTCTGCAGCTGGCATTATATCATAGGCCTTAGTGAGCAAGGTTAGAGATTGCCTTAAATGCCCTAGCCGATAGCTGACCCATCCAAGACTATCTATGATGGCAGCATTTTCAGGTTCATTGGCTAAGGCCTTGCGAATTAACGATTCAGCCTCGGTTAGTTTGATGCCTCGATCAGCATAGGCATAACCTAAGGCATTAAGTGCGTTGGTATGATTGGGATCGATGTCAATAATCCGCTGCAACATAAACTCGGTGCTGCTAAATTGGTGAAGTGATTGTGCGAGTAGCGCATAGCCGTACAAAAGAGGGATATGGTCAGGGTATTCTTTAAGTCCAGCTTGGTAGGCTAGTTCAGCTGATTTAGGGTCATCCAAGTCCTGCAAATACTGACTTTCTAGGGTAAAAAGATCAGCTGCTAAATCTGGATTTTGAAGTCGTAATTGTTGAAAATGCTGGATGCTTTGGGGGATGTCAGGATTTTCTAGATCAAGCAAAAGGCTGATGGCATTTAATCGATCAGGCCCCTTGGTCACTTGCTGCAAATAATTCACAGCTTGGGTTGGGAGATCTTCCCGCAAGGCACTCAAGCCCAAGTAATAATAGGCGCTATGGCTATCTGGATTTAGTTCTAGCACTTGCTGTAAATGGCGATAAGCCATTGCAGAGTCATGATTTTCATAAGCCAGTAGGCCTGCAGAATAACTATAACTGAGATCTTTAGGGTAACGCTTTGTTAGCTCATCAAAATACTTATAAGCTCTCTGATATTGCGTCAGTAAGGTAAGCACTTGAGCATGCAGGGTAATTAAATGTCGGGGAGCTTTGATTAATGGTTGGGTGAATTGGTTTAAATAAGTATCTGCAGCCTGAGTTTGCTGATTGGCAATTAATAACTCTCCATAAACTACCTGTGCTTGCAAATATTGGGAGTCCTGAGCTAAAGCTTGACCTACGTGGATGATGGCTGCGTCTGTTTGCTCTGCGTGCTGCGCTAATAGAGCTAAGGCAAGGTGGAGTTGTTTGCGCTTGGGGTAGATGTCAAGCCAAGCGTTAAAGGCTTGTTGCAAATCTGCCTGTGTTGTACTCGTATGGTTAATGCTTAAGCTAGTAACGTGGGTTAAGCCATCTCCACCACCGCGTTTAAGTTCCTCAGCTAGGGCCTGTAAAGCGGGTTCAAACTGCTCCATAACTGCTTCTGATTGAGCGATGTATTGCCATGGTACTGGATCTTGGGGTGAGATCTGGGTCCACACGAGACTGGTCTGCTTTACTAAACGTGGGTTTTGGGAAAATTGTGCCAGGTAGGTGGCTCTTTTTGCTGTATCCAAATCCTGAGTGGATTGGGCAACATCAAGCAGATGCAAAGTGGCCGCCTCACTGTCTCCTCTTTGTAGGGAAAATTCGCCTACTAAGAGATCTGATAAATTTTCACTAGTTAGGCTGGCTGGAGTCTGAGATTGCGGCTCAACTGACGATGGTTGAGTTGATTTTATGGGGTTGCTGCAGTTCACAATAAACGCGCAGGCTATGCCAATACCCAAACAGCGCAGAGGCAACTGGCGGCAATTAAAGCGAGTATTAAAAGACAAAAGTGGCATTAATGTGATGATTCTTTGATGATCTAATAATCGTCAAGTGTAACAAATAGAAACCTTTGCACAATACCACTGGCAAGATTAGGTTTTTAAAACTAGGTATCAATTAGCGACTTAGCTGATCACTAACTGTGTATCGGGACCTAGATGGCTTTCAGTTCTCTATGGGAGCAAGTAAGTTTCGGGTACAATCACAACTTTATTAGCTATAATAGCTCAATCCAATTATTTGGCACCTGCACAGCATCTCCATGACATTGTTTGTATTTGGCATTAATCACACCACCGCCCCTGTTGATGTGCGTGAAAAACTAGCTTTTGCGCCTGAAATTACAGCCACGGCCCTGCACCAGTTAGTGGCTCAAAGTGCTGTGTCAGAAGCCGCGATTTTGTCAACGTGCAATCGCACTGAAGTCTATGGCAGGCTTTCTATGGATGCCATGCCAGTTGAAGAACACCATCAGGTCATAGCCCAGTGGTTATCTGAATTTCATCAGGTGCCCCTGCATCAAGTTGAGAATCACAGCTACTTTCAGCAAGCTGGCCAAGCAGTAAAACACATGATGCGTGTAGCGAGTGGATTGGACTCAATGGTGTTGGGTGAACCGCAAATATTAGGCCAATTAAAATCTAGTTTTTCCGTAGCACGACAAGAAAAAACAGCGACAAGTCATTTAATACGCATGTTTCAAAGTGCCTTTAATATGGCTAAGTATGTGCGTACCCATACAGCGATTGGGGAGAATCCAGTCTCTGTGGCTTATGCTGCCGTGGCTATGGCAAAGCAAATTTTTGCACGCTTAGAAGACCAAACAGCATTGCTTATTGGCGCTGGTGAAACCATAGAACTTGTGGCTCGACATTTACATGATGCAGGCTTAAAGAAAATTATTGTGGCTAATCGGACCTTAGCGCGGGCGCAGGAATTGGCGCATGAGTTTAATGCCCAAGCGGTCTTACTGGCTGATATTCCTGATCACTTAGCCGAGGCTGATATTGTGATTTCTTCTACTGCGAGTCAATTGCCGATATTAGGCAAAGGCGCCGTAGAAAGAGCCCTTAAGCAACGTAAGCACCAATTAATGTTTATGGTAGATATCGCTGTTCCACGTGACATTGAAGCAGAAGTGGGTGATTTAGATGATGTCTATTTATACACCGTTGATGATTTAAAAGACGTAATAGATGAAGGTGTGCGTTCTCGGCAGGAGGCCGCTAAAGTGGCCGAGGTGATGATTGAAGAGGGACTTGCTACCTATTTAGAAACAGAGCGGTCCTTGGATGCTGTGGGTAGCATCCGGGATTATCGGCAACGTATGGAAGCCCTGCGAGATGTTGAGCTTGAGCGAGCCATGGCGCTTTTGGCCAAAGGAGAAGAGCCACATCTGGTGATGCAACGTCTTGCCAGAGGCTTAACCAATAAAATGATGCATGCACCCACAGTGCAAATAAAGAAAGCCAGTGCCCTAGGAGACGAAGAAAGCCTAGGGTTATTGCAAACCATGTTTGATTTGAATAAAACTCTATGAAAGCCTCAATACTCAATAAATTAGAACACCTACAAGACCGTTATGAAGAACTAGAAGCCCTTTTAGGTGTGGCTGAAGTAATTATGGACCAAGACAAGTTTCGTGCCTATTCAAAAGAATATGCAGAACTTGAAGATGTGGTCAACAACTATGGGCAATATGTCCAATTGCAAGGGGACATGGAAGAAGCCCATCTTATGCTGGCTGAAGAAGACGCCGAAATGAAGACCATGGCTGAAGACGAAATACTACATGGCAAAAAGCGTCAAGCCATATTAGAACTGGAATTGCAAAAACTACTGCTGCCTAAAGATCCTAACGATGGCCACAATACCTTTGTAGAAATTCGAGCAGGGACGGGTGGGGACGAAGCGGCTATTTTTGCTGGTGACCTGTACCGAATGTATACTCGTTATGCAGAAAATATGGGTTGGAAGGTAGAAATTATTAGTCAAAATGAAGGTGAGCATGGCGGCTATCGTGAAATTATTACGCGGATGGTGGGCAATGATGTGTATTCACGCCTTAAGTTTGAGTCTGGTGCTCATCGTGTGCAGCGTGTGCCAGAAACAGAATCCCAAGGTCGTATTCACACTTCTGCCTGCACGGTTGCAGTCATGCCTGAAGTTGATTCAGTCGATGATGTGGACATTAATAAAGGTGACCTGCGCATTGATACGTTTAGGGCTTCGGGCGCTGGTGGCCAGCACGTCAACAAAACTGATTCTGCTATTCGCATCACCCATCTGCCAACGGGTACGGTGGTAGAGTGCCAGGATGAACGCTCTCAGCATAAAAATAAAGCCAGAGCTATGTCTTTGTTAGCTTCCAGATTGTTATCTAGTGCCCAAGAAGTGGTTGCTGCAGAGCAAGCAGACGCGCGTAAAAGTTTAGTTGGCAGTGGCGATCGATCAGAACGTATCCGCACCTATAACTACCCCCAAGGTCGAGTCACAGATCATCGTATTAACCTAACTTTGTATAAGTTAGGTGATATTATGGAAGGTGATGTGAACTGTATTATTGAACCTTTAAGTAATGAGCATCAGGCTAATTTGTTGGCCTCGTTAGCAGAAAATGAAGGTTAGTTTAGAGGCTAGTGTTAACTCGTCTTTGGAGTCGAGCTATACCAGAGAACAAGCATTAACTTTAGCGAAACAAGAACTTGCTGCTGCCACAAGCCCATCAGATAGCGCTCGGCTCGATGCAGAGTTGCTGTTGGGCCATGTGTTGTGTGTTGCCAGTGCAAGCCTCTATGCATGGCCAGACAAACGCATAACCGTCTCACAGTGGCAGAGTTTTTGGCGCTTAGTACAAGACCGCTGTTTGGGTAAGCCCATTGCATACCTGCTCGGGCGACAGGGCTTTTGGACCTTAGACCTGCAAGTTAATGTGTCAACTTTGATTCCCCGACCAGAAACAGAATTATTAGTCGAAGTGGTGCTGGGACTTAATCTACCAGTCCAGGCCAACGTTGTGGATCTGGGCAGTGGTAGTGGAGCCATAGCCTTAGCTCTAGCCAGTGAGCAACCTCAATGGAGTGTTGTAGGGGTTGACCAGTGCCCTGATGTGGTTAGTTTAGCTAAAACTAATGCCAGCAAGTGCAATTTAGAGCGGGTTAAGTTTTATCAAGGTAATTGGGCACAAGGACTCGTTAAAGAGGCAAGTAAGCCTCTTCATTGTGTCGTAAGCAACCCCCCCTACATCGACGCAGAAGATCCACATCTGCAGCAAGGCGATGTGCGTTTTGAGCCTATATCAGCTTTGGTAGCGGGTGATTATGGTATGGCTGATATCAATATTATTGCGCGGCAAGCTGCGCAGTTGTTAGCAGTAGATGGCTGGATAGCTCTGGAACACGGTTATGATCAAGGTTTAAAGGTTGCACACTTGTTAACTAGTTTAGGTTTTTACGGCGTCTCAACAGAGTATGATTATAATGGTCACCCTAGAGTGACAATGGGTCAGTGGCAGAACAAGCGTGCTTAGGACTAATTATGAATGATGAGCAGTTGCTGCGCTACAGTCGGCAAATTATGTTGCCAGAATTTGATTATCAAGGTCAACAAAGCCTACTCAGCGCCAGAGTATTGATTATTGGCTTAGGAGGTTTAGGCAGTCCTGTGGCTTTTTACTTGGCATCAGCTGGGGTAGGCACTTTAGTCCTGGCAGACGATGACGTGGTTGATGAATCCAACCTACAACGCCAAATTATCCATGGTGAAGCAGATGTTGGCATCAATAAAGTCACATCGGCGAAAGCAAGCATAGCTGCCCTAAACAGTGGTGTGTTAGTAGAAACTTTGCAGCAACGATTGAGTGGAGAAATGCTCGTTAAAGAGGTGCTTAAGGCGGATGTTGTAGTCGATTGTTGTGATAACTTAGTGACTCGTTTCGCTGTAAATAAAGCCTGTTTACAACACCAAACCCCCATGATTTCTGGTGCTGCCATACGCATGGAAGGGCAGGTCATTGTGGTTGATCCTCGTGCACCAAGCACCCCTTGTTACCATTGTCTGATGCAGTTTACTGGAGAGCAAGAGCATAGCTGTTCAACTACGGGTGTGATGGCGCCTATTGTGGGTATTATTGGTGCCATCCAAGCCATGGAAGCGATTAAAGTAATTTCTAACTTCGGCCAGCCATTAGTTGGCAAGCTATTGTTATTGGACGCAAAAACAATGCAATGGAAAACTTTTTCTTTACCTAAAGACGCTGCTTGCCCAAGCTGCAGCAAAATTTAATTTTTTTCAGGTTTTTTGCCTTTTTTTTGACTTTTTTTAAGTTAGTAAGGCCCTATATGCTTGACTCTAAATCTCAATGGTTTACTATACGCGCTCTCTGCGGAGGGGTGGCAGAGTGGTCGAATGCAACGGTCTTGAAAACCGTCGTGGGTTAATAGCCCACCGAGAGTTCGAATCTCTCCTCCTCCGCCACTTTATCTGTGCAGGTGTGATTTTTATAATAGCGCCTGAGTAGTGTTAAGTAACAAATGAATACTAGTTTAAAAGGGGCGCATTCTACCAAGCCCTGCAGAGAATTTGGGTCGTTAGCTCAGTTGGTAGAGCAGTTGGCTTTTAACCAATTGGTCGGGCGTTCGAGCCGCCCACGACCCACCATATTAAACCGCTTTGGTGCACCAATGTTGATCGCCACAGGGGCAACGGGCTTGACTAAGGTAAGAGTGAAGTTGAGTAAACTAGGCAGTTGCTAGTGTATTAACAAGGGGCACGTTCTACCAAGCCCCGCAGAGAATTTGGGTCGTTAGCTCAGTTGGTAGAGCAGTTGGCTTTTAACCAATTGGTCGGGCGTTCGAGCCGCCCACGACCCACCATTACTAGAAACAGCCCTCATTAGGAAACTAGTGGGGGCTTTTTTGTGGCCAATATCAAGCCCCTGTTTTTGAAAATAAAGGATTGATGGGACTGATGACGTTCATACATCAACACCATATTAGGCCACGGGTCTAAAGTGGTACGAGCCACAAGTTCCTCATAATCAATCACCTGCGGCTTGATGTAGTGTCTAGGTCCACCAATCCAGTGCCATTTGGGTAACACGATAAAGCTTCGTTCTAGGCCTCTTATAGGCTTTAGTTGAGCCAGTTCGTGGTGCTCTAACCACCATCCTCTGTGATGGTTGGGATTAAGACCAATGCTTTCAATAAGTGTAGACTGCCAGTTTTCATAGGCATAGAACAATATGCCAGTTAACAGTAACTGTTGACATGTGGGCTTGGCCAAACGCTGTTGCTGCAAAAAATCTATGACTGGAATAGTTTGGCTTAATGGTAATTGGTGTTGACGCAATCGGTCCCATTTAAGGTCTAACCGATCATGTCCAGCGGGGCCCACAAAATCCATTAATTGCGTGCCATCCTTATTCAGTAAATAAAACTTTATAGCCAGCTCTAGGTGAACGATTTGGGCCCTACTATTTTGGTAGATTATATCCAGCTCACCCAGTGTTTGGGCTGCAGTTTGGATCACAATGTTGCGTGCAATAATGTCGTGAGTCGATGAAGATTTAAACAAGTGACTAACACAATCTTCAAACTGCTTTCCCAAGCGATACGCTGGCTGAGCAGGGTAGGTGTGGACATGAGTGTTGGAAATGTGGGTCTGATGAAAGGCGTCTTGAGGTTGGAAGTTGTCCACTTCTGGCGTTGCAGCCATGAGTGGTTGGCTTTGTAATAACCAATTGAGGTCGTGCTGAAGGTTGACCTTAATTGGGCTGCCAGTTTGATGATTTTGTTGGTCTTGTTGGCCCATCGTTGTCGCCCTAGGTTCCCATTTAATAACTGAGTATAATGCTAGTAATGAACACGACACAACTACAATCCTATTATGATCAAACACCTAGTGCGAGGCGCATGGCACTTGCGAGTGTGGGTTTGGTGATGATGATCTGTTCCTTAGCGCTGTCGGCCGTTAATATCGCCATACCTCGAATTGCTGAGGATTTGCAAGCCAGTGCTTTGGCGGTGAGTTGGATTCCTGTGGCTATGTTATGGGGTAATGTAGTGTTTTTATTACCCATAGGTCGTATTGCTGATATTGTTGGCCGCAAACGCGTGTTCGTGGCTGGCATGTTGCTTTTTATACTCTCCTCTTTATGTGTCCTATTGCCACAATCTATTGGCACCTTATTATTGATTAGAGTAGTACAGGGTATCTCTAGCTCCATGGTGTATGGCACCAGTATGGCTATTATTGGCGTGGTTTATGCTAATTCGAACCGTGGGCAAGCTCTTGGAATCGCTGCTTCATCAGTCTATTTGGGGCTCACGTTAGGTCCCTTAGTGGGGGGATGGTTAACTGAGCACTGGGGTTGGAAAAGTGTATTTTGGGTGCCCGTTCCAATCTTACTTTTGTGTTTAGTGGCACTGCTTAGTTATGTCAAAGGGGACTGGAAATCAGAGCTTAAAGCTAAGTTTGATTGGCATGGGAGCCTCATATTTGCTGCCTGGGTGAGCGCTTTTATGCTGGGGCTATCGCGCCTAACAGATTGGCGATTTGCACTGCTAGCCATTTTAGGATTGGTTTTGTTGGCTGTTTTTGTATGGCATCAATCAAAAATAGACAGCCCCCTCATCCGTCTGTCCGCGCTGCGGGCTAACCGAATTTTTAATCGGTCACTGTTATCAGCTTTTTTTATTTATGGGTCTAGCTTTTCCATGGTGTTTTTACTGAGTTTGTATTTGCAGTATATTCACCAACTAAGCCCCACGGAGGCAGGACAAATTGTGTTAATTCAAACGCTAATTATGATGGTGTTGGCACCCATAACCGGTCGCTTATCAGATCGCTTTGAGCCTAGAATATTATCAACCTTTGGCTGCCTACTATTTGTCATTGGTTACGCGATGTTATTTCGGTTGGATATGAATACATCCCTGCATTACGTGATGTTGGCATTAGTATTTTTGGGTTTAGGCTTTGGTTTCTTTTCTTCGCCCAATAATAATGCCGCTATAGGCTCCGTGCCTGCTGACAAATTGAGTATTGCAGCAGTGTTGCTTAATTTGGCACGCACCATGGGTAACATGATAAGTTCTGCTATTGTAATGACCCTGTTTAGTATCACCATGGGTGGCGCTGCTATTACTTCTGCACTTTACCCGGAGCTTTTATTAGTCATTAAAATCACCATGATTTTGTCCATGTGTTATGCCCTTATTGCAGCCACATTCTCTTACCGACGGGGCACCATTCATTAGGTGCTCGTAGCATTTACATAATTGATGGCAATAATGTCATAGCCTCTGTCTAGGTCATTAAGTTCGACTCGATCATCTAACTGTTTGCCAATAAGTGCCAAAGCAAGAGGTGAGTCTATGCTAATGCAGCCAGCACTAGGGTTAAGTTCATCGGCGCCAACAATGCGATAATGACGCTCATTGTCGTCGTCATCAATCAGTGTCACCCACGCTCCAAAATAAACCTTATTCGGGTCAGCAGGTAGGCCATCCACTACCTTGATCAGATCAAGGCGTCTTTGTAAGTACAAAATGCGACTGTCTATCTCGCGAAGCATTTTCTTGCCATAAATGTATTCAGCATTTTCGGAACGATCACCTAAAGCAGCGGCTTCACTAACTGCTTGCGTAATCACTGGCCGCTGATTACGCCACAAGTTTTCGAGTTCTTTTTTAAGAGCTGCTGCACCTTCAGGTGTGATGAGTGGTGAACGTTTTGGGCTAGGTGGTCGGTAGCGTCCTGCAAAGCGCTGATGGGCAGATTTCATAAGGCACAGAGCCTCGAGATAGCCACAGGGATAGCGGTTTCTACTCGCATAATTCGTGGTCCAAGTGAAAAGGGGATAAAACCTTGTTGAATCAATTTTTCAACTTCATAGTTGGTAAAACCACCCTCAGGGCCAATGGCTAAGGTCGTGTCGTTTTGGCTTGCTATGGGGCATGCTTGGGCATTGCGAGGATGCGCTAGCAGGCGACGACTATTACCAGCCCAATCATCAAGTTTATCCTCCACATAAGGTTTAAATAACTCAGCTTTGTGCACCAAAGGCAGTTGTGAGGTACCTGCTTGTTCGAGGCCTAAAATCAAGTTGTCATGAATATTTTCTGGATGTAAAACGGGCGTTTGCCAATAGCTTTTTTCCACTTTAGCACTATTTAATAGTGTGATTTCACTGACTCCTAAAGTGGCACAAGTTTGTAATATTCTACGCATCATTTTAGGCCTAGGTACGGCAAGTAGTAATTTTAACTTTAAGGGTGCAGGGCTATTTTGGTTGAGTTGAATTTCAAGTCGGGTGGCGTATTCGGTATGAGAGATTATTTTGCCTAAGCCAAGGGCGCCATTAACTTGGCCTACCCTGAGGGTATCACCAAGTTTTGGCCTAATCACCTTAAGAAGGTGAGATTGGCGTCGAGCATCCTCAATTAAAAGGTGTCCTAAAGAAGACAGTTCATTAGAGTTAAAAAGTAGTATATTCATAGTTGCACAGTATAATGGGTGATTACCTATATTTGTTGGAGTTTTTGTGGTTATTATTGGAATTGCTGGGGCCTCGGCTTCGGGCAAGAGTTTATTGTCTAAAAATGTCATTCAAGGTTTTGATCCCGAGCAAGTCGTAATGATGTCAGAAGATAGCTACTATAACGATCAGCGAAATATGACCAAGGCACAACGGAATCTAACCAATTACGATCACCCTGATGCGATGGATCACGAGTTAATGGCGCAACACATTGAAGCCTTAGTGGCGGGTCAATCGGTTGAACGGCCTATATACAGTTTTTATGAGCATTTAAGGCAAGCAGAAACCATTAGTATGCAGCCTTGCAAAGTGTTGATTGTTGAAGGCATTCTGCTATTTACTCAAGCGAGATTAAGGTCTTTGTTTAACTTGCGTATTTTTATGGATGTTCCTTTGGATGTCTGTTTAATTAGACGTTTAGAGCGCGATGTCAATGAACGGGGTCGAGATTTGAATTCAGTTTTAATGCAATATCAAGCGACGGTGAGGCCTGGATTTTTTAACTACGTATCGCCCTCTCGTGAGTATGCAGATTTAATTGTGCCAGAAGGTGGGGAAAACCCTGCGGCTATTGAGCTATTAAAGGCGCGCGTCGCACAAATGCTGACGCAAGCTTAACTTGGAGACAGACAATGAATAAAACATTAGTACTTACGGCCATCTGTGCAGACCGGCCAGGACTTATCCAAATGCTTTCTGAGGTAATTTATAAGCATGAAGCAAGCTGGGAGGAATCCAGTATGGCCCATCTGTCGGGTCAATTTGCGGGTATTCTGACAGTCAATGTTGATGAAAATGTAATTCCAGCCCTAGAAAAAGACCTGCGTGGTTTAAATGATCATGGCATGGCGGTCACTTTAAATGAGAGCACGGTAATTTCTGATGCCGCCAACTACCAAACCCTTTGGTTAGATCTTACCTGCCATGATAAGCCGGGTATCATGCGTCAGGTATCGAACGTATTGGTTGCACAAGGTGTCAGTGTGCAAAGCTTAGACACAGAAGTGGTGAGTGCCTCTATGTCTGGTGGTGATATGTTTGTTGCAGGCTCTCAGCTATTAGTCTCAAAGGTTTTTGATATCGAGAATTTGCAACAAGCACTTGAAGGTTTATCTGATGATGTGATGGTCGATTTAGCTTTGGCTGATGATGAGTAGTTGCAGTGCCTTGCTGAAGTTATAACGGCGAATGGGCCACATTATGGCCGACTCACCCTCATTGAGAAAGTTGGCCAAAATAGTCAAATTAGCCAAATTAACCAAATTAACCAAGCCACCCATTAACAAAGCGCGTCTAACTTCTGCTTTAGTAATGCGTTGACTTGGCCTGGATTAGCTGAACCCTTAGAGGCTTTCATCACTTGGCCCATAAAAAAACCTAACATTTTGCCGCGCTTGTCTGCTGCTGCGTCAATATACTGCTGAACTTGCTTTGAACTTTGGGCAATAACATCATCTACAAGAGCTTCAATGGCACCCTGGTCGCTAACCTGTTTAAGACCTTTAGCATCAATAATAGCATCCACTTCACCGGCGTTATTCCAAAGTTCATCAAACACAGTTTTAGCGCCTTTGCCACTAATGGTGCCATCCTGAATGCGACTAATGAGTTGTCCAAGTTGCAGTGCACTTAAAGGTATAGCATCAATTTCAAGGTTGTTTTGGTTCATATATTTAGCTAATTCCCCCGTCACCCAGTTAGCACTAAGTTTGGGATCATTGCACACAGCAACCACTGATTCAAAGTAATCAGCTAAACCTCGACTTGCAGATAAGACACCAGCGTCATATGGACTTAAATTGAGTTGGCTCACAAAGCGAGCGCTGCGCTGGTCTGGCAGTTCTGGCAAGCTCTGACGAATGGCATCAATGTATGCTTCGTCAATTTCTATGGGCAATAAATCAGGACATGGGAAATAACGATAATCGTTCGCTTCCTCTTTACTGCGCATGGGTCGGGTTTCGTTTTTATCAGCATCGTACAGGCGGGTTTCTTGGTGGACATGGCCGCCATCTTCCAGAATATCAATCTGCCGCTGCACTTCTATGTTAATAGCGCGTTCAATAAACTTAAAGGAATTGATATTTTTCAATTCGGCACGGGTTCCCAATTTTTGCTGGCCTTTTTGGCGAATGGATACATTGGCATCACAACGCATGGAGCCTTCGGCCATATTACCGTCAGAAATGCCAATGGTAGTGACGATAGCATGCATCTTGCGCATATAAGCGACGGCCTCTTTAGCTGTGCGCAAGTCTGGTTCTGACACAATCTCCAATAGAGGTGTGCTTGAGCGGTTAAGATCAATGCCAGTCATGCCGTCGTAATCCTCGTGCAAAGACTTGCCAGCATCTTCTTCAAGATGGGCCCGCGTTACACCGATACGTTTAGTCGTGCCATCTTCTAGTTGTATGTCTAAGTGACCTAAACCGACAATAGGGTGATCCATTTGGCTGGTTTGATAACCTTTGGGTGAATCTGGGTAGAAGTAGTTTTTGCGCGCAAATACAGAGTGTTTACAAACTTCGGCATCAATGGCTGTGCCAAAGGCGACGGCCATGCGCAATGCAGCTTCGTTAAATACAGGTAATGCGCCAGGCATTCCCAAATCTACCAACGTCGTTTGCGTGTTAGGTTGTGCACCAAAACCCACTTTAGCACCTGAGAATAGCTTAGATTGAGTGGCTAACTGCACATGAATTTCGAGACCGATGACAATTTCCCAAGACATAATTAAGCTTCCTTTGCTGGGTTAGTGGCTGGAGTTTGTAAATGCCAATCGGTGATTTGTTGATACTGGTGGGCAATGTTTAAAAGTTTTGCTTCGTTAAAGTAGTTCCCCATGATGTGTAAACCAACGGGTCGACCATTAACGAAACCAGCGGGTGCAGACATCGCGGGAATGCCAGCCATATTGGCTGATAAAGTGTAGATGTCTTCTAGGTACATGGCCACAGGGTCTTTGGTGTTGCTGCCCAAATCGAAAGCGGGAGTAGGTGCTACAGGCCCCATGATCACATCAACTTGAGCTAAAGCTCGGGCAAAGTCATTTTTGATTAAGCGACGAATGCGCTGAGCTTTAACGTAATAAGCGTCATAGTAACCCTCAGATAATGCGTAGGTGCCTACCATAATGCGCCGTTTTACTTCGGTGCCAAAGCCCTCGGCTCTGGTACGGCAATAAAGGTCCATTAAGTCTTGTGGCTGATCGCAACGGTAGCCATAGCGAACACCATCAAATCGGCTGAGGTTAGAAGAAGCCTCTGATGGTGCGATAACATAATAGGCAGGGATGGAAAGCTCCAAATTAGGTAAGCTAATATCGATAATCTGGGCGCCAAGACTTTCAATCTGTTTAACCGCAGTCATCACGCACTCAGCCACTTGTGGATTTAATCCTGAACCAAAAAATTCTTTGGGTAAGCCCACTTTTAAACCCTGCAAGGGTAGATTTAAATCGGCTGTAAAATCAGGTGTATCTAACTGAACACTGGTGGAGTCTTGCTCATCAAAACCAGCCATGGCATTAAGCATAAGAGCAGCGTCTTCTGCTGTTTGGCACATGGGGCCTGCTTGGTCTAGGCTAGACGCATAAGCAATAATTCCAAAACGGGAAACACGTCCATAGGTGGGCTTGATGCCGGTTAAATTACAAAAAGAGGCAGGTTGGCGGATCGATCCGCCCGTATCTGTGCCCGTTGCAGCTGGAACTAATCCAGCAGCTACGGCTGCTGCAGAACCGCCAGAAGATCCTCCAGGCACAGCCATTAAATCCCAAGGATTTTTAACTACCCCAAAATAACTACTTTCGTTTGATGAACCCATTGCGAATTCATCCATATTTGTCTTGCCAACACACACAGCTCCCGCAGAGAGCAAGCGTTGACCAACAGTCGATTCGTAGGGTGGTACAAAGTGCTCTAACATTTTAGAGGCTGCTGTGGTGGCGTGGCCTTGGGTGCAAAATAGGTCCTTATGGGCAAAAGGCACGCCTGTGAGTATGTCTGCAGTGCCGGCACTAATGCGCGCGTCGGCAGCATCAGCTTGCCTTAAAGCGAGATCTTCTGAGACGCTAATAAAGCTGTTGTATATTGAGTCTCTGGCCTTAATGTCGGCAATAACGTCTTGGGTAAGTTCACGGCTAGAGTAGTCTCCAGCAGCCAAATCCTTAGAAATTTGAACGAGTGTTTTGTGGGTCATAGTTAGGCGGTCGCTTTATTAATCGAGTACGTTAA
Source organism: Candidatus Njordibacter sp. Uisw_058 (assembly GCF_047730065.1). Taxonomy (GTDB): domain Bacteria; phylum Pseudomonadota; class Gammaproteobacteria; order Pseudomonadales; family Balneatricaceae; genus Njordibacter. The sequence continues at coordinate 603,588 of NZ_CP159829.1, forward strand.
TCTAATACTTTAGGCACGAGGTATAAGCCATCCTGTGCAGCAGGGGCTAGGGCGATAAAGGCTTCTCGTTGGTTGTCGCAAGTCACTTCATCTTTGCGCAGGCGTTGGCTTGCATCGTGGGGGTTAGAGAGGGGCTCTATACCCTCCGTAGAGACTTGTTGCATCTCATCTATGAGGGACAAAATACTGGAAATGCTATTGGCGTAATCACTCGTTTCGCTGGGGGTGACTTGCAAGCGAGCAAGGATAGCGATTTTGTCGATGTCGGCATTTTCTAGAGCCATAATATTCTCGATGTAGGCGATATTGATATATGCGAGTGAAAGTTGAACTTTTTAGGTTAATGACACTCAAATCTGGTTAGAATTAGTGCGCTAATTTTTAGCAAAAATTTGGGTAAATTTGCACCAAATGGTTTAGCAGCATAAAACCCGTCTAATTTAGCATAAATTGCTCCATTGGAAAACGGATTAACCTTGCTCAAACGCCTCTTGATTGTTAATATTTAACCTTTAATGTAAGCGATTGATGTAGATCGTAATTAATCTCCGATTAGAGCCAGTAAACTAGCATGTTTAAAAAAATCCGCGGTCTGTTTTCTAGCGACCTATCAATTGACTTAGGTACAGCTAATACCCTTATCTACGTTCGCGACAAAGACATTGTGCTTAACGAGCCATCAGTAGTCGCCATTCGAACCCATGGCAATCAAAAAAGTGTGGCCGCTGTAGGGGCAGACGCTAAGCGCATGCTAGGACGAACACCTGGTAATATTACCGCCATTCGCCCTTTAAAAGATGGCGTGATTGCTGACTTTCATGTCACAGAAAAAATGCTGCAACACTTTATTCATAAAGTCCATGAAAATAGTTTACTCACCCCTAGTCCTCGGGTTTTGGTCTGTGTTCCGTGTAAATCAACTCAAGTTGAGCGCCGTGCTATTAAAGAATCAGCCATGGGTGCTGGAGCGCGGGAGGTTTATCTCATAGAAGAACCGATGGCTGCAGCGATTGGTGCGGGTTTACCAGTTGAACAAGCCAGTGGCTCTATGGTCGTTGATATCGGTGGTGGTACCACTGAAATCGCTATTATTTCCCTTAATGGTGTCGTTTATTCAGAATCTGTGCGCGTGGGTGGGGACCGGTTTGATGAAGCCATCATCGCCTATGTGCGTCGAAACTATGGTTCCCTTATTGGTGAAGCCACTGCAGAGCGTATTAAACAAGAAATTGGTACGGCTTACCCAAGCTCTGACATCCTAGAAATTGATGTCAGGGGTCGTAACCTTGCCGAGGGTATTCCGCGTAGTTTCACTTTGAACTGTAATGAAATCATGGAAGCTATGCAGGAACCATTATCAACCATCGTGCAGTCAGTCAAGAGTGCCTTGGAACATTCTCCACCAGAATTAGCGTCTGATATTGCTGAAAGTGGAATTGTACTCACCGGTGGTGGTGCGCTGTTGCGTGACATAGATCGCTTGATCAGTGAAGAAACGGGTTTGCCAGTTATTATCGCAGAAGACCCTTTGACCTGTGTAGCACGGGGTGGCGGTAGGGTTCTGCAGATGCTTGATGACCATACCTTTGATTTGTTGGCTAGAGATTAAAGTCACCCAATTAACATTAAGAAAACGGCGGGGTAGCTTAAGCAATCTCGCCGTTGTTGTTTAGGGCGACTGGATCCCTTGGAGGCTTGTTATCAATCCAATGTTTAAAGGTCAGTCGGCCGTTAAAAAGTTAACGACATACAGCTTGATCTGTGTTTGTTTAATTGTAGCAGACTACCAATTTGGTCAAATGCAACGTATGCGAGCGTGGCTTTCATTGGCTGTTACACCGGTACAGTGGTTGGTGGATGTGCCGCAGCATTCGTGGACTTGGCTTGGTGAGAGACTGCAGGTGCGTGATGAACTGATTGCCGAAAACAAAAAATTGCGCGCTCAAACTCTACTGGCTGAACGACAAGTGCAAAAGCTTGCAGCCTTGACGGTAGAAAATTTCCGCTTGCGAGACCTGCTTAACAGCAGTGAGCGTCTAGATGAGAAAGTCACGGTAAGTGAACTCATTGGTGTGAATACAGACCCTTTTAGCCATCAAGTGATTATTAACAATGGTTTTAATATGGGTGCTTTTGTAGGCCAGCCGGTGCTTGATGCGACCGGGGTCATGGGTCAAATTGTATCGACTTCTGCCTTTACCAGTCGGGTGTTATTAATTACAGATGCAGATCATGCCATCCCCGTAGAGGTCAACCGAAATGGCTTGCGCTCGGTGGCATATGGTCTAGGACAATATGAGTATTTAGAATTACAAGACCTGTCTGATACGGCTGACATTGAAGTGGGTGATATATTGGTAAGTTCGGGCTTAGGCCTGCGCTTTCCTAAAGGTTATCCCGTGGCTAAAGTCATTGAGGTACGCCACTTAGCAGGACAAGATTTTGCTAAAGTGATCGCTAAACCTACGGCGCAACTAAAACGTTCTCGTCACCTGCTCTTGATTGAAACACCGCAGCGACAAAGTTCGGTAGAAAAGGAGAGCCACTGATGGCGATTCAAAGAAGCCATAACATTTGGGTTCCATACGTGACTTTGCTGCTTGCTTTTATGCTCAGTGCGCTGCCCATGATTGAGTGGCTGCAATGGGGCTGGCCAAAGTGGGTTTTAGTCGTTTTCATTTATTGGGTCATTGCATTACCCCATAAATTTGGTATGGGCTGGGCGTTGATATTGGGTTTGTTAATGGACCTATTACAAGGCAGTCACCTAGGGGTTAACGCCCTAGCTATGGTCGTAGTGACATTTTTTGCTACCTTAATGTACCGTCGTTTTCGCATGTACCGTGCTTGGCAGCAATCCTTTATGATATTTTTGTTAGTCGCAGTTAATCAATGTATTAGTTATTGGGTGCAGGGTATTGGAAGTAACGCTAGTATTGGTTTATGGTTTTTATTACCAGCGCCAGTGAGTGGTTTTTTATGGTTATGGTTAGTCGTTGTGTTACGTGGCATTCGCCGGGCGTTTAAAGTGGCTTAAGGAAAAGGAAATACCTTCAACATGAACGAAGAAATACTCATTAATTTCAGTCCAATGGAAACCCGCATAGCTGTGATTGAAAATGGTATGTTGCAAGAAGTTCATTTGGAGCGTAATGACCATCGTGGCATAGTGGGAAATATATACTTGGGTAAGGTTGTACGGGTTTTACCTGGCATGCAAGCTGCGTTTATAGAGATTGGTCTGGAGCGTGCTGGGTTTATTCATGTGGCTGATATTGAGGCGCAAGATGGTCAGCCAGATTCAGATGAAATAGCACATCTAGTGAGAGAGGGCCAAAGCTTGCTGGTGCAGGTGGTTAAAGATCCCATGGGTACCAAAGGCGCCCGTCTTACCACTCAAATATCTATTCCATCCCGCTACCTTGTGTATTTGCCCGGCAGTGACCATGTGGGTATATCTCAAAGAATCGAAGACGAGAGTGAAAAGCAGCGTCTTAAACTCTGTTTAGAAAGCTATTTAGCAGGGTCTACAGAACTGCATGCGATGGCCGATGGTGCAGTATCTGAATTCGACAAAGAGGGTGTCATTGTTCGCACTGTCGCTGAGGGAGTGAGTGAAAAAGATTTGCAACAAGATGTCGACTTTCTCCGACGCCTTTGGGTTCAAATAAAGCAAAAAATTGCTGTGGGAGAAGCTCCGCAAGTCATCTATCAAGACCTACCCTTAGCACTTCGAACTCTTAGGGATATTGCTCATCCCCAGATTGAAAAAATTCGCATTGACTCCAAAGAAACCTATTTAAAAGCAGCAGAGTTTGTTGATCAGCTAGTGCCAGATATGGCATCAAAATTAGAGCACTACCCAGGTGGACGGCCGATTTTTGATCTGTATAACGTCGAAGATGAAATTCAAAAAGCACTTGGACGAAAAGTGTTACTCAAGTCAGGTGGCTACATTATTATTGACCAAACCGAAGCCATGACCACTGTGGACGTCAATACTGGGGCTTATGTTGGGTACCGTAATTTAGAAGAAACTATATTTAAGACTAACCTTGAGGCGGCGACGGCGATAGGCCGACAACTGCGACTGCGGAATCTTGGTGGTATCATCATCTTAGATTTTATTGACATGCAAGATGTAGAGCACCAACGTCAAGTGGCTCGAACCTTAGACCATGCACTCTCTAAAGACCACGTTAAAACTAAAGTGTTACCTGTGTCTGAATTGGGTTTAATTCAAATGACACGCAAGCGATCGCGAGAAAGTTTGGAGCAACTCTTATGTGAGCCTTGTTCTTCCTGCGAAGGGACTGGATCAAATAAAACGCCTGAAACTATTTGTTATGAGATATTTCGAGAAATCATGCGCGCCCATAGGGCTTATGATACGAATACCTATTCAGTGCTCGCGTCACAGGCTGTGATTGACCAGTTGCTCGATGAAGAAGCGCACCGTTTGGCAGAATTGGAAGAGTTTATTGGTAAAACTATCTCCTTACGATTAGAGCCCATGTACGTTAGTGAACAATATGATGTGGTGCTGCGTTAATGCTAGCTAAAATGAACCATTGGTTAATGGCCATTGGCTGTGGGCTTTTGGTGCTGCTAGCAGTGGCTTTTTCTTGGTTAAGGCTGGGCATTGATCATCATCCGTTTTACCATCAATGGGTTGAGCAAGAAGTAAGTAAGGCCATCGGACAAACGCTAAAGTTAGAGTCATTTCAAGTTAAGTTAGTGGGTACAGACTTACAGTTAAGCCTAGCGGGGATTGAAACTGCGGAAGGTTTAAATCTCTCACATTTAGACCTAGGTGTGCATTTATGGGATTCCCTACAAGCCGATGTATTGCATTTATCCCATATTCAAGCAGAAGGTTTGTCACTCAGTCTTAGTCAGCAAGAAAATGGATCTTGGCTCCCACAAGCGACTTCTGAAACACCTAATAAAAACTTTCCTCAGCTAATGCTGGCAGTTGCTGCAAGAGTGCCACAATTTTTATTGCAGGATATTAGTCTTACGCTGATCCCACATAGTGCTGAGCCCATCAGTTTACCTCAGTTGAGTGCTCAGGTGAGTATGACAGACGTCAGCAGTGAGGGGACGACCCGAATAAGCGTGTCACTGCATGGCAATGAAAATACTAAGACAGAAGGCGATGATATTGAGGCTGAGGTTGAAGGCCAAGTCACTCTTGACCTAAACAATAGCCAACTGATTAATATAATGATGGGTGATAATGTTGATCATAATCTAAAAACAATGATCGAACGGGCGCAAATCTACTTACGAAGTGATGACCTAAAAATGGTGCCACTTGTAGCCTTATTAGAACCAGATCAAACACTTTTTCATTTAAAAAGGCTGCAGGTGAGTGGTCAGTATTGGCTAGATTTTCAGGCTGAGCAGGGTCTAAAGTTAATCACCCGCAAAAGTCATGCTGTGCTCGAGACAGCCACTGACAAGGTCAATTTAGAAGGTGACTTAAACCTCATTAGCCTGTTAGAAGGGGAGGCTGTTTTTAATTGGAATTTGGCCAATTGGACTCTCACCGGAGAAGCTTTAAGTGGGCAGATAAATGGTATAGCTTTACCATTAACTGAATTGCAGGTTAATAAAATTAACCATCAAGTCATGTTACTCAGCCCTAAGCTGCATTTGGCTGACACACAAAAGGTATTGAACACCCTCAAAAATATACCAACAAAGATCAACTTGCCTATTCAATCCTTGGCACCTGAAGGGTGGTTGCATGAGGCTCAGTTGTATTTAGATGCCCAGCTACCTCAGGATTTTCTGTTCACAGGTAAACTGCAACAGGTCAGTATCAAAGCATGGTCTGGAGTGCCGCACATTGAGCAGGCTGATGGACGTATTTGGCTTAATCGTTTGGGTGGTAGAGTCATGATCAATGACACGGACGGTCTTCAAATGCGTATGACTCAACTCACTTCATCGTCATGGCAGTTTGATGGTTTTAAGGGGGAGGTAAACTGGTACTACGGCGCGAAAGTTAACCGTTTTAGTTCATCCACCATGGCCCTTGAGCTTGCTCAAGGGCAGGTTAATTTAAAAATGTCGGCTTCGTTTCCCCGCAAAGGTTCGAAAGCAGAGCCCTTTATGCAATTGACTTTGGGTGCACAGGACCTAGACCTTGCCGCACTACCGAGTTTATTGCCAGATCTTTTGCTGGGTGAAACATTAGGAGATTGGTTAACCACTGCTGCGCCTAAGGGGACTTTGGCTGAGGCTGCGCTCATTTATAATGGTCGTCCAGGTAACCTGTCGAATGCTTCTGGGATTATGGCAAGGTCGATGCCGATGACTGCCTATGTGCAAGCTTCCAGCTTGCGTTATCATCAAGATTGGCCTCAAATTGAGAGCTTAAGTGCTGATCTAACCCTAGATCAAAAAGGGGCAGTGGTTAATGTTCGGGAAGGTCGGGTCGAACACAGCCAAACCACTCAATCGGTTCAAGGTTGGCAGATTGAGGTGCCCACGTATGCGCTGGTATCTAAACAACGCCGTTATATAAAGGTGAGTGGCGAAATAGCAGGTCAAGCGGCAAAGATGATGACTTGGGTGCAGCAACCACCTATGAAGCTTGCATTGCCATCCTGGCTTCTGGCGCTCAAACCACATGGAGATGTGTCCTTGCTAGGCAGTGTGGCCATTCCTTTTGGTCATCAAGCAAAACCAAACTATGACTTAAAGCTATCTAGTAGCAACCTCAATGGTTACTGGGCTCCTTTGCAAACGGACATACGCCATGTTGAGCTTAAAGTTGATTTGAGTTCTGCTAGTAATAGTGAAAGTGCAGGTGTGGGTGCGGGTATCGGCACTATCGGCGCTATTGAAGGGGATGGTCGGATCGATGGTCAATTGGTGAGCTTTAAACGCTTGAGTAAAGTTGACCTTGCGAAACCTTGGCTATCAGACCTACCTAAAACTATTCTAGACGATGCACATGCTAACTTGAGTGCCATGCAAGATGGTTTGACGCTAGAATTTACAGGCCGATTAGCACCAAATTACCTAAGCACTAAAATGGACCAGTCATGGGCTCAAGAAACTTTAGGGTCGCTTCCGTTTGTGGCAAGATTTTCCACCTGCACTCTTCTGGGGTCTGATTGCACTGCGTTTAGTGCAGAGGTAGATTTGACTAAAGCAGATCTAGATCTGCCAGACCCTCTCCATGACTTAAAACAATTACAGTTGTTGGGCCATTGGCAGGCAGATCAGCAAAATTGGTATGCCAGTATTGATCAACATCAGCTTGCCATTAACCTGGGTAGAGGAAAAAGTTCACCCAAAGTAAGTCTTCTTGGTGCCAATATAGCTTTTCAAGGTGCCACAGAATGGGCGCAAAAGGGTCAATGGAATGTTAGTGGCCAAATGGACTCTGTGGACGTGGCGCCTTGGTGGGAGGTTTACCAACAATATATCAAACCCATGTGGGCAGGTTCAAAGCAAGATATTACAGAATTTGTATTGCCAAACATTGACGTTAAAATAAAACATGCCACCTGGCTTGGTTTTGATATTGATCAGGGCACTCTAAGTCTAGAAAGCTTGGCCGCAGATGGTGATTCAGTCACTCCTGTGCCATGGCGCATGCGCCTAACCTCAGAGCAGCTATCAGGGAAAGTGGACTATTTTGGTGCTGACCATCCGCTAGTAGTGCATGTTCATCATGCGCATTTTAATTTTCCTGAGCCGAGTGTCGACACTAATAGTGAAACTAGCACTGAAACAGTTGACGATAAAGATGTGCTAGAAAATATCGATCCCAGCAAATTTATTGATGCTGATGTGTCTATTGACGAGTTGCTTAAGAATGGAGAATCCTATGGGCAGTGGCAGTTCAAAGCTCGGCGAGTAGGCTCGCAGGTTAGCGTGCATGACATAGATGCGTATATTCGTCACAGTCATTTGCAAGGCAATCTAATTTGGAGCAAGGTCGATGGAACTCATCGTACTCAATTCACTGGACAAGTTGCATCGGATGATATGGCCAGCCTGCTTGTGGACTGGGGTTATGATCCTTCTTTCGTGGCTGAGACTGCTGCTATTGAGTTGCAGCTAGACTGGCCACGGTCTCCCTTAGCGTTTGCCATAAAAGATGCCAGTGGTGATTTAGGACTGCGGTTTATGAAAGGTAGCTTTTCGTCTACGCCTAATGCAACTTCAGGTTTAAAGGTATTGGCCTTGCTGGATATGAGCAGGCTTATTAGACGCGTTAAGTTGGATTTTTCTGATATTCTTCAACCGGGTTTTAGTTTTGATAGTATTACTGCTCACTATCGTTTTGGTCAGGGTGTCGCAACTACTTTGTCGCCGGTCACACTAAAGTCTACGGCATTAAATTTATCTTTGGACGGGTGGATTGATTTTAAGCAGCGCCAAGTGGACAATAATTTAATTATTACCTTACCCGTAGCAGAAAAGTTGCCATTAGCGGCCCTGATAGCCGGTCTACCGCAGCTAAGCGGTATGATTTACATCGTTAATAAACTCATTGGCGATGAGCTATCTACCTTCACGAGTGCTCGCTATAGTGTTTCGGGTTCGCTTGATAATCCGGATGTCAACTTAGTGAGAATATTCGACAAAGACTATCAAAATCAGTCGGTGCAGGAGCGTATTGAAAATGTCATCCCCACCCAGTAAGCCCAACTCAATGTCATCTGAAGCTGTCAACTTAACGCGTCATGGGCCGGCAGTAGCAGTGGTGCAATTGGTCAGTAAACTTAGTGTTGATGATAATCTACGTGCAACAGCTGTGCTTATTCAACGGGCAGCCGAGCAGGGTGCCCAATTGGTGATGTTACCAGAAAGCTTTGCCGTTTTTGGTGACCCTCAGATGGTGGCACATGGTGCAGAGGCATCACTGCCTCAGCATGGCTTGCGCCTCTGGTTATCGCAGCAAGCTAAGGCTAATAATATATGGCTAGTTGGGGGAACTATTCCGTGTCAACAAGGCATACGAGATATAAATAAGGTGCGCTCTGCTTGTTTTGTCTACGACAGTGAAGGAGATGAAGTTGCGCGCTATGATAAGATCCATATGTTTGACGTGGACATCGAAGACAGTCATGGCAGTTATCGTGAATCTGATACCTTTGAAGCTGGTGATCAGTTGGTGGTGATTGACACTCCAGTGGGCAAGGTCGGCTTGACCATTTGTTACGATTTACGCTTTGCAGAAATGCATGCTAAATTGGTGGATTTGGGAGCCCAAATTATCGTCAATGGAGCGGCCTTTACCAGAACCACAGGTCAAGCGCACTGGCACACATTATTGCGTGCGCGAGCCATCGAAACCCAGTGTTACATGCTGGCAGCATCGCACGGTGGTCAGCATGATCATAGGCAAACCTTTGGCCATTCAATGATTATTGATCCATGGGGTGAGGTTTTAGTGGAGTTAGGTGAAGGCCCAGGTATCGCTGTTGCACGTATTGATCTGGACCATTTAAAGACCATAAGACGTGCCTTTCCATTGCAATATCAACGTCGTTTGAAATAAAAAAACCAGCAGTTGAGCTGGTTTTCTAGACTGGCTGAGTATTAAAACTCTTGCCAATCATCGTCACTTTTTATGACAGGTGCAGGTTCATGCTTGCCAGCTGGCGTGGTCATTTCTGCCAAGGCTTGTTTGCCAAATACCTGTTCTGCTGAACGCAATGGCGCGGCAGACGGCGTGTGAATTACAGAAGCAGTCACTTTAAAGAAGGAAATTTGATCTTTAAGTGCTTTAGTTTGATCTCTTAAGGAGTAGCTTGAAGCCGACGACTCTTCAACCAACGCGACGTTTTGTTGGTTAACATTTTCCAACTGGCCAACAGCAGAATTAATCTGGGTAACGGCAGCGGTTTGCTCTTTAGTTGCAGTGGCAATGTTTGCTACAATATCATTAATCTGAGTGATCGATTGACTGATTGAGGTTAATGACTCACCCGTTTTGTTGACTAAGCTACGACCCTCTTTTACATTATTTGAGCTCTCATCAATCAATACTTTAATGTCCTTTGCTGCATCCGCGGCTCGCTGAGCCAGCGTTCTAACTTCTCCTGCCACGACAGCAAATCCCCTGCCATGTTCACCCGCTCGAGCAGCTTCAACAGAAGCGTTAAGAGCTAATAAGTTGGTTTGAAAAGCAATACCCTCAATCAACGTGATAATAGGAACAATTTTAGTGCTGGATTTTTCAATGTGGCCCATGGCCTGAACGGCCTTACTCACCACTTCTACACCGTCAGCAGAGTCTTGTTGGGTCGTTTTCACTAACTTGCTCGCTTCATTAGCCCGATCAGTATTGTGTTCAATGGTCGCAGCCATTTCTTCCATGCTAGAAGAGGTTTCCTCCAAAGAAGCACTTTGTTCACCAGTTCGCTGAGCAAGGTCATCAGCGCCATGGGTAATTTCACTTGCGTTTGCAGCGACACTATCAGTGGCTTTCAACACGGCAGACACCGTTTTTTCCATGTTATCAACCGAGCTATTGAGTGCAGTTTTTAATTCTTCTAAACGGCCTTTATATTGCCCAGTAATACGCTGCGTTAAATTGCCATGGGCCATCTTTTCGGCCATTACAGTGGTTTCACTTAGGGCATCCGCAATGGCGTTAATGGACTTGTTAACACCCAACTTAAGTTGATCTAAGTCGCCTTGGAGAGGCGTTTCGACCCGTAAGTCAAAGTTACCTGATGCTGCCGCATTCATTACTTGGTTAATTTCACCAATGGCTTGCTCCATCGTTTTCATGGTGCTTATGAGAGTGGCACGGAAGTCAGATCCTATGGCACTTGCACCTTCTAAGCGGTAACTAAAGTTACCCGTAGCAATGGCTTTTAGGACCTCCTCAAGGCCATTCATGGTTTTTTCTACGCTGTCAGCAGAATTATTGACACCCTCTTTTAAAGTGGCCAGATCACCCACAAATTCAAGCTCAATACGATTTTCGAACCGACCTTTGGAGAGATCTGCCACCACCGTATTGGCAGCACCGATGGCGTGTTGTAAGGATTCTAAATGCTGGTTGACTGCGTTAGCCATTTGACCAATTTCATCAGTTGAGACGATATCAGTCACTCGCAGGGAAAAGTCACCCGAGGCATCGATCTTCTTGAATAATTGAGACAATGACAAAATGGGACGCCTTATTGAACGCGACATAAAAAAGGCCAATATATAAATAAGCACACTACCGATTATGCCAATTTTAAAGGCTAAGACTTTAAGTTCTTGCATAGGTGCAAAAGCTTCAGCTCTGTCAACCTCTGCAATCAAAGCCCATTGACTGCCCAATATATTAACAGGGGTATATGACGAAAGAACTGGATTGCCATTGTAGTTCATAATGGTGCTAGAGCCACTTTGGCCTGCAAGCCCAGCTTTCGTTGAGTCAGAATCAATACTACCCTCCTGAGGGTTGGCAAACGACGCTTCGACTGAATGGTTGATGGGGTCAAGGAATGAATCAGAGCGCATTAAATGGTCAGCACCCACCAAATAGCTTTCCCCTGTTGATCCCATTCCAGATCGCTCAGCCATGATTTTGTTAATGCTATCAGTTGAAATCTCCAGGGCCACAACCGCTTTTATTTTGCCTGCAGCATTGGTAATCGGTTGAGCAATAAAACTAGCAGGGACGCCGCTGGAGGGTGCATAGGCTTCAAAGTCGGCAAAGCCAAATTCGCCAGTGGCCATGACGTCACGGAATAATCGACCTAAACTAGACTCCGCATATGCGCCATTGATAAGGTTAGATTGGTAGTCAGTCTTCTTAGTGGCTGTATAGCCAACATAGCCATCTGTCTTAATAATAAAGAGGTCGCGATAACCGTATGTTTCAATGTAGGCGTTGAAGTGGGCGTTCTCTTTACCAGACAGATTTAGATTGGCACACATGTTTAGTGGACACATGTACATGTGCGGTCGAATGGTTTTGCTAAGTATAGCGAGATCTTCTTGTGTTGATTTAAAGTAGTCTTCTATTTGTCCTTTTTTAATGCTGCGAACCGTTTCAAGCTGGTTTAATGACTGTTTTTCTAAAGCTTTGGAGGCACTATCCAAAGTAGTTAGACCCAAAACCATAAGTGGGATAATCCCCACCAGCAAAAAAGCAGCAATCAGTTTCTTACTGATGCTTATTTTAGCGAACAAACTCGGCATGATGTCCTTCTCCGTGTCGAATAATTAGCAGAAACTAGTACAAAAACTTGATTGAACACTCTAGTCTTATCAATAGATTACACCCCTAGCCAGTTCATGGCTAGTGTGTCTGCAACAGTTCATGCCTAGGGCGAAGTTTAACAATGCAAAAGAACTGTTACTGCACAGCCTAAATTAGGTGCTGCGCACCTAATAGCTAGTTAACGATCAATGTTGTGCTAATTTCTTATCGGACTGCCTAGGTCAAGCATACTTACAATGCGAGCTTGGGTATCCTTAGAGCGGGCTAAGCGCAAAAATGACTCCCGTTCGGCATCAAACAAATCCTGCTCACTCATCATGGTATTAGGTTTGACTTTGCCACCGGTAAAAATACGGGCTAGTTCGGTACCTACCGCGACGTCGTGGGCAGTAATTTTTTGTTGATCTTCGGCTTCGAACAACCAATCCATCATTTCCCTATACGTATCTTCACCTGCCATTGGCAGTGGTTGGCGGGGTTTTGCTTTTTTGACGCGATCCAGTTGTGATAATGCTTCACCTAATAACCGGTCTCGGTTCATCATGTATTGATCTTCTGGGTACAGCATAGCTTGCTCAGTAGCTTCTATGGGGGACGTTGCTGTCCAACCATATCCCAAAATCATAAACGCTTTCCATGCCGCAGCTTTCATATCGCCAAGTACTTCATACCAACGGTATAGATACTCTTTACAGCCCCCTCCACCTGGCACAACGCCAACGCTTGATTCGACTAAGCCCATGACAGAATTCGCATGTCCAATGACATGGTCAGCGGCTAACACTACTTCAAAACCTCCGCCAATAGACATGCCCGCCGGTGCAGCAATGACCGGTAAGGGACACTCATTAATGGCGTGCATTGTTTGTTGAAAATGATTTAGGAAGTCATCCATACCCTTGTAATCTTGGGTTTCAAAGAACTCGCGAAAGGCAACTAGATTTACTCCACAGGAAAAATGTTGGGCGTCATTGTGAATCACAACACCTCGCAGTTGGCGCTGCTGTGCCTGCTCAAGCGCATGGCGAATAACATCCATAGACTCACTATCTAGGGCGTTAGCCTTGGAATGAAATTCTATAATAGCTGCCCCATCATACTCAAACCAACTGGCTTTAGCATTACTATACTGAGCCGTTAGGGTTTGGCGTAATTCAGAAAAACGCAGTACACCAGTGGGTCTGTTAATTGGAGCATATTGGCCCTCTTGTTCTAAGCTGCATAATTGCTGGTCAATGACTTGATAGAAACCTTGTTGTTTAGCTGCCAATAAAAGCATGGGCGCGACCTGACGGTTTTCTTTTTGCATACGCTCAACCACTCGCTGAGCACCAATCTGATCTAATAACTCAAAGGGGCCATAAATCCAGTTATAGCCAAGTTTCATAGCGTCGTCGATGGGTAGAATGTTGCGACCAATTTCTGGGATCAGGGCAGCTGCGTAATTCAATGTGCTCGACAAGACTTGCCATGCAAAACGACCATATGCGCTATCGTCATCTAATAATACAGCAACGCCTTGAACTTCTGCTTGTTGCGCCATTGGCAGTTGCAAACGGGCTGTCGTTTGATACGTACCATCAGTTAAGTTCAACATTTGTTTACCAGCGTCTGTATCTCGGTAAAATCCTTGACCTCCTTTATTGCCAGTTTGTCCGTTAGCCACCATTTTTGTCATTAAAGGAATAGGCTGAGCATATTGGTGAAACTCGTCCTCTGCTGGCAATATACTTTCGAGGCTCTTTGCCACATCAGCCATAAGGTCAATGCCGATTAAATCATACAAGCCAAATACGCCAGTTTTAGGAATGCCCATGGGGCGGCCAAATAATGCATCCGCCTCAGCGGGAGATAAACCCATATCAAAGGCCGTATGCAAGGCACATTGGATGGCAAATACGCCCACTCGATTACCTAAAAACCCCGGTGTGTCTTCACATACCACAACGCCCTTACCCAAATTACTTTCACAAAATTGCTCTAAGGTCTTAACCACTTCATCACTGGTATGTTCGCCCCGCACCAGCTCTAATAAACGCATAAAACGCACAGGGTTAAAAAAGTGTGTAATAGCAAAGCGTTCGCAAAAGGCTTGAGGCATGCCCTGAGTCAGCAAACTGATGGGGATGGTGGACGTATTTGAAGTAATAATGGTGTTTGCGCCAGTCATCACATCTATGCGCTGGTATAAGGCTTGTTTAATGTCCAAACGCTCAACTACGGCTTCGGCTACCCAATCACAATCTGCAAGTTGCTCAAAGTCATCCTCGGTGTTGCCACAGTGAATAAGTTGACCCGCTTCATTACTCATTAAACCTGGAGCATTCGGGTTGTTGAGGCGCTTAAATCCACGTTCAGCTAAAGCATTAACACTGTCTCCAGCGCTGGGAAGATCTAATAGCCAGACTTCTACTCCAGCATTGGCCACTTGACCCGCAATGCCTGCGCCCATTGTGCCAGCACCAATGACTGCAACTTTCTTGATGGGTGATGCTGCAGACAACGAATTATTAATCAACTTGGCCATGATTATGTCTCTAAAGATTGGATAAATTTTTTCATTAGGTTGAGGCTTTCTTTGGGCGCTTCCATTGGCAACATATGCCCACTGTCAGCAATAATCTGTGCGGCTGTGTTTAAGTCCAATGCGAGCTTCAAGCCTTCTTTTTTGGGAGTCATGCGGTCCTGTGCCGCTAGAATGACGCAACTAGGGCAACCTACGTTGGCAAGTTGGAGAGCCTTTTCAGCACCTTTTTCATATGCATTGCATGCGATTAAGTCTATTGCGAGAGGGTTATTTGCCATAATCCGAGTGCCAATACCAATGGGCTGCATGCCAGGTACTGAGCTCGCACCGTATTGATGTGGGCTACCAAAACCCCACTGCAGCATCATTTCGGCGGCAATTTTGGGGTTGGATTGTGCCGTTTCAACTAAGGCTGGATTCACAGGTATGGCGCTAGCAGTGGCAAGAGCGGTGATAGATTTAAGTCGATCACCGAGTAAACCTGCAGCTTCTAAAGCCACTAAAAATCCTTGGGAATGTCCTACTAAGTGGACCTTGTCTACCTTGGCGGTGTCCAATGCTCGCACAAGCCAAGCTGCCATGAGTTCGATACTAGTGAGGGCTTCGCCCTCAGATAAGCTATGGGCGGGAAAGTCGGGAGCAAATACACTATAACCGTGGAAGGCAAACCAGCGTGCCTGCAGGGCCCAGCACCGGTGATCGGTGCCTGAACCGTGTAATAAAACGACTGTGGGTAAATGGGCTGCAAATGGTTTTCCACCAGTGGCAATAAACGTATTAGCGTTATCAACTTGAATATACATGTTTACGTCTCTGCCTGTTGCGCCACAATCTTAGCTGCTGCTCGCAAACCCAGGCTAAAATCGGCTTGAATATCTTTTAGCGTCTCAATTCCTACAGACACCCTGATAAGGTCTGCACCGATGCCTGCAGCTATGAGGTCGTTTTCACTCAGTCGCGAATGAGTCGTGCTACCTGGATGGAGCACCAGAGTCCGAGAGTCACCCACATTGGCTAGGTTTGATGATAATTGTAGGGCGTTGATAAAGGCAGCTCCAGCATCGCGACCACCTTTCACTCCAAAGGTGAGCATTGAACCTGCACCTTTAGGGAAAAGTGCTTTGGTATGCGCGTCAGCATTAATGTCAGGGTGATTAACCCAAGCGACTGCATCCTGTGTTTGCAGCCAAGTGACCATCGCTTGAGCGTTAGAGACATGCTGCTGCATGCGCAAGTTTAACGTTTCCAAGCCCTGCAATAACAAAAAAGCATTATGGGGCGTCATGGCTGCACCTATGTCACGCATCGATTCACAGCGGATGCGCATGGCTAAAGCAGCAGGGCCAAATTCTTCCCAAAAATTCATGCCGTGAAAGGGTTCGTAGGGCTGGGTTAGGGTGGGGAAGCGACCACTTTTAAGCCAATCAAAATTACCTCCATCAATGACTACACCCCCTATAGCAACGCCATGGCCACCAATCCACTTAGTCACTGAATGCACCACGACATCAGCACCATGCTCAATCGGATTATTGAGGTAGGGCGTTGCAAACGTTGCATCCACAACCAAGGGTATGCCCTGAGCATGAGCAGTTTCTGCAATGGCAGGTAAGTTAGAAACTGCAAGGCCAGGGTTACCGATGGATTCGCAAAACACTAACTTAGTGTTGTCCTGTATGGCAGCAGCTAAAGCCTGTTGATCATTAATGTCAACAAAGGTGCAGTCAATGTTAAATCGCTTAAGGGAGTGCTTCAAAAGTGTCACGGTGGATCCGTATATCTGAGCAGCACTAACAATATGATCGCCAGCAGAACACAGGCTGAAAAAACTCACAAACAGGGCACTCATGCCAGACGCCGTACAAATTGCTCCTGCACCTCCTTCTAAAGCAGCCAAGCGCTGTTCTAAGACCGCCACAGTGGGGTTAGAAATCCGGCTGTAGATATGCCCACCTTGCTCCACATTGAATAACGCGGAAGCTTCATCGACACTATCAAACACGTATGAGGTTGTTTGGTAAATAGGCACTGCCCTAGAACCATGATCTGATTCTGGCTGATAGCCACTGTGGAGCGCAATGGTATCGGCGCCTAAATAAGAAGATTTGCTCATAGTGTTGCCTTAAGGTGCTTAATCAGCAGCTGGTTGTGGGGTCAAGCCTAGGGCCTCAAAGTTAAAAGGTAGACTCGTCAGTTGGCCTTGCAATTTGCCAAGGCTGGTGTGCACATCGACCGTTAGGCTATCGCCTAAAGTGGGCAAAGAACACAACGCAAACGCTAAGTGTACCCCATATTTAGGCGAAGGGGCTTGGCTGGTGATTTCGCCCGCCCATTGGTCTTCCAAGAAGACGTCTGTTTGAGAAATAGTACAGGTTTGGTTAATGACTAAACCCATGAGTTTTTTCGCTGGCACATGCTGGCGCAAAGCAGGCAAGGATAAGCTCTCTATATCAGCATCTAAATCGACATATTGGCCTAGGCCACATTCAAAAGGTGTGGTGGTATAATCCATGTCGTTGCCTAAGGACAATAGTCCACTTTCAACGCGCTCTATGCCATTAGGGCATCCAGGGCCTACATTTAAATCTTTGCCCTTTGCGAAAAATTCATCCCATAATGGACCCGCAAGACTTGCATTATCCACATAAATTTCAAAACCACCTTGTTTACTCCAGCCAGATCGGGCCACCTGCATCTCTACCCCTTGGTATGACATGGGTTTAATTTGAAAGAATTTAATGTCGCGCACACCTTCCCCAAACACCCTCGCCATGAGCTCTTCTGCCTTGGGACCTTGCACGGCAATGGGCCAAACATCAGGTTCGGTGACACTAACATCCAAGTTAAACCCAATGGCTAAACCCTGCGCCCATAACATGACATCTGTATCAGCAATCGATAACCACCAATCAGTTTCAGTGAGTTTTATGGCGATGGGATCATTAACAATGCCACCTTCAGGATTGCAAAGGGGCACATAAAAGCATCGACCAATACGGGCTTTGGATAAGTCTCTAGGGGTCATCATTTGGATGAGGCGGTAGGCATCGGGACCACTAATAGCCACTTGTTTTTCAGCCGAAACATCCCACACTTGTACATGTTCACACAAGTGCCAATAGTCGTCTTCCATACCGCGGAAGTTCGCCGCTAATAGCGTGTGGTTGTAGATAGTGTAGGCTTGCACCCCTGCGGCTTCAACGCGACTGGTAAAGGGGGTTGCGCGGGTACGCCGACTGATTGAAAGATTGGAAGTTGATAGACGAGTGATAGACAGTTCTGGGTTCATAAGTGGCGACCAAACAATGTTAGGGGTTGAACATATGGGCGCAATATACGCCAGCTTTCTCCTTGGGGAAATACATAAGTCTAGTCAGTCACTTTTCAGACTGACGGGGCTAATTTTGGTGTTTCAAGGGGTTCAACGACAGGCCTTAAGGCCTAAGGCCTCAAAGTTAAAAGGTAAGCTGGTGAGCGTGCCAGTCACTTGGCCTTGATCAGTGTTAACGGCTACTGTTTTAGCCCCATTTAAGGCTTCTAAATCACACATGACAAAGGCCAAACGACGCATGTACCTAGGGGAGTATGCTTGGCTGCGAATATCCCCAATTTTTTGATCACCAACAAACACATTCACGTCACTTAAACTGCGATGGTACTCCAGTACCAAACCCATCAGTTTTTTGGTCGGGGTGTGAAGTCTTAATGCAGGCAAGCTTAGGCTTTCAATATCGGCATCAAGGTTGATGTATTTTTCTAAACCAATTTCAAACGGTGTGGTTGTGTGGTCCATATCGCTGCCAAAAGACATGAGTCCACTCTCAATGCGCTCAATCAAGTTGGGGCAACCTGCACGCACATCCAAGTCTTGTCCTTTAGCAAACAATTCATCCCATAATTGGGTGCCAATATGTGCATCATTAACAAACACTTCAAAGCCGGTTTGTTTACTCCAGCCAGAACGAGCTACTTTCATGCGCTTGCCCTTATAAACAAAGGGTGCGATGGCAAAAAAGCCGAGTTCTTTAATGGCATCACCAAAAACGCGGCACATTAATTCCTCTGCTTTAGGTCCTTGCACTGCTAAGGGATAAATTTCTGGTTCTCTGACCTCAACATCTAAACCAAAGCCAACGGCTAAGCCTTTTGCCCACAGCAATACATCTGAGTCTGCAACAGATAAACGCCAGTGGCGATCATTGATCTTAATGCCTACGCCATCACTAATCATGCTGCCGTTCTCATCACACATGGGTAAGTAATAACAACGGCCTACTTGGGCATTCGAAAGGTCTCTAGGTGTCATGTATTGAGCCAACTGGTTAGCGCCAGGGCCCATGAGGGTCACTTGTTTTTCACAACTCACATCCCACACCTGAACATTTTCACACAAGTGCCAATAATCCACTTCAATGCCACGGAATGAGGTGGCTAATAAGGTGTGATTATAAACCGTGTAGCCTGTCGCACCAGCAGCCTCTACGCGACTGCTAAAAGGGGTGCGACTCGTACGCCGTGAAATAGACAAATGTGGACGCATGCAAATGACTCCGCTGCACTAAAAGGACTTCATTCTGCCCTTAATAAAGGTAAGCTTCAAGCCTTCTTATTAACATGGACATGGCTAGGTCGCTCTGCTCCTTACAAAGACGTAAATAAGCAAATGCAGGCAATGACCCCGCGGGCTTTTAACCTACTATTAAGTGGGCTGGTGTCTGGGCACTTGTCCACTACTAAGAGTTAGCCGCCTTGGTGTTTTAACAGGGCTTTTATTTCAGCTAATTCATTGCGTAAGTCGGTCATTGAGGGTTCTCCATCGGCTAGACGTTCGGCTGCATTTTCATTTTCCATGACATTGACAACGATGCCAATCACCATATTTAAAAATGCAAAGGTAGTCAGAAATATAAAACTCAAAAAGAACACCCACGCGTAACCATAAACTGCCATCACTTCGTACATTACATCGGTCCAATCTTCAAAGGTCATCACTCTAAACAGCGTGAGCATAGAGATTGATATATCACCCCATAAAACGGGATTAATGGTGTCGAAGAAAGTGGTGCCAACAGCCGCATAAATGTAAAAAATGATGAACATTAGTAACAGAACATAACCCAACTGAGGCATCGCCTTAATGAGTGAATTCAGTAATATGCGCAGTTCAGGCACCACTGACACCATTCGCAACACCCGAAAAATACGAATAAGGCGGCCAACTAGAGCTAATTCACTGTCCTCTATAGGAATCAGGCTGACAATAACAATGACGCTATCGAAAACATTCCAGCCATTAAAAAAGAACCTACTTTTCTGAGGATCACCTGCAAAACGAATACTGATTTCTATCAGGAAAAAAATCGTAATGCCAATGTCTAAAAAACCGATGAGGCTAATCAAGCCCGCGGGCATCGAATAGGTTTTAGCGCCAATGACCAAGGCAGATAGCAAGATGATGCTGACCACAAATAACTCAAATATTTTGTTAGATCGTAGGGTAAATAACCGAGATTGAAGACTGAGGGGAATCATTGAAAAGGGCTCATTAAGTGCGATTTTAGGACTGTTTTAGGGTCGCTGGTAAATATACCTTGCTTGCTGTGCGGCTTCAATGGCTGTTAGATCTAGTTTTTTAAAATAATAGCTTTCTAGCTTATAGTGCTTTGCGAACCGTCACTTAACCTCAATGTTTCTGTTTGAAACAGTAATATTGGCCCAGCACAATAACGAGAAACAATATGCCTTTCATGAGAAGGGTGTGATAACCTAGCTTAAATATTGGTAATAATACTTTACCAATTTAAATATTATGGTCTAGGTTATGGTTATGAATACCTTATCAAATGCATCTAACAAGCCCTCCCATGAGAGCCTGATAGACGTATCCGTCTTTGTCAGCGCCTTACAAAAAATACTGCCAGTTGGTGCGGTGATTCTTTCAAAAGAAGGTCAAAGACCTTTTGAATGTGATGGCTTGACTATATACCAGCAATTACCTTTAGTCACAGCGATGCCAGAAACTGTAGACCAAGTGCAGGCTATTCTGCGTCTTTCCCACTTGCATGGGGTACCCTTAGTGCCAAGGGGTGCCGGCACCGGTCTATGCGCTGGCGCAATGCCCCATGCTGAAGGTCTTTTATTGGTCATGACCAAACTTAATCAAATTATCCATATCAACCATGAAACCTGCACAGCAACAGTGCAACCGGGTGTGCGTAATCTAGCACTCACGGAGGCCGTTGCGCCTTTTGGCCTGTATTATGCGCCAGACCCATCTTCACAAATTGCCTGTACCATCGGTGGTAACGTGGCGGAAAATTCGGGTGGAGTACACTGTCTTAAGTACGGCCTTACAGTGAATAACCTGCTACAAGTTACTATGGTGACCATTGAAGGGGAAATAATGACCTTGGGTGGTACAGGTTTAGATGAACCCGGTATGGATTTATTGAGCTTAATGGTCGGTTCTGAAGGGTTGCTAGGTGTAGTGGTGGAAGCGAAGGTCAAACTATTACCAAGGGCACCAAGAGTGCAAGTGCTTGTGGCGGCCTATGACAGCGTTACCGCTGCAGGTGATGCAGTTGCAGCCCTGATTGGGCAGGGTATTATCCCTGCGGGTTTAGAGATGATGGACCATTTGGCTATTAGTGCGGCCGAAGACTTTGTCAAAGTGGGATATCCAACAGATGCCCAAGCATTGCTCATTTGTGAGTTAGACGGCACTGATGCCGAAGTCGAAGAGCAATTACTTTTGGTGTGTGAGTGTTTTAAGCAACACGGCGCGCACCATATTCGTATCGCTAAAGATGCCACAGAAGCTGCAGCCTTATGGCAAGGGCGTAAAGCGGCTTTTCCTGCAGTGGGACGTATATCTCCCGATTATTATTGTATGGATGGCACTATCCCCCGCAGCCAGGTGGGTTTCGTGTTAACGCGTATTAGTGAATTATCCCAGTTTTATGGGCTTCGGGTTGCCAACGTTTTTCATGCTGGCGATGGCAATTTACACCCACTTATTCTGTTTGATGCCAGCATTGATGGAGAACTCGAGCAAGCAGAATTATTAGGCGGAGATATTCTGACTTTATGTGTTGATGTGGGGGGCACTATTACTGGTGAACACGGTGTGGGTTTAGAAAAAATGCCCCAAATGCCCTATCAATTTGGAGATGCAGAGTTGGCTCAGTTCAGGCGCTTAAAAGCGGCCTTTGATAGTGAAGAGTTATTAAACCCAGGCAAAGCTATTCCCACACTTAAGTATTGCCAAGAATATCGGAGCTTACAGCATGGGTGATTTAACCCTGCAGTTAGAACAACAAATCCAACACGCTTATGCCACGAAAACACCCCTTAAAATTGAGGCTGGTAATACTAAAACTTACCTAGGCAGAGAGTCCTCCGGCGAAGTGGTTGATATGGCCAGTCATAGCGGAGTCATAAGTTATAGCGCCACTGAATTGGTCGTCCGTGCGCGTGCAGGCACAAAAATTTCGCTACTCAACGATCTGTTAGCAGAGCAACACCAACGCCTGCCTTTTGAACCCCCAAGTTTTGCTGGTGAAGCCACCATTGGTGGCACTGTGGCAGCGAATCAAACAGGGGCTTCGCGGCCCTGGTTTGGTGGTGTTAAAGACAGTTTGCTGGGCCTAGGACTCATCAATGGCTATGGTGAAGTGATGCAGTTTGGTGGTCAAGTGATGAAAAACGTTGCAGGCTTTGATGTGACGCGTTTGCAGTGCGGTGCTATGGGTAGTTTGGGCCTGATTACCGACGTCTCTATCAAAGTTTTACCAGAGTTCAAGGCAGGCCACACCCTCACCTTTGACATGACCATAGAAGCTGCATTAGAGGCAATGTTGAGCTGGGCTAACCTCAGTCTACCCATCACGGGTATGAGCCATTTTAAGGGTCTGCTTTATGTAAGACTGCAAGGTGGTGCAGGTGGAGTAGCCTCAGCCAGTACTTTTTTGGGTGGTGAAAAGCTAGCATCAAAAGCTGCAGAAATATTTTGGCAAGCGCTAAGGGAAGGGTCTCTATTGCAACCACGCCATGATCAAACCTTATGGCGTTGGAGTGGGGCAAGCGATACGCTCACAAACACAGTACCTAATACGTCTTTGATTAACTGGGCTGGAGCGGAACGCTGGGTCTTAACAGAGACTTCAGATACGCCTCTGGAGGGTCTGGTGCAATATCAAGGCGGTGACCGATTAGCTGAGGTTTATGGTGCTATAAGTGCGCCTCAGCAGGCCCTGCAGCAGCGCATAAAACATGCCTTTGACCCCCATGGAATTCTTAATGTGGGTCGTCTATATGCTTGGATGTAAACTATGAAGACCATTATTGCCAAAGAGTTTGCTGACCAACCTCAATTTGCACCAGTTAAAGATATATTACAAGCCTGCGTGCACTGTGGTTTTTGCACTGCAACCTGCCCAACATATTTATTGTTAGGTGATGAACGTGACAGCCCACGTGGCCGCATTTATATGATGAAAGCGATGTTTGAGGGTGAACAAGTGACGCAAGAAACGCGTCATCATTTAGATCGCTGCTTGACCTGCAGAAGTTGTGAAACGACCTGCCCTTCGGGCGTGGAGTATGGTCATCTAGTGGACTTAGGTCGTGTGGTAGTAGAGCAAAAAGCGCCTCGTCCCATGCATCAAAAACTATTGCGCTGGGGGCTAAGGCAAATATTACCTTATCGGTCCAGATTTGGTCCATTACTGAAACTAGGTCAGTTAGTTAGGCCCATGTTGCCCGTAGTTATAAAACAACATGTGCCTCTTGCTGTGCCTCAACTAGTGGCCCCCCAAAGTAACCATAAACGGGTGATGTTGAGTTTGCCTGGCTGTGCTCAAGCGAGTGCGGCACCCAATACAGATATTGCTGCAGCACAGGTGCTAGACCAATTGGGCATTACCTTAAAAGTGCTTCATCAAAGTGGTTGCTGTGGTGCTGTTAATCATCATCTGAATGCCCATGAAAAAGCCCTAGAGCAAGCAAGGCACAATATTGATTTAATATGGCCCGAATTGCAGGCTGGTGCTGAAGCTCTGGTGATTACTGCCTCAGGTTGCGGTGCGGCGTTGCAAGAGTATGGCCACATGTTGCGTGATGACTTAACTTATGTAGATAAAGCCAAGCAAGTTTCCAAGGCCGCCAAGGATATCGTGGAAATTTTGGGTCAAGAAGACCTTGCGCCCATTAAAGCTAAGTTAAATAACCCCCAAGTTGCGGGCAAAGCGTTAGGCCAAGGGTTAGGCAAAGTGGCGGTGCATTGTCCGTGCACGCAGCAACATGCCATGCAATTGCCGTTTAAGGTCAAAGCTCTTTTAGACCATTTAGGTCTAGACACTGCCGCTACTAAAAATGACCATTTGTGTTGTGGTTCAGCAGGCACATACTCGTTGCTGCAACCTGACTTAAGTCACCAACTGCGTAGCCAAAAAATAAAGGACCTAACCATAGACTCGCCGCAATTAATTGTTACGGCTAATATTGGCTGCCAACTCCATTTAGGTGGTGCAGGAAATGTACCCGTCAAACACTG
Organism: Candidatus Njordibacter sp. Uisw_058; assembly: GCF_047730065.1. GTDB lineage: Bacteria > Pseudomonadota > Gammaproteobacteria > Pseudomonadales > Balneatricaceae > Njordibacter. The sequence continues at coordinate 627,867 of NZ_CP159829.1, forward strand.
GTTAGAATTGTTGGTTGAATGACCCACTATTAAATTAAGTATGGGCCTTACTCTCTCGTAGGCTTGAGCTGCAAAGTGCAAGGTCACGTTTTAAAGGGTTAACTTTAAGGGACTAGCTTTAAGATCGCACCAGGTTTTGGAGCCACAAAAAAATCAGGCGCCAATTGACGTTTGATTAATGCCTCAGCCAGCAATGTACGGGGCTCTTTAATCTTTTCGTCGGTTAACACAAAGGTGCCCCAGTGCATGCCAAATGACTTGGATACTTGCAAATCAAGGGCAACTTGCACCGCTTCTGCTGGATCAATATGTGAGCCTTTCATAAACCATCTGGGCTTATAGGCTCCAATGGGGATAAACGCAAAGTCTGGCGTTCCCAACCGCTCTTGCGTGGCCACAAAATCTTTGGAGTAGCCAGTATCACCAGCGTGGTAAAGTGATAGAGCAGGGCTTTTTAAAAACCAACCGCCCCACAAGCTAGTGTTACGTCCAGTAATGCCGCGTCCAGACCAATGTTGCACCGGTGTGAAGATAAATTCAGTTTGTTTGACTTGAATATTTTGCCACCACCTAAATTCTGACACATGATTTAAGCCTTCTGAGTCCAGTAATTCTTTATCACCTTGCGGTGCCAAAATAACCATATTTGGATTATTTTTTTGCAGTAATTTCAAACTTGGCAGATCAAGGTGGTCGTAATGATTGTGACTAATCAACACGGCATCAATCTTGGGTAATTGTTGCACTGACATAGCAGGTGGAATCAGTCGTTCTGGCCCAGCCCAGCTGACTGGAGAGGCCCGATCTGAGAAAATGGGGTCTGTTAAAATAGTCACGTCGCCTGTGTCGATAAGGTAGGTGGCATGACCAATCCAAATGGCGTAGGGATGTGGTTGAGGCGTCAGATTGCGCCACTCATCAGAAACTTCTATAGCGACTCTTGCTGGTGATGCATTTTTGGATAGGCGCCACTCAATAACATCACCTAGGCTTTTAGGACCCACGTTTGGGTTAGTGTTATTAAAAGTTTCAGCGACACTGCAGGCCGGCAAAACGAGTGTAAAAATTAGCCCTGTGAGGGCAGAAAAAAAGCCTTTTTTGACCAATAATTGAGCGTTTAGATTCAAAATTATACCTTTGACAGTTAATAACACTTAGCAGGCCTCTTTAGGGTCAATTGAGACGGTTGAATGACCTTTGATTTTGACCACATCATACATTAGAGCTGGCTCAATAAGCTTAGAGTAGAAAATCTTTACTTATTTTGACACGGGCTAGGGGAATTATTTAGCAATGTGCTAGTCTAGATACTAAAATAATCTCATTACTGTTAAGGAAGATGCTATGAACAAAATGACGCGATTGACTCTGCAAAAGGCCACTAAGCAACTGACTCTAAACTTTGCCTTAGCTGCCGCAGGCTTGGTGCTGGCAAGCGGTGCCTGCGCCCAAACGATGTTAGTGAAAGTATTACAAAAATCAGACGACATTGTGTCACAGGTGTATCAAGAAGTGCCTGTTAAATCGTGTCGAGTGGAACAAATCCCTATCTATGGTGCGCAATCAGGAGGCAAGCAACCCTCCACGGCTGATGTTGTGGCTGGTGCAATTTTTGGTGGTTTAATGGGTAATGCAGTGGGTGGCGGCAAGGGTAAAGATGCAGCCACCTTACTTGGCGCGATTGCTGGTGCAGACCTTGCCAATAAAGGCTCCTTTAGTGGCAACAGTAAGCAAGTGATTACCGGTCAGAGACAACAAGAAGTGTGCGATGTGGTGATGCAGCAGCGCAGTGTGAACCAAGTGACGGGTTACAAAACTTACATTGAATTTGGGGGCAATGTGTGGCAAATGACCACGACAATACCCTACACTAAGGGTGAGTTTTTGAGTGTTAATGTTGACATAACCCCCGCTGAATAATGACTACTGGTTTAATGCGAGACCCAGCATCGCTGGGTCTGTGTTACCGCCAGATAATATGACTAATGTAATTTTGTCTTTTATGGCTAAGCTGCGATTTAAAATAGCGGCTAAGCCAACGCAGCCTCCGGGTTCCACCACCACTTTTAATTGCTGCATGCACATCAGCATGGCTGCCAATACGTGTTTCTCCTGCACTACTTTAGCGCCTGCCAAATAGTGCTGCATAATGGGAAAATTTAACTCACCTACCATGGGTGTCATGATGGCATCACAGATAGAAGAGGGTGGGTTTTTATTCGACAAACGCAATCCAGCAGCTATTGAGTGCGCGGCATCGTCATAACCTTCCGGTTCTGCGCCCCAAACAGTGATGTTGGGGAAGTGTTGTTTGAGTGCTGTAGCGCTGCCAGTAATTAAACCTCCTCCGCCAATGGGTCCAATGGCTTGATCTGGAGTCAAACCTAAAGCCAACAGTTGATTTGCTGCTTCTAGTCCAATAGTGCCTTGGCCAGCAATGATATCTGCATCGTTATAGGGTGGGATAAGGGTAAGGTTATGCTGAAGGGCCAGTTGCTGGCCAATCGCCTCACGATTTTCCTTATGACGGTCATATAACACCACCGTAGCACCAAGGATTTTGGTATTTGCAATTTTAATCTGTGGTGCGTCAGCGGGCATGATAATGGTAGCAGGCACATCGAAGTGCGCCGCTGCCGCTGCGACTCCCTGCGCGTGATTGCCTGAAGAATAAGCAACGACCCCTGTCAGTTGATGGGCTTGGGCAAGTTTGTTGAGCTTATTAAAAGCACCACGAAATTTAAATGAGCCGGTGCGCTGTAAGTTTTCAGCTTTAAATAACACTCGCCCTCCTAGTTGCTCATTAAGCATTGGAGATTCAAGCAGTGGGGTAATAACGGCGTGGCCTTTAATGCGCAGGCTAGCAGCAACAATGTCTTGGTAATTAATTGCGAGGTCAGTCATAACGCATGGGGCCTATTTTGTAGCTATTTAACATCAAATACTAGCATCTAATCATTCTCCTGCCAGCTAAAGTTCCTCAAAATAAAACCTGTGTTATAATAGGCGATTGCGTTTCTATTTGCCGTCGCCCTATGACCTTGACCAGCCGTCCAAAATCACGCCTTAGGTTACCACCTAATAAGCATCAGGTTAAACAAGAGTTAGCCCAAGATGTCGAGAATTTTTTAGCGCGCGGCGGCAGCGTTGAGCAGATAGGGCAGGGTGAAACAGCTTTAGTTAACGGCTGTTTTAATCAGCAGCGCGCAACAATAGCAAGCCAGGTACAGACACGCACGTTGCTGTCCTCTCAAGTTGAGGCCATAGAAAAACGTAAAGAAGAACGTCGCCAACCTAAGCCTACCCCTGTAAAAACCAATCGTCGGCCTACCAAAAAGTGGATTTATGACGACTTTGGCGAACCTTTGCGTTGGGTTTGGTCCTAGTAGTTAAACGACTAATTTAATGCCAAGTGAGCGCTTTGATGTAAGTCGTTTTTAGGGCTTAAAGCAGCATTAGGCCAATGCCGAATAGACAAAAAATCCCGCACAGTTGATGCCATAAAGTAGAGCGATCGGCAGGCTATTGGCGCGCGCAATGTGGCTACCTTTAATATTGTAATTACCTTGCATAGCAAGCAGTGTACCCGAAACTGGATTAATTGCGCTGCCCAATCCCCAAGCCGATAAAAAGGTCATAGCCAGTAGGTTGGGATCAGGCTCTAGGGTTAGCAATAAAGGTGCAATAACCGCCATAATCATAATGGAATGAATGCCCAAACGAGCCACTAGCAGGCAAAATCCGAGGGTCAAACAAGCTTCTACCGCTTCATAATGACTAAAGGGGAGCCATGGTGGCATGACCTTAAATAAGGCACCTAAGCCAATAGCAAAAACCCCAGCAGCTAAAAATAACATCATTTCGTTGTGCATGTTGGCTAAGCGGCTGCAAATGTGAAGGTGCAGTTGGTTAGCCCGACCCTCATATAGCAATACCACGACCACCAATACGGGTGCACTGATGGCAATGATTTGTGTGATAGCGAGCATGGGCCAAATTTCATGAGCGATAATCACAGCCACCGCCAATAGCGCAGGAAGAACTAGACTTCGACCTTTCAGAGGGTATCCGGTGAGCTTCACTTCTGGCTCTTGATGCAACCAATAAAGCATGACTAAGCTAATCAGCCCCATGGGAACGCCCACGCTCATTACCGTCAACATGTCCATATTTGGCACTAAGCTTAAGGTGTATGCCATAGCCGCAAAAAATGGTGACCAAAGTGCACATACTGCGAAGTTGACAGTGAGCAAACTGGCAGTGCGTGTATCTACCTGACGACGGGCGCTGAGTTTGTCTGCAATAATTAATAGCGCAGACATGTTAATGATAGCGCTAAAAAAGTGCCCCGACGCCAAAGTGCTAATAAGGCCTTTTCTGCCTGCGGGTGGTTGTCTTTTTTTACTTTGCTTAGAGGGTGTGGCAATGAGGCTTAAAAAGCTCACTGCGGCTAGCATAGCGAGCAGATTAGTATTGCTATTGATTAGTTGAAAAAATGGCGCGGAAGCACCCTCAAAGAGGCTGTAGGTTAAACCAGCTAACCCAATGCTGATCAAAACCATGGACTGTATTAAAGAACGTCGAGCGAGCAGGCTAAAAGACGCCAATGCAAAGCCCCAGAGCAATATGCCGGCAACGGGATAGAGCATTGGCAAGGCCAAGGACAAAACGCTTAAAAGCAGTCCCAAAGCCAAGCTGTAACCGCGTAATTTCTGCGTCAAGGGACTAAGTGTGTTGGGCGAATTTTATCAAGCGTCACCTTTTCTCGCTCAACTAGAGTGTGCCACATAGATTGGCTTAACATGCGTTCAAAATAGGCCGCCAAAGTGGGCCATTTTCTGTGGTCTATGGCTTCGCCAGCATGCATAAAATTAATCATTTGGCTGGTAATCGCAATATCAGCTAAAGAGCAACAATGACCAACAAAGTAGTCCTGTGTGCCCAGTTGGCTGGTAAGGTAATCCAATAGGAGTGGTATGTGGTGCTCTAGAGCTCTGCCAATAAGTTCTTCATCAGGAGTCTTGCCTGACACGGGTAGAATAATGCGTTGTCTAAAGACCGTAAAAGTGAGCCTTGGGGCAAGTTCGTAATCAGCAAACTTCTCCAGCCAGCGCATCTGAGCCCGAAGTTTTGCTGTGGAAGGAATAAGTGATGTTAATGCGTCGTGGCCTAAGGATTCGATAAGGTAATGACAGATAATGCTAGAATCAGCTTGAAACCAGTCATCTTGTTGCAGCACAGGTACTCTTTTAAAAGGGCTAATGGTGACAAAGTCATCGGGCACAGAGCCAGGCACTACAATTTTTAGTTTGTATTTAGTGTTAGAAAGGTTCAGCAAGTACATCACCTTGCGTACAAAAGGCGAGAGTGGCGCACCGTGAAGTGTAAAGGCCATATTAGAAAACCAAAAAAATAGTTAGCGCTATTGTGGCTGAGAGGGTGCGTAAACTCAAATAATTTACGAATATAGTGGTCCCTTGTAATAAATAACTAAGTGGTTGAAATAAACCCAATAATTTTTACATTAGTGCTTGACAGAAAACGGCTCAATCACTACTATGCGCACTCCAGTTTGGTACGACCAAAAGGTCAGATCAAGCGCGAATGTGTCCCGTTCGTCTAGTGGTCCAGGACACTGCCCTTTCACGGCGGTAACAGGGGTTCGAACCCCCTACGGGATACCACTTATTTTGGACTACAGTTAGAAGTCAGACGTTTGACTTAAATCCTAACCTCCAACTGTAAACTTAAAATAAGTAAAGGCAAATCACACGCCTCCAACAAGTGATATGTAGCGGGAATAGCTCAGTTGGTAGAGCACGACCTTGCCAAGGTCGGGGTCGCCGGTTCGAATCCGGTTTCCCGCTCCATTTTTAATCCTAAGAGCAATCTACTTTTAGCGGAGTTAACAAGATGAAAACAAGCCTACCAATCGTCATTATGCTAGCCACACTTTTATTACCCAGCAGCATTTATGCCGCTGGACATCAAGTCAAAATGCTAAATAGCGGCGCCGATGGTTATATGGTATTCGAACCAGCAGTCTTATCTGTGCAAATGGGCGATACTGTTACTTTTTTGGCAACCGATATGGCACATAACTCAGCGTCGATTGCAGGCATGATCCCAGAAGGTGCCAGCCCTTGGTATGGAGAAATCAGTACAGATATCACAGTGACCTTCGACCAAGCCGGCGTCTATGTATATCAGTGCACGCCGCATGCTATGATGGCCATGGTTGGAGTCATTAATGTAGGAGAAGGAAAAGGGAATTTAGCAGCTATTAAATCAGCAGCTGTGAAAAAAAGCACTGGATTTGTGGCTAATAAGGAGCGCTTAGATAATTATTTAGCCCAGCTTGACTAAATCACTCAGCAACGTAACCCATATATGAGCAACAGTTAAACTAGGAATAATTCAGTTGGGCTTTTAAAGCGAAGCAATTGTTGCAGCATAATGACAGTGATAACAGCAGACTTCTAAATATTAACTTTCGCCTTGTGTGCGCTTCATTTTTCTTGCTCTCCCCTAGGTGGGCCAAAAAAAATCCCTAATAGTCAAGCTAGATGCCCTGACTTGGCTTAAATTATTAAATACCGGCGATTACCCATCATAAGCCAATTATCGGTTGACATAATCCAGCAAAATCAATACTATCCTGCCCACTCTTTGAAGAGCTATAGCGTCCCGTTCGTCTAGTGGCCTAGGACACTGCCCTTTCACGGCGGCGACAGGGGTTCGAACCCCCTACGGGATGCCAACAAAACAGCCTCTCAAATTAGGGTCTAGGGTTAGAGTAGTAAAGGCGCGTCACATGCCTTAAAATAGTGATGTGTAGCGGGAATAGCTCAGTTGGTAGAGCACGACCTTGCCAAGGTCGGGGTCGCCGGTTCGAATCCGGTTTCCCGCTCCAAATTTAGGCCGAATGGCAGAGTGGTTATGCACCGGATTGCAAATCCGCTAACCCCGGTTCGATTCCGGGTTCGGCCTCCACTTTTATAGGGTTGTGACGAAGCGAGTCATAGACTTTCTCTTAGTTTTTTCTCATCTGCACTATTGAGCCCGAATTAAGGTTTGAGCCAACCGTTTAGGTAACCCAGTCGCTAAGCGATATCTTAATGCATCAGTTTTGATCACCACAGTTAATAAATGAACTAACCCGGCGCAAATTGAGAGTTATTTGACGCTCTGGGTGTTTAACCTTATCGATCTGACTGTATAATCCGCAGCTTAAGGAGATCTACATGTCACTATTAAATTCTTTACCTGAAAATTCTGGAATCATTATCTGCGGCCATGGCAGCCGAGCCAAAATTGCTGAAGAAGAGTTCAGCCTATTGGCAACTGGATTGCGCGCTAGGTTCCCCCAGCTCGAAGTTGAATATGGTTTTTTGGAATATTCTTCACCAAATATACACATGGCATTAGATCGTTTGATCGCAAAGGGCATTACTAACATCTATGCGGTGCCTGGTATGCTGTTTTCAGCGACCCATGCACAGAATGATATTCCCTCTGTCTTAACCACTTATATGCAGAAAAACCCTGCACTGACCATTAAATATGGCAAAGAGCTGGGCTTACATGACGAAATGATCATGGCCTTTCAACACCGAATTATGGAAGCCGTTAACCTCTCTGAAATGCCAAAACCGGGTGCTTTATACGATACCATGCTGGTAGTAGTAGGTCGGGGTACATCGGTGGCACAAGCCAATGCAGAGGTGTCTAAACTCACTCGTATTTTGGCAGAAAATATGGGCTTTGGTTGGTGTGAAACTGTGTATTCTGGCGTCACTTTTCCCTCGGTGGGTCGGGGCTTAGAGATGGCCTTAAAACTTGGCTTTAAGAAAATAGTGGTGGCTCCATATTTCCTTTTTTCAGGCAAACTAATTGGCCGAATTCATGGTTATATTGAAAAGGTCGTCGCTGATCATCCTGACGTCAGTTTTCACGTTGCAGATTATCTGCGTGATCAATCTCATGTGATTAATACCTTCGTTGAGAGAATTGAAGAAACCGTGTCACAACCTGCCGTTAACGATGGCCTAATGGAAAACTTTCAAGCAAGGCTCGCTGCTGGTGAAGTCACGGTTCACCATCATCATGCTGAGTTTAAGCCAGAAGTTGAATCGGTGGCAGAAGCTCATACCCACACTCACACTCACACTCATGGTCACACTCATGGTCACAGCCACGAGCATGCGCATGCGCATCAAAAGGAGGCTGGACACAGCCGTTCTGGTCATGGGCATACCCATGCTCCCTATCGACACATTGCTCATCCACATGGGCCCAGAACCATGATTGATGAAAATGTTTGCTGTTGCTTTATGGGACAGTTTCCTCAAGCTGTGGTGGATGAGGAACGTGCGCTTCGGTTAGCCTTAGGTAGGCCAGTGATTGATCAAATTCCTCAGTGTAAGGTGAAGTAGGGCTTTTGATAGCGTTGCCTTGTGGGGACGTGCAAAGGGGCATTAGAACAAGTATCGTGTTTTGAATCGGCGTTGTACTATTTAATTAGTGCTGCTGGCCAGAGGGATAAAAAGATTGAGTTTAGGACTCTTCACAAACAACATAGGTCAGCCAATGATGGCCTATGTTAATGTGCGTTTAAACCTGCATCAGCGATAATTTATAAGGCAAATCAGATGGTTTTAAACTAACAGCATTTAAAGCTTAAAAACCTAGGTCATGCTGTTGCGATTTTTAAACCATAATGTATAATCACGCCTCTTCTTCGGGAGACGTTCACCCTACATGCCTTGGTGGTGGAATTGGTATACACACGAGACTTAAAATCTCGCGGCTTATGGCTATGCGGGTTCAAGTCCCGCCCAAGGCACCAAGATTCCTCAGGAACCCTCCTGAAACCCCCATGATACCGGCACTTCCATCAATTTTTCTTGTGGGGTGTGTACCATGGTTGTAAACCAACCTAGTTATCTTTTTCTTCGTAATAATACTTACTACTTCTCTTGTCGTATCCCTTTGGATAAGTGGGAACAGCATCTTGTTTATATTAAACTGGTAAAGGCAGTACCCTAGGTGGTCAAAGGGCCAGCAGCTTATGCTCCTCTAAAAGGCAACTTACTATGGTTAATCCCCTTTTATGTACTGCTTTAACTAACGAGCTTAAGCTAACGTAGTTCTGTACTATATTATTAGGGAAAGTGTACTAATCTATTTGGTCCCACAGTTATAGTGCACAATAGTGATCTGTGGCGTAACTTGATCTCAAGAACACATCAAGGTGGCGAAAAGGTTAGAAATTAACAGTGGCCACCTCAACCAATAGGCTGATGATTTGCATCCGCTGCCTCACACAAAAGATCCGAGTATAAGCCTTGCTTTTTCATTACTGCATAATGTTATTATTAGGATCTATTTGATAAGCATTTACCCAATTATTCACTTAGCAACGTATACTGTTTGGTAATAGATAAAGTACAGCTAGTCGTTTTTTATGGCTAGCTTTTTGAGTAAAGACTTGGATTTATTTGTGGTTGCTCCTAGCCTAACTATTCACTAAAAAGCATTAATAAAACATGTTAAAAATAGTCAATATCTCAAAATCATTTGAAGACGGTACGGCACAACAAAAAATATTAGATCGACTCTCGTTTGTGATTGAAGCGGGTAAAAGTGTCAGTATTCGAGGGGCATCTGGATCGGGAAAATCGACTCTGTTGCATCTGCTGGCTGCCCTAGATAAACCAGATGAGGGTCAAATACTGCTGGGCGGCGTACTAAGGTCAGACACAACCAACAATATAACTAACGATATAACTGCATTGTCGGAGTCACAAGCCGATAATTACAGGATGTCGACAATTGGCATAGTGTTTCAACGATATAATTTGATAGACGTGGTATCGGTGCTCGACAACATTTATTTGCCAGCCAGACTCAATGCTATTAACGGCCGCCCAGTCGATGTAGGCTACATCGACACTATAATCGAGGCTCTGGGCGTCTCAAAGCATATCAACAAACTACCCAATCAGCTCTCGGGAGGCGAACAGCAGCGAGTTGCGATTGCCAGAGCGTTAGCGCATAAGCCTAAATTGCTGTTAGCTGACGAACCTACCGGTAACCTAGATAACAAAAACTCAGACATTGTTAGCCGCCTATTGATAGATACCTGCGCACAACTTAAAACAACACTGGTATTAGTTACCCATAGCGAAAGAGTCGCCAAACTCACCGATCAACAAGTCTTTTTGAGTGAGGGTCGTTTAGTGAGCGAGGCGAGTTAAACCCATTTTGATAAAAATCACACTTTTTTTTAAATTACTGTTGAGTAGCTACAAATCCACAAAATTTAGTGTGTTGATGCTTATCGCATCGCTTTTAATTGCTGCTTGTGGCTTATCTACCGTATTAATCGTTAATGCTAGCGCCAAACAAAGCTACGCCAGTAACAGTACTTTTTTGATCAGCAATGTTAAATATCAAGTTATCCCTAAAAATGCCCAAGCCATACTTGCCAAAAGCGATTACGCATATTTGCGCAGGCTCGGCTTTAGCCAACTTATCGCTGTCGCACAAACGTCAACTCATATCTATGCCGAGCAACAGACGCAGACACAGCTAGAGCAACAAAAAGTCTCTATGCGTCGAATAGACATTACGGGCATCGATACCATCGCGCTAATGCCTTTAATAAGCAGTGGCGCCAAGAGCGCAGGTCTTTCATCACGCCAAAGTGATCAAACCGCAATACTCACTGCTATTCCTTTTTCTATGCCTGCCGGTATTGTCCACCCCTCCCTGCTAGCGCAACTGACCGCCAATAGTGATGTATCCATTTTTGACAAGACATTAAATAATTTTTCAATTCCTTTTAATGACGGCAATGATGCTGCTAACGGCAGTAATAACAATGCCGATGTGGAGACGCCAGCGTCAATAAAAACAATCGCTTTACCCAAACTCGTTGTACTTAAAGACCCCAGTTTAGGCAATGACATGGTGACCGACATTGGCGAATTCTATCGCTTGTTTCCTGGTAGTAATTTAACGAGTTTACTGTTGGTCAGCGCAAAGGCGGGGCCAGAACTCGATGGACTCGTCAAGGATCTTAGCGCCGTTTTACCTACACATTTGCAGCTAGTTTCGTTGAGTGATGGTGCACCTCAAGGCGAGCTCACCAATAGTTTTCACATGAACTTATTGGCCATGGCTTTATTGATGTTTGTCGTGTGCTTATTCATTGTCATCAACGCTGTCAATTTACTCATCAACGCACGCATGCCTTGGTTTAAGATTTGTCGTCAACTAGGCTTCCCCCGCTACGTTATTTTTGTCAGCCAAATTATAGAAATTGTGTTAATTACTTTTGTGTCCGTCTGCGCAGGTATTTATTTAAGTATTCATTTATCTAATATCGTTGCACCAACGGTGCAGGCCACGCTTGAGGGTTTATATGGCGTAGAAATTGGGTTTGGCAACACCTCGCTCTTAAGCCTGTTTTTACAGGTATTTGGCATCAGCGTGTGCGGCAGTATTGCTGCGACCGTGGCGCCCTTTAGCTCAAGCAACCAAGCTTTACATTCAACGCAGGCGCACGATAACTTGGCGGCTAATCAAGCAAAATGGCAACGCAACTTTTGGGTGTTATGTATTCTGTTTGCGCTGCTAGCGTGCGCTATATTGTATGCTGCAACAGCGCTATGGTTATTACTCGTCGCTACCGCAACACTCATATTATCGGGCTGTAGTTTATTACTAGCTAATTATCCGCGGGTGATTGATTCAGTCTATCGGCTGATTCCGCCTCGCTTTATTATGCTACGTATTAGCACCAAACAAAGTAGCGCTTTATCAGGTAAAACTAAGGTTGCCTGCTGTGCATTTTTTATTGCTGCCACCAGCAATATAGGCATGAACTTAATGGTAGACAGCTTCAGAGGCGCAACCGTGTCGTGGCTAGAATCGCGGCTAGCGACAGATTATTATCTGTATTACGAAGGCAATGTAGATATAGCGGCAATCGGGCACGAGGCCAAAGTAGAGGTGTTTCAGCGCTTTGAAAATAATACTACCTACGAGGGTACCTTACTGCAGCAACATAGCTACCCATCCACCAAGCAGTTTAAAGACGCGATGGTATTTGATAAAGTAGACAATAAAGCTGCTGCCTGGCAAGCGTTTCAACAGACGAATGGAGTCTTCGTTAATCAGCAATTTGCGTTCGAGTATAAACTTGACATTAATGACATGATCAATGTTCCGCATCCATCGACGCAACGCTTAACGGCCTATGTCATTAAGGGTATTATTTATGATTTTGGTAATCCTTATCGGCAAATTCTGCTACCATTATCTCAATTTGATGCTGCAATCTCCAAAAGTACAATTTATGCCATCAATACAGATGCAGCGGGACTCGAACGGTTTAAAGTCGCACTAGACATACAAGGCATAGACTCGGAGAAATCTTTATTGGATGCCGCACAACTATTAGCTATATCTAAACAAACTTTTGATCGTACTTTTATTATTACTGATGGGTTAAATATAGTGACGCTGCTAGTGGCTGCGTTATCTCTCGCCTGTGCAATAGTGGTATTAATGAATGATGCTCGACCACAAAACATGCTATTGCGTAGTTTTGGTGTGTCGGCAATTAAAACCCAGCTACTTGCTCTCTTTCGGTATTTTTTACTATGCTTCATCGCTCTTATTTTTGCCACACCCTTTGGTATTTTATTGAGCTGGGTGCTTATTTATGAAATTAATCTACAGGCATTTCAATGGACTTATCCACTTCAAATCAACGCCATAAAAATTCTTCAAATTTATGCAGTTAGTTTAAGCATTGTGCTGTTAATCATCGCTATACCCATTATAAAAGCCGGTAAGCGCCCTTTGATGGAGGATATTCGATGGCTAAATTAAATAAAAAAATCGTCAGTCTCAGCCTAGCAGGTGTGTTTTTATTGGGTACTTACGTCGTTGTGACTTCGCAGATAGCCCCTAAGACTCAAGCTAACATGTCGGTTTTTGGTCGGAACGTGTACGAGCAAAATGATGATTCTAATAATGCCTTAGCGAGTAATATGGGTAAAAAAGCTGATCCAGATTACCGCATGAGTTTTCCGCAGGATCACGGCACACACGATCAATTTGATATCGAATGGTGGTATTTAACCGCTAACTTGCAAGACGAGGCTGGCGATCCCTACGGCTTGCAGTGGACATTATTTCGATTTAAAAACTCACGCCCAAGAAGCTCTCAAGCTGAAGGGAATAACTCGTCTTCGTCATTAAAGAATTCTCCTGTTATGTTAAATGAGTCGACTGTATCTTTAGATAAAAAGTGGCATAACGATCAAATATACATGGCACATGCATCCATTCACTCATTAGATACCCATTGGTTTTCTGAAAAATTTGCTCGTGGAGGGGTCGGTAATGCTGGGCTTACAGCGTTGCCACTGAACTTATTTATTGATGATTGGCAATGGCTAAATAGTGATGGCGATACAGGACTGTTTCCGTCGACACTGACCTTTAGCGCAACCGATACCTCAAAACCAAACGCAGAGGCGAGCGCTACATTTACGCTGAATCAGACGGGGCCCTTGGTGCAACATGGTGACAATGGCTTTAGTGTAAAATCGAACAGCGGCCACGCGTCTCACTATTATAGTGCGCCTTTTATCAGTATTGAAGGCGAGCTAACGCAAGCCATTGATACCGTAACGACCGCGCCTATAAAACTCAAAGGTCAGGCGTGGTTTGACAAAGAGTGGACCTCTCAATTACTCGATACTGGTACTCAAGGTTGGGATTGGTTATCACTTCATTTAGATGACGGCAACAAAATAATGGCTTTTAGAATGCGCCTAAAAAATCAAGATGATTATGTGACGGGATCATACATCACCAGCACCGGCGAACAAATCACACTGCAACCAGGCGATCTAACGCTACAGCCAGTATCTGTTAAAAAGGTGAATGGTAGGCAATTACCTTTAATCTGGAAGCTGATAATCCCCAGTAAAAAAATAGACCTAACCATATCGACATTAAAAGATAAGCAGTGGAATAACGCCGCTGTTCCCTACTATGAGGGAATGGTCAAGATTGAAGGCTCTCATGGTGGCGTCGGCTTTTTAGAATTGACCGGTTACTGAATATAAATACATCGCAACTGCATCAATAGTTTTTTGATCTTTACGTGCTTACCTCTTACCCCTTAATTTTTACGTACTAGTTTTACGTACTAGTTTTGCATACTAGCTTTTAAACATTATTTTTGAATCACTACCGTGAGCACTTGCATTGAAATATGACCCAACAGAAAAAGATTTATGGTTTTTACTCTTGGGGGTAACTGGCCAAATAGGTATGAACATCAATCTTTATGGGCATAACGGGCAATGGCAGATGATTGATTGTGGCGTTAGATTCTTTACCAATCATCCGTGATTCCCTTCTCCCTTTTCTCTATTGCTTCTTGTAAAGCATTCAAGGCTTCTCCTGCATCGGAATCAAGCTGGAATTTTTATATAAACTTGCCGTATTGCAATATGAAGTAATATTTCTCCAAACTCCCCTAGAGAACCATACTTTAGTTTCACCCTGCTATATCCAGGTACCCACCTTAATTAGCTACACCCCCCTGATCTACCAAACAGCCCAGCTGACACCAAAGGCTAATCAGGATATAACCACCATCAAAAGTACCCATACGAGGCTCATACAGCCTTTCTAAGGAAGACTAATATACCAACCTAAGCCTGTGTATTGGTGATATAAATCAACCTCTTAGGGTGCTTGCAGGCCCTCATATGGTTCATCAGAATCTCTCGGGTTATCAATGGGTTAGGTCAGTAACAATACACTCATCCCTCGAGTCCTACTGGGCCATCTGAGACCCAGATCTATCCTGTCGGTTATGCCATCAATTACGCTTAAACAGCCTCTGTACTGGCCCATTATGACACGCTGAATGAGTTGACAGTTAGAAGTCTTGCCTTGTGTGAGATCATGCAGTTATCACTGGAGTGAGGTGGTGTGAGGAGTCTATGGGATTAGGTGTTTGACAGACCTGTAAACCACAGGTGTGAACCACAATGATCCTCTTGATCAGCTTGAGAGTCACGGATATAGTTAAACCTGCTTGTATTTGGGGCTTCTGGCTCTTCCATTAGGAATCGGACTAAAGGCAATACGCGCCCAAGGCACCAGTTACAAGATCGACATGATCTGTCATTAAAAACCCTAAGACGTCCTGTAACAACTCGTCTTTTTAAAGATCACGATGCATTGCGGTGACTAAGGTAAACCGTTCGTTAAGGCTATCCACTAAAGCTTGAGTGATTGCAACCGATCTGTGTTGGCCGCCAGTGCATCCTATTGCAACGGTCAAAAACGTTTTTCCAGCCGCCGCATGTAATGGAATCCATTTCTCCATCAAGGTTGAGATGCTCTCTACCGTCTCAAGGGCTTTAGGTTGCTCAAGCACATACTCGGAGACTGACGTATCTAAGCCTGTTTGAGACCTTAATTCTAATTCATAGTAAGGGTTGGCCAAAAACCGCACATCAAACACAAAATCGGCATCCAATGGCACACCATTTTTAAACCCAAAACTCATAACATTGACCATAAGGTCAAGGCTAACATCTCGATGCAAAACCATCTGTCCGATGCGGTTTCGCAATTCATGGGTTTTCATCAGTGAAGTGTCTAATACAAAAGTAGATCGAGCCTTAATTTCTGCCAAAAGAACACGTTCTGCAGCTATAGATTCATATAAGCTGTCACCTTCATGAATGGGGTGGCGACGGCGTGTTTCTGAATACCGACGCACTAAGACGTCATCAACGCAATCTAAGAATAGGATACGATGTGCCGCATCTTCGTTTTGTAAGTCATCCACGGTGGCTAGAAACTTTGAGAAAAAACCACGCCCGCGCACATCCACCGCAACTGCAAGACGTTGTTCAGATGTCGTTGTTATGTCGTTCAATTGTGTCAAGTTAGGCAACAAAGCTAGGGGCAAATTGTCTATACAAAAAAAGTCGAGGTCTTCTAAAACCTTCATTACTTCTGCTCTTCCTGCCCCTGATATGCCCGTGACAAATAGAATGGATTTTTTCAACTTATAATTCTCCTTATAACTTTTTAGTTGAGTCGTCCTCATAGTTCTAAAATAAAAAGTATTATTTATTTTAGGGTATTAATTGAATAAGTGGGTGGTTGGCAGCCTGTTTTAGCCACCAGTTGCCTTAGCACTGTGTCATGGTCTCTATGTTGAAACTCTGCGGCATATAGACCTCCTTGAACGAGTAAGGTATCCCAACCAGCAGCCTGTCCGCCTGCTATGTCATGTTTTAGACTATCTCCAACCATCAACAGCCGCTTTGCTCCAAGTGTCTGTTGTAGACCTTCGAAAATCACTCGGTGAGGCTTGCCATAAAACACAACTCGGCCACCGCGTTTGGCGTATGCGTGGGCCAAGGCGCCAGGTGACGTCACCAGCTGGGCACCTGCACGAGGGCTTAAAAGATCTGGGTTTGAGCAATAGATGGGCAGCTTTGCAGACCATGCTTGATCTAACATATCTTGCCATTGGCGTGTACTGTGCCCATCAGGCAAACCCATGAGTAAAACCGCTTCAGCAGTGTTAGCTGAATCTTCAAATTGGATGTCTAAGCCCTGCGCCCATTTAATGGCATCATCAGGGCGACTCTCTACAGGGAAAAAACGTCGCTCAATAATAGTCCCGGTCAAAATATCATGCCACAATGCTTCACCGCTGGTCATAATCACGTCGAACAAAGAGTCTGCAAACCCCATACTCGATATGCGGGCTGCATTAGATGCGCTGCGCTTTCCTGAATTGGATAGCACGGCTAGGCGTGAACCAGAATAGGCAAGATTAGTGAGGCACTCTATAGCGCCGGTATAGGGGCTGGTTCCATCATGCAGCACTCCATACTGATCTAAAACGATGGCATCATAGTTTGATGCTACTTGTGAAATTCGATCTAGTATTTGTGTCATGTCTGTTTATTGCACACCCATAAAGCAGTAAAAATAAGCAATCATTATCTATCTGGATATGTTTTAGAACACTTCTAACCTTGCAAAATAGCTTCAATATTAGAGTGTGGAAACCCTAAAAAATAGAGTAAAGAGGACAGGAATCCCGATTCCTAAGTGTCAAAGCCTAGTATAAAAATACTCCCCTGTCACTAAATAAAACCCTTAGCCAAAAACAGGGTCTAGCAAAAATATGTTGTATGGATTTTTATGGGCACTACGAAAATGATAAGTTGATCTTCAGTACTATTTAGTATTATATAAATAGGTACACAACTAAGAACGTAATTTAGGGAGAGTTAAGATGGCGTTAAAAAAGATAAAAAATAAATGTCTAAAACAAATTCTATCAAAGGTAGCTGCGGTAGCTTTATTTTCTGCAGCAGCTTCTTTGGTTTCAGCTCAGGATGCGTCCTCGAAGCTTGATGCATGGTTGATGGAAAATGCGCTTGGACCCCATGCAACCGGGCAAGAAAATTGGGAAGGTATCGTTGCCGCAGCTAAAGAGGAGGGTGAGGTTTCAGTTTATACGGCCTCAGGTCGCATTGCGAAATTGGTCGACCATTTTCAAGCCCTTTATCCTGGAATTACGCTAACAGTCTATGATCTTGGGTCTGTTAAAACCATTGAAAAAACGGTTCGGGAACAAGATGCTGGTATTTTTACAGCTGATGTTGTCACCACAGGTAACTCTGGCCAAGTCATACATGAACTCTTGGGCAAACATCGCATTTTCAATTATGTACCTGCTCATTTTGTCGATCGAATTCCGCTTGAGAATCGTGAACCTCTACTGATTCGTGTGAACGAAGCCATGACCTTTTTCTATAATGCAGAATCTAATCCTAATGGATCACCCATCAGCAACGTGTGGGAACTTACGCAAGAGAAATATCGGGGTCGCGTGGGCATTAAAAACCCAATGTCATCAGGATCCTCACTCATGGGACTGGCAACCTTGGTGCAAAATCCAGAACAAATGGCTGCGGCTTACAAACGCTTGATGGGCGAGGATATTGTTCTAAGTGATGGTGTGCAAGATGCTGGTTATGAGTTCGTAAAGCGCATGCTTGATAATGATATCGTGATCTATAAGTCGGGTTCAAAGCTCGCTGATGCTGCCGGTAAGGCAGGTCAAGATGATGCCATGATTGCTATGAGTAACATGACTTATATAGCGCGCAATGATTCAAAAGGTAATGTAAACGCCATCGTGTCTGATCTTGATCCGGTTTCACGCTTAGTCTACCCAAACTTTATGTCGATTGGTGCGCATGCACCGAATCCCAATGCGGCAAAAGTTTTAATTGCTTATTTGCTGGGTAATCCTGATCTAAATTTGGATGCAAAATTAGAGAAACCCTATCTTGAAGGAGCAAGCTTTGATTTGCTTCAAGGTTTGGCGCCCTACCACGATGCAGGCTCAGTGAGCCCCCGCAGCGATGTGCCTCTGCCCCAAGGTGGTGAGATTTGGGACGAGATGGTAGGTTGGAATGTTTCAGCTGATTTTATGTGGGAGCAAGGTCCGCGCCTGCGTGATTTTTGGATGATACACTCAAGCCAATAAAGGGGCTCTTCAATGGGACAAATACTACTCAAGGGAATCGTAAAGTCCTATGGTAAAGAGTTGGTTGTAAAAAACCTCGACCTGACTGTTCAACCAGATGAATTTCTAACTATTTTAGGTCCATCTGGGTGTGGTAAAACCACTACCCTGCGCATGATCGCAGGGTTAGAGGAGCCAGATCAGGGGACTATTCAACTTGGTGATAGGGTCGTGTTCTCGCGCAATGACGGGGTAGTGATACCTCCCGAAGCGCGTGGCCTTGGCTTAATTTTTCAAAGCTATGCTTTGTGGCCGCACATGACTGTGGCCAAGAACATTACCCTAGCCTTGAAAGAACAAAAAATATCTAAAAGTGACATCGCCAAAAGATTAGAAACAGCCTTAGAACAGGTGCAATTGACCGGTTACGCCGAACGCTACCCGTCTGAGTTATCAGGAGGTCAGCAACAAAGAGTAGCGGTGGCGCGACTCATTGCTCTGCGACCCTCGCTTTTATTGATGGACGAACCCCTTTCTAATCTTGATGCCAAATTACGCACAGAAATGCGTGCAAGTCTCAAGCGTTTGCATCGTGATTTAGGGGCGACAACGGTTTATGTAACGCATGATCAAATTGAGGCCTTAACCCTTTCGGATCGTATTATTATTATGAATGAGGGGCAAATTATGCAACAAGGCTCCCCTTATGATATTTATCATCATCCAGCTAATATCTTCGTAGCTGAATTTATTGGTGACCCAGGAATTAACTTATTTAAAGGAAGTATTGCCAATGGAGTACTCGATTGTGGCGCTATTTCCATCCCTCTCCCTGACACGTTAACTGAACGCAGTGGTAGTCTGATTGCTGGCATAAGACCAGAAAAAATAAGCGTATCTGAAACTGCCCAAGCGGGTTGGCAAGAAGTTAGAACAGAAATTTTGCAGCCTACGGGTGCGAATACAATCATAGAAGTGAAGGTAGGGGATACCCCCATAACCTTGCTTCAATCTGGCTTCATGACCTTACCAGAGGGTACCCCACTGTGGATTGATTTCGAAGCAGAAGCACTGAGCTTTTTTGACATAGATACGCAGAATAATTTGCGTAACGAGGCGCATTAACGCCATGTTAAAAGCCTCTATCCAAAGTGGTAAACCAGCCTTTTGGTCTTGGCGTGGTCTGTCTTATCAGGTCTATCGGCTAAAAAATCGGCCTGAGTTAGTGATTGGTGTTTTGGCACTTGGCTTTCTAAGTTTTGTTGTGCTGGTGCCATTGCTGCAAATTATCCAAGATGCATTAACATTTCAAAGCTATGATCTTGCCTATGAGCCAGACGGGGTCGTGGGTAGTTTTACTTTATTTCACCTAGACCGCGTCTTTAACCAGCCTATTTCAGCTGCTTTATTTTATAAGCCGTTGATCAATAGTCTTATCATGGGCTTTGCAGTGACGGTCATTGCTCTAATTGTTGGCTTTAGTCTTGCTTGGTTAATGGTTCGAACTAATGTTCACTTTAAGGGTGTGTTTGGAGCAATGTTGGTGTTTCCATACATGATGCCATCTTGGGTGATGGCCATTGCTTGGCTGAGTTTGTTTAAAAATGACCGCATTGGTGGATCTGAAGGCTTACTAACCTATATGACCGGTGTGCAAGCCCCTGACTGGGTTGCATATGGCATTGTTCCCATCGTGATCACCTTGGCGATGCATTACTATGCCTACGCATATTTACTGATTTCTGGCGCATTGGCTACCGTGGATAGTGAGTTAGAGGAGGCTGGTGCCACCAGTGGCATGGGTAAATGGAAGCGCATATGGGTTATTACGATGCCTTTATTGATGCCCGCAATTGGTTCTGCCATAGTACTCACGTTTATCCGTATTTTAGGAACATTTGGAACCCCAGCATTGCTCGGTCTGCCGGTTCGTTTCTTTACCTTTTCTACGCAAATTTATGCATCAATTAACGCCCGCAACCAAGGCGACGCTTTTGTGTTGGCGCTGGTTTTAATTATTTTAGCCATTTCTTTTATCTGGATTAATAGCCGTATTATTGGCGTACGCAAAAGCTACGTGACAATGACAGGCAAGGGTTTTCGCAAGAGTGAAAGTGATCTGGGTAAAATGCGCTGGCCGTTAACAATTTTGGTGATTTTATTTCTCTGCATAACTGTAGCATTACCCCTTATTCTTTTACTGTGGGAATCTTTAACGCTAATTCCAGGTGATTATAGCTTAGCAAATCTAACGACTTATTTTTGGAATGGCCAGGGCAACGTTAATCTAGCCTACGGGGAACCGGGAATTATCCACAACAAAGGCATTCTAGAGGCTTTGTTTAATTCCATAAAGTTGGGTTTCGCTGCTGCATTATTTAACGGGGTGTTAGGTCTTTTAGTTGGATACGCTGTGGTTCGGGGGCGCGGTGCGCGTTTGTCAAAATGGCTAGAGTCGATTGCTTTTGCGCCATATATATTCCCTTCCATTGCCTTAGGTGCAATTTATATTGGCATGTTTTCAACCAGTATTGGTCCCGTTCCTGCACTCTATGGAACATTTACGATTTTAGTATTGATTACGGTGATTAAAAACTTACCCTTCACCTCACGCACAGGCATTGCTGCAATTTTACAAATCCATCAATCGCTAGAGGAAGCCGCTCGAGTGCAAGGTATTGGTTGGTTCAGGCGCATGTTTAGAATTATTATTCCCCTGTCCATGAGTGGATTGGTAGCGGGCATGTTGCTCACATTTATTACCGCGATGCGGGAATTATCTTTGATTATTTTGTTAATCTCACCCGGCAACATGGTTCTGACAGGGTTAATATTTAGTTATCAAGAACAGGACATGGCTCAGCATTCTAGTGCTGTGACTCTAATGTTAGTACTACTTATTATTATCATTAGTGTGATCGTGCGTCTCATTACGCGTAAGGCGGGTGTTGGAAGACTTAACGCAACCTAGTCAAAAGACAGTTCAAAGGATGAATGTTGGCAGCTTAAGAATTGGGGACTAATGTTGTTAACTGCATCCCAGCAGTGAAACTCAATAGGCCAAAATCGAACGGATATATTTTCTGCTTCTGGGATGTTTAAGTAGCGCAGTTACGGGAATAAGTGGCTGGCTAAATAGATCCGCCTTCGACCATGTAGTTATTAGCAGAGCACATGAATGCATCATCGGAAGCTAAAAAAATGACCATTCTAACAACGTAAATAGGCTCAATTAAATCGGGTAAACATTGCCTTTGCCGCTGACTCTCAAGGGCCTCTGGTGTGGCCCATAAATCTTTCTGTCGGTCAGTCATGATCCATCCAGGAACGACGGTGTTGACCCGAATGCGGTGTTGTCCTAAATCTCTTGCCATCGTTCTTGTGAGTCCATGCACGGCAGCTTTAGACGTAGCGTAAGCGGGGAAACCGCCCCCTGTTTCATGCCAACTGTTAGAGCCCATATTGATGATAGAGCCGCCGCCTGCAGCGATCATGCCTGGAGCCACACATTGAATAGCAAAAAATTGATGCCTTAGATTAGTTTGTAAGCGCTCATCCCAGTAGGCGGGTGTGACATCTTGCCAGTTATGGCGATCATCATTGGCCGCATTATTTACCAGCACTGTCGCTGGTCCAAGGCGGGACGCTAACTTAGTCAGTGCCGCTTGCAGGGCGTCAATGTTGGTCAGGTCACAAATTTCATGGGTGATGTTAACCGCAGTATCAGACAAAGCTTGGCTATTAGACTCATGCAAATCTACAAAGCCTACGTTTGCGCCTTGGGCGGCAAAGCCGCGCACTAATTCAAACCCAATACCCGATGCACCGCCGGTAATAAAAACTGTTTTACCCTTAAGACTTGGGTATGTGGCAAATGTTGCTTGATCCATTGAGTATCCCTTTTTTTGACTGGGCGCTGATTATTATGGGGTTGGTTGATGTAGGTTTAAACGTTTTAAATAATCTCAAACCAAGGCCATAGCGGATCAATCCCATACATGTAAAAGTGTTGACGCTGCAGCAGAGTGAGCCAACCTTGCCTAACCTAATCAAAGGCTTCGCTGTGGGTCGTGATTTGGGCCTCAAAAACCGCACTGACAAAGTACCACACTTTTGCTTTTAGTGAATTAAAGGTGGCTAATGCGCAACTAGTTAAGCAGATAAAAACCAAGTAAATCAAGAACCAAGTAAAGCAAAAATCAACTCGTTATTATTTAAGGGTCACAACTAAAAAAATTTATCAGCTTACAGGGATTTAATTCATTCAACATAGGGATTTGAGTAGTGATCAATTTGGGTCAACAACAGGCGTAAATGAAATTCCATTTGGTGGTAATCCCCCTGCATATGGCAACACAGCTGATAAAAAGCCTTGTTGTGGTCTTTCTCTTTTAAGTGAGCTAATTCATGCACTACCAGCATCCGTAGAAACGGTTCAGGCATTATTTTTAAGCGAGAGGATATGCGGATTTCATGTTTGGCTTTAGTTTTACTTCCTTGAACCCTAGACACAAAAGAGTGCAGCCCTAAGGCTTGGTGGCTCAAACTTATTTTGTCGTCAAAAAGGATTTTGGACAGAGGGTTAGACTTACGTAAATACTGGTTTTTGATCGACATGGTGTAATCATACAAAGCTTTGTCTGTTCTTACTTCATGAGCTTTAGGATAGCGTTTAAGTAGGAATTCTTTAAGCTTATTGTCATTCAGTAAACCCGATACTTGGTCCTGTATCTTGGGTTCATAACCTGAGAGGTAGTTGAGTGTATGCATAATTATTAGCTGGGATTTTTATTCAAAAGTTGAAGTGGCTCTCGGGTCTAATCAATTCAGCTCCCACAAATAGCCAGTCAAACTAATTAACGATCTTTCTCATTAATTACTATTTTAAATTGTGTTTTAAATTTGCTTATATTCCGAGCTACACAATCAACTATTTTTGACTCACTTTCAAGTAAAAACCATCTTTTGAGGATTATGCGACCCGTGCATTGACACTGTGTTAATGGAGTGTTGATAGAGTATTAATGATGTGTTGATGGTTAATAATGAAGTTCAGCGCACGCCCATTAGATGGTTCTTGTGATCGCCTAATGACTGTTTTGTGAGAAGCATAGTGATTCATTATGAAGGCTAGATTCAAAGCGCATAAAGCTTAAAAATGATGTTTTAAACTTTGATAAAGTTGTTGGTACTTCAAGTGTTGTTTAGAGTAATAGCTGGACATGATTGCATCGGGTTTTATTATGTACTTTACTTTAGGAGCAACACACACTTGCCCAGCAGGCATAGAATTCAAGCCAATCTTAGCAAGTCGAGCAGCGCCGTATGCTGGGCCAACTTCTCCACCATGCCCATAAACTAGGTTTCTATTCAATACACTGGCTAATATTTTACCCCATAGTTGGCTCACTGAGCCCCCACCGATGACAGATACCGTGTCAATTTGTGTCCCTGCTGTGAGCATGGCCTGTTGGGCATCAGCAAAAGCGAAAGCAATGCCTTCAAGTACCGCCCGGCCTAACTCGGCTGGGTCAGTATTATGGCCTAAGCCAAAGAAAACCCCCTGCGCATTTGGGTTGTTATGCGGTGTGCGTTCACCCGATAAATAGGGCAGGAAAGTGACTTGTGAAGGCTTTGAAAAGTCGAGTTTTTCAATCTCAGATAGTAAACTCGCTTCATCTTTGTAGCCGGTGAGTTGAGTCACCCAACTGAGGCAGCTTGCGGCACTTAAAATCACTGCCATTTGGTGCCACGTATGGTCTATGCAGTGACAAAAGGTATGCACAGCATTCTCAGGGTTCGGGCGATAACTGTCGTTAGCGACAAAGTATACGCCAGAGGTACCGAGAGATAAAAAGGCTTGGTTTGGATTAATCACCCCAATGCCTGCAGCACCAGCAGCGTTATCACCGCCGCCAGCGATCACAGGTACCGCTTGCAAGCCCCATTTTTTTGCCACATGCGCATCAAGTTGACCTGTTATTTGAGTGCCTTCATAAAGCTTAGGCATCTGCTCTTCAGTCAGTCCAGTTGCCTTAAGCATAGTGGGAGACCATGTCCTATTTTGTACGTCTAGCCAAAGCGTACCTGAGCTATCAGACATATCAGAAGCAAAGTCACCGGTCATCAAAAACCTTAAGTAATCTTTAGGGAGTAATACTTTGGCGACCTTGGCAAAATTATGGGGCTCATGCTCCCGCAACCAGGCTAACTTTGGTGCGGTAAAACCAGGCATCGGAATATTTCCTGTTATGGCTCGAGTGCGGGGCTCTTTGATCTCTATTGCCTTACACTGAGCTTCGCTGCGGCCATCGTTCCACAAAATAGCGGGTCGAATAATATTGTTTTGCGCGCCTAGTAGGGTTGCACCGTGCATTTGTCCAGCTAAGCCAATGGCCTTAACAGATTTGAGAGCTGCGGCATTAGTCTCTTGCAGAGCATGCATGGCTATATGTGTTGCTTGCCACCAAGCTGCAGGATCTTGCTCAGACCAAAGTGCATGGGGCCGACTCACTTCTAATTCCGATGAAGCTTGTGCGATCAACTGATCCTCATCATCAAGGATAATAACCTTCACGCAAGAAGTGCCTAAATCAATGCCTAAATACATATTAACAGTCGCAGGTGTTTAGTGTGGGCTAATGCGCTGCAAAAGTGGTCAATTAAGCCTCGCAAACCAAAGTCGCCGTCTATGCCTTTGTGGGTGTTGCCACGGGTGCAATAAATAGCCATGGATACCATACTTTTCACTCACTTCCATTAAGGGTTCGTGATATTCTAGCATTGATTCCAACCCACATATTATTTAAACCCACATCGAGAAATTCATGGCCATAGGCGCGACCATTTACAAGGCAAACTTAAATTTATCCAACCTTAATAGTCACCATTACGCAGATTATAGCCTGACCATAGCTAAGCACCCCTCTGAAAATGAATATCGTCTCATGTGCCGCTTAATTGCCTTTTTACATGCTGCACATGAGGATTTAGAACTCACTAAAGGCATTAGTTCCGCAGAAGAACCCGATCTTTGGCAACGAGATTTAACGGGTAATATTGTGCATTGGATTGAACTAGGCATGCCCGATGAAAAACGTATTCGTCAAGCAAGCGGGAAAGCGCAACAGGTGTCTATTTATACTTATCAGGATAATAAGGCTGACCTATGGTTAGAGAAAAACCGAACGAGCTTATCAACAAATAAAAAGGTTAAGGTTTTTCATATCAGCATAGAAGGTGAAGTGGCCCTTGAAAAATTATTGCTTAAAACGATAAATTTGAGTTGTATTATAGAAGAAGAGCAAATGCATCTAAGTGATGCTGAGCGCCATATAACAGTGCATATTACGCAAAGCTTTTAATCGCCAACAGAGCAAGGTGCTGCAGGCAGACCAAGTAATAAAAAGGACAAAATTGCATGGCTTTAGCAAAACAACTGATGGTGTACCCTGCAAATCGGCTAGAAGATTTAGCCGTGTTACTCAATCATGTGTTGAAACTTGGTCACCAAAATGACACGTTTGGGGTGCTTAACTCAGCTCAAGTGATTGTTGAGAACACAGGCATGCAGCACTGGCTTAACACCCAATTAGCCACCCAGAATGGCATTGCAATGAACATTGACTACCCTTTACCCGGTAAGTTTGTGTGGCAACTAGCGCGACAACTATTGGGAGACACTGAGGTGCCTCAACAACCACCTTATCAACGTGAGGCACTGGTTTGGCGTATTGATGATGTATTGGCTAGTGACGCGATACGATCTAATAATGAATTCTTCGAGGCGAATCGCTATTGGCAGTCAGAAGCTTCTGGGTCTGCAACAACCTCTCGCACTGCCAATGACTTGCTGAAGCGCTTTCAGCTTGCCAGTGCCTTAGCTGATTTATTTGAGCAATATATTCTTTACCGCCCCGATTGGCTCAAGCAATGGCAAATTGATGGCCAAAATGACCATCAAGTACAGCATTGGCAAGCTCAATTGTGGGCTATTTTGTGCCGGCAAGATGGACGTCATCCCATAGACATCCAGCACAAGCTAATGGGGTGTTTGTCGCAAATGTCTGGCGCTGAACCCAACACATTGCCGCAACAAATTTGTTTATTTGCACTTAACACTATGGCACCGGCCACCTTGGACGTTTTCTCAGCCTTGGCACAACATACTCAAGTGCACGTGTTTCACTTGAATCCCTGTGCGGAGTACTGGGGTCATATCCAGTCTGAAAAAGCCATTGCTGCAACGCAACTTAAATATTGGTTGGCACAACAAGATGATCAGGTGCTAGTCGATGGTGGTAATCCTTTGCTGGCTAATTTAGGCAGTCAAGGCAAAGAGTTTTTCCGATTATTACAACAGCAAGACAGTTATAATATTGATGCTTTCGAAGACGCTGAGCCACATTATCGTGAAACCAGTTTATTAATGTTGCATCAGTTACAACAGGATATTTTACACCTCAAGGACGCCTGCGAGGATCAGCAGGACAAAACAGATAACAGCCTAGTTTTCACTAGCGCATCGAGTGCCTTGCGAGAGTTACAAGGTTTGCACGATTGGTTACTAGGCCAGTTCAATCAAGACCCCAGTCTTAAACCCAGTGACATATTAGTCATGTGTCCACAGGTAGAAGACTACGCTGCCTATGTGGGTGCAGTGTTTGATACTAATGGGTTTCAATTGGGTTATGGGACGGACGCTAAAAACCTAGAAACGCCTCAGTTACCTTGTTCAATTGCAGACCGCAAACCGCAAGATGCAGAGCCTTTAGTGGCCGCTTATTTGCAATTATTGCACTTACCCGACAGCCGCTTTCAAGTCACCTTTATATTAGACTTGCTGCGTTTACCTGCCATGCAACGCAAATTTAATATTACCTCTGTAGAACTTGATACCATCGCCGTATGGTTGACCAACGCTTCTGTGCATTGGGGTATAGATGAGCATCATAAAGCCAGTACCTTAGGCCAAGTACAAGCAACCAGCACCTATAGTTGGTCGTGGGGGCTGAAACGCTTGTTGCTTGGATTTGCCCAAGGTGATCAGGTCCCACATTATCAAGATGACTGGTTGCTGGATGATGTAGAGGGCAACCAAGCGCTGCTGTTAGGGCGCCTAATGCAGGTGCTTGAACAGTTGCAGTGGCATGCAAAAAACCTTAATACTCCCCGCACTGGTGAGGCTTGGAGAGGTTATCTGACGGGTATCATTGATGAATTTTTTACCGACGATCACACCTCTGAGCGCAATGAAGAACAGGCCAAAGAAAGCTTATCAACTGCCATTGGTAATATGGCCATGTGGGTTGAACAAGTGGGGTATAGTCAAGCCATAAGTTTGGAAGTGGTGCGCTATAGCCTCACACAAAAGTTATCGGTGGCAAGTAGCAGCCAAGCATTCATTACTGGAAAAATCACCTTTTGCTCTATGGTGCCCATGCGCAGCATTCCCTTTAAAGTGGTGGCCATGTTGGGCCTTAATGATGGTCAATATCCGCGTCAATCTAAACCATTAGACTTTGATTTAATGGCACAAGAAGAGCGCAGGGTTGGAGATCGCTCGCGGCGCGGGGATGATCGTTACCTATTTTTAGAAGCCATGATCAGTGCACGTTCTTGTTTATATTTGAGTTATCAGGGTACTGATAGCAAAAATAATTCCCCACGCCAGCCGAGTTTAATTTTGTCAGAATTAATGGACTACCTTGCAAGAGGTTATGGCTGGGACTTTGACCCAAAATCGCCGAGCTCGATGATCCGTCAGTTACCCCTGCATAGCTTTAGTAAAGCCAACTTTGCTGCACAGTCTCATCCGAGTTTTGAAAGCGCTTGGTTGCGTTTATTACAAGCGCAAGCAAGTGACGAAAACACCCCTGCTTTAGGCCTTTTACCATCAACTAAACCGATTAAAATTAGTGATCTAGTGCGTTTTTTAGAAAATCCTGGCCGTTGCTTTGCCAATCAAAGTTTAGGCTTGTATTTACACGATTATGATCTTGATTTAGAAGATAATGAACCTTTTAATAGTTCCAAGTTGGTTGAGTACAAGCTGCGTGACCAAATGTTATCAGCTGTTTTATCTGATGAACCCGAAGCCTGTGAGTTGGTAAGACAGGAATACCAACTGAATGGGCAGTTACCAGAAAGCCATCTAACAGACAACATAATCCAAACCAGCCTAGAGCAAGCAGAGGAGTTAGTTGATGAATTGCGCAAGCGTGATTATGAAGAGCTCCAAAACTATCCAGTGTCACTGGATATTGCGGGCGTAACTATAGCAGATCAAATCGCTTTGCTGGGCGACCCTGCCGATGACAATAGTACAATAAAAACGATTCTCACAAGGCCGACTAAGTTCAAACCTAAGGATAGGCTTAACCTTTGGCTGACCAGTTTAGTGGCGCAAGTGGCTTTTGAACAGCCAGTGTCTGGTGTTTCTGTGCACTTAGAAAAAAACTTAGAACTGCAGGGGTTAGAAAATGCCACAGACCAGTTGAGTAAAGTCATAGAAATCTACAAACTCGGGTTAAACCAAGCTTTGCCATTAGATGCTGAACTGGGCCTAGACTTTTTAAAAGTGGATCCACATGACACCGATAAGCGCCTCAGCCAGTGGCAGAAAAAATGGCATCACCATAAGTATAGCCAAAGTTTTGATTTCTCAAGTGATCCTTATAGACGCTGGTTGTGGCCACAAGCCCCTTTGTTAGATGATTGGCATGAGTCCTTTGCTGAGATTTACCAGCCTATGGTGGATTGCATTAAAGAGGTGAAGCATGCCTAAGCTAGACTTAACTCATCTAACCTTGCAAGGCCGTCACCTTATCGAAGCGAGCGCGGGCACGGGCAAAACCTTTAGTCTCACGCGTATTTATTTGCGTTTGTTGATCGAGGAAAAAATCCCTGTAGAACAAATCTTATTAATGACTTATACCCGAGCGGCGACGCAAGAGTTACGCGGACGCATCGCAGACATCATACGTGAAGCCCAAAGATACTGGGACAATGACACTAACACAGACACAGATGAGTATTGGCAGCACCTGTACAACAACATAGAGCCTGAACAAGCAAAACTATTGTTGCACCAAGCCCTTCTCAATCTAGATCAAGCCGCCATATTTACTATCCATGGGTTTTGTGGGCGCGCCCTGCAGCAATACGCTTTTACCAGCCAAACGGGGCTGGAGGTCGTGTTAGAAACCAACACCCGAGACCTAGCCTACACCAGCTTACAAGACTGGCTGCGGGTGGTCATGCATGACCCTGAGCGATACCAGCAATTAGAACAACAGGGTTGGCATACACCAGAAGGGTTTTGGGATGCCTTTAGTAATGCCTTATTAAGCCCAATGCCAGTTTTTGCTGCCGCTGAACAAGTATGGCATGAAGCATGGTACACCACCAAATTAGCAGTGCGTGAAAGCTTGCTCTCTTTAGAAATAGACATGATTCAAGCCACTATGAGTGATGCTAAAACTAAGGACGTTCGGCTGGTTCAATGGCAAGACTTATTAAGTTGGCTGGGCACCAAGGAGTTTGGGCCTGCCTCAAAAGATCATTTAGCCTGCCTGAGTGGGAGAAGATTAAGTAAAGCACCTGATTTAAAGGATGTTATCCCTGCTCTGTCTAAGCGGATTAATGCAGCAAGCTTCAAAGATAACTACTTGATTTATGCTCAACAAGCGGCTACCGCACCTTTAGTTTTAGAAGCAGTGCAAGGGGTGAGAGAGGCTTACAAAAAGGCCAAACACAAACAGCAAATTATGGAGTTTGATGATCTGGTAAGGCACTTGTCTGAGTGTGTTAACGACTCTCAAAATGAAGCCCTTGTTGATGCTCTACGAAAGGCCTATCCCGTTGCTTTGGTGGATGAATTCCAAGATACGGATGGGCATCAATATGCCATTTTAAATCGTCTTTACGGGCCCCCTAGCAATGGCACAACATTATTTATGATTGGGGATCCAAAGCAGGCCATTTATGGTTTTAGAGGTGGTGATATACACACCTATTTAAAAGCTGCACAAGCCACCGATGATATTTGGCACATGGACACTAACTGGCGATCTAGCCACGCCATGGTGGCAGCTTACAATCGTTTATTTTCTGTGCAGAGCAGCATTCGACAAGTGTTTGGCAATGGCATTGACTATGTCCCAGTGAAAGCAAGTAATGGCGCCAAGGCTAACGTTGCTAACAACCCCAAAACAGAGGGCGCGGCCCTAACCTATGTTTGGCTGCCTAAAGCATTAACGACCAATGATCATAAACAACAGCACATTGCCCGTTGGTGTGTGGCTGAAATTCAAAAAATATTGCAGCAAGGACAGTTTAAAGCGGCTGACATTGCCCTTTTGGTAAGAGGCGCAGGCGAAGCACAGGCTTTACAAACGGCTTTAAAGCAGGCCCATATAGCCAGCGTATTCATTAGTGATCGAAGCAGCGTGTATGCCAGTACTGAAGCCATTGAAATGGTCAGGCTATTAAATGGTGTGCTGCACTGCGAAGACCCACGACAGTTGATGCGGGCGGCCAGCACACACCTATGGGGTGGCAGTGTGGCTGTGTTGGCTCGGTTAAATCAGGACGATTCATATTTAATCAGCATAAGAAGCCAAATGTTGCAATTACGCCAGTTGTGGCTAAGGCAGGGGGTTATGGCCCTTATCACACAGCTACTTAAACAGCGTGCTGTGCCACCAACTCAAAACAAAGAACGTTACATGACCAATATGGTGCAATTAGCAGAGCTGTTACAAAAGGCATCCAATCAAGCTAGTTCAGCTCTTTTGCTGGTGGAATGGTTACAGCAGCAGTGTCAGGCAGAGCATGCAGATACCAGTGCTGAATTGCGTTTAGAAAGTGATGCCAAGTTAATTCAAATCGTGACCCAACATGGTTCTAAAGGCTTGGAATATCCAGTCGTATTTATTCCCTTTGCCAGTCAAGCCAAAGACCCTCTTAAGTGGGGCACCAAAAAAATACAACTGTTCCCCTATTATCACGAGCAAGAGCAATGCCCTGCGCTAATGATTGGTCGAGACCCTGAAGTGAGTGATGCGGCTATAATAGCGGCCGAAGAAGAGGCTTTGCGTCTATTATATGTGGCAGTAACCCGTGCGCAGTATAAATGTTATCTGCCCGTGAGTAACTTTAAGGACGCCGAGAGGTCACCCTTAGGGCAGTTATTATTTGGCAAAAACACACCAGATGATGCGCTGGGTTGGCCCGAGGCCTTAGAACAATTAACTGACCCCAAAGACTCAGAGTTACGCAAAATTGAAGAAGGTGATGTGCACATGCCTTCAATGCAAGGCCCCACAAGTCACTTAGACTCAAACCTAGTCACACAAAGCTTTACTGGCCAAATTGATACTAATACTCATTTATTGTCCTACAGTGCGATAGTGCGCCAACTGAATTATGGTGCATATGTTCAGCAACCCAGCGCCAAAGACCAATCAGATGGCATTAGCCAAATGGTAGTTGCTAGCCAAAGTATAGGTTCCAAGGAACTGCGTTTTACTTTAGCCAAAGGCAAGAATAGTGGTTTGTTGCTGCACGACATCCTTGAACAGGTGGATTTTGCCAACCCTAGTTGGCCCAGTGCCATGGAAGTACCTCTGGCAAAATACCATACTATAGTAGGTATTCAGCAACATGACGCTGACAAAGTGGTGGCTTTGCAATCGTGGTTAGAAGAGTGTTTGAAAGCGCCATTACCTGCCATTAATGACCCTGACAGCGCTGCATTGGATGTGACTTTGGGCTTGACCTTGGGGCAACTATTGCCTCATCAGACCTTGCGAGAAGTGGAGTTTTACTTCCCACTGCAACAGGCTAAACAATCCACCTTGGGGCAAATATTGAGCCGACATCGGGGTGGTTTGCCAAGTGCATTGCCGAGTCACCCTGTGCTTCAAGGCATGATGCATGGCTTCATAGACTTGGTATTCGAAGATAATGGGCGCTTTTTTGTGGCAGATTATAAATCTAATCATTTGGGTGACATGCTTGAAGATTATCACCTAGATGCCATGTTAGAGGCTAACCAGCAGCATTATTATGACTTGCAATATTTGATCTATAGCTTGGCGCTGCATCGCTACCTTAAGCAAAGAATGCCCCATTATGATGCTCATCAGCATTTTGGTGGCGTGTATTATTTATATCTGAGGGGTATGTCACCTAAATCATCTACAGGCGTCTTTTCTAAGGCCATTAGCCTAGAAGAATTGACAGAACTTGATGATTTATTTGCTGGAGTATCCATATGATCGTGCCTAATTTAGTCCCTACGGCAATACTGCACAAAGATTATGCTGGACTGGAAGCTATTGATGGGTTTTTAGCTACTCAGTTGTGCCAAAGTCTGGGTAGCCAAAACGCTATTATGCAGCATTTAATTATGGCTTTGAGTCGTGCGCTGCGAAATGGGCATAGTTGCCTACCCTTGGCTGATATAGCCGGTCAAACCCTTTGGTCTGCCGTGAGCGATATTCGAACGGGAACTGGGGCCGCGCCTGGTTATACATTTGATGCTTTTAGTGTGCTCATGGATAGTGCACAGAGTTGTGCCATTACTGCAACAGATGAGGCCCCGTTAGTGTTAGACAACGAGAGACTTTATTTACGCAGGTACTGGTGCTTTGAGCAACAGGTAGCCCAGCACTTATTGCAGCGCATGCAAGTCCATCCCCTATCAGCAGCACAACAAATGACTGCAGACTCATTATTAGCTCAGCTCTTCGATAAGTCAGCAGAAGCCCAAGTAGACTGGCAGGCTAGGGCTGTTGAAGAGGCATTAGTGCGCCAAGTCAGTGTGATTTCGGGTGGCCCGGGCACAGGAAAAACCCATACTGTGGCGCGTTTGTTATTAGCTTTGCAGGCCATCAATGACAGGCCTCTGAGCATTGCGATGGCAGCCCCCACGGGCAAAGCCAAGGAGCGTTTGGTGGAATCAATTAATAATGCCAAGACGCAATTACTGAGTAAAGGCATAGATCAGAGCCTCATAAAGAGTATTCCAGATACTGCCCACACCTTGCATGGTTTGCTGGGTCTGCGTCCTAATAGTCATGGGGCAAGACACCATAAGGCCAATCCACTGGCCATCGATCTATTGCTGATAGATGAGGTGTCCATGGTTGATTTGCCTATGATGGCACGGCTGTTAGATGCCCTACCAGAGCACTGCAAGCTAATTTTAGTGGGTGATGCGCAACAATTGCCGTCGGTGGCTGCGGGTTCTATTTTAGCCGACATTCCACCTCATGTTATTAGTTACTTGCATACAAGTCATCGCTTTAAAGAACAAAGTGGCATTGGGGTTTTAGCCCAACAGGTGATGAATAATCAAGCACAAGAAAGTTGGCACACATTGACAAACAGTGAGGACCTTAGCTTAATTGCAGACTCAGAGTTTGAGGCTTGGCTAGAGCACATGTGTGATCAACATTTTGTGCCTATGTTAAAGGCGAAAACCTTAAATGAAGCCTTTGCCTGTTTAAACCAGTTTAGAATTCTGGCAGCCACGCGCCAAGGCGATCTGGGCATAGAAGGGTTAAACACGCAAGTAGAGCGATTATTAAGTCGGCGTTTGTCACAAGTACGTTTAGCACAAAACTACCACGGTAAACCGGTGATGGTCACCAAGAATAATCACGCTTTAGGTTTGTTTAATGGTGACATTGGGATTATGTGGCAGACAGAAAAGGGAGCGCTGGATGTGTGTTTCTTGCAGGCCGCAGAAGTGCGAAAAGTGGATGTGGGGTTATTACAAGACTTAGACGCTGTTTATGCCATGACGATCCATAAAACTCAGGGCTCAGAGTTTGAGCATGTGGCGCTGGTGGTGGCCCCTCAAGCTGAGCGGTTGTTGTCTTCTCAGTTGCTGTACACGGCGATTACTCGAGCAAAAACCACTTGTAGTGTTAAGGTGAGTAAGCCTGTGTGGTGCAAAGCGGTCGCTAACAAAACGCAACGATGGTCTGGACTTCGGGCCTTACTCAGTTGATCTATTAAGCGGCTACAATATGAGAAATGCTTTTACCGATGGCGTCAAATAAAGACAGGGCCCGAGCTGCAGGCACAAGGGAGCGTTGTCTAGAGTCGTCTGTGGCATCAATATTCAAGTAGTCTAAATCAATTAGCTTTTGGATAGACTTGCGCAGTGTGTAACGCGAACCTAAGTATTTTAGGCTCATGCCATCTTCCATAAAAACGCACCTCCCATGACTGTGCTCTCGCGTGATGTGTTCTAACACTTGTAATTCTCGGTCGCCTAGACCAGCTTTATGATCCCCTTGTATGCCGGTGCGGATAGCATTTGAAACACTTAAGGCGATATTTTAATAGTCTTGCATAAAAGCTCCTTATTTTCATATTAATCAAATATATCATTTAAATGATAGTGTGTTTTTCATAATATGCTATTAAATAGGCTGTATTTTTGTAACTATTATTTGAAAGAAATACTGAGGTGCGATTAGCGTAATATTCGGTTGATCAAAATCTGCTCAAACAGTACCTTCAAGGTGGGGTCTTCAAGTTGCTGATCAAATAATGTTGGGTCAGGTAATGTGTAAGTTTTTTGGCGCACTATAAGGTAGGGGTCATTATTTTGTCCGACACTAAAGCACACCTTGGGAAAACGTTTTAAACATTGATTAAAAAAAGTCATATTGTTGGCTATAGCCATGCGCTTTGAACTGGGGTAAACCTGGGCCAAGCTTTGCGCATAGATATTAATTTTTTGATAACGCTCAATGTTCACAAACACCATCGGGTCGAATACCTGCATGCCCTTTTGGTTGCCGATGACACTGGTTAATGGGAACTGCCCTTCGGCCACACTATTGTCGAAAAAACTGAACTCATATCGGGGGCTAGTATGCGCAAGCCATTTAAATATGAGCTTTGGAATACCCTGGTAGGCTTCCACGCTGTGTCCTAAAAAGTCTTCCACAGATTTATATCGGCCGCGCTGTTGGCCTCTGATCCAGCCCCGCTCCACTGTCGCCTCAGGCGGTGTAATCACAAAGTACATGTACATAATATGAGCATATTTAGCGTAGGTGCCATGCAATACCTTTTGCACCTGTTCTGTTGAAAAACTATCAAATCTAAAGCGATCCACTAGAATATTAGGAATCGTCTGATCTTGTTGGCTCTTGCGTCTAATGTAGCGGTCTAGTTTGGCGTCTATGATGTTGACTTCGTTACTGGTAAATCGGCCTGAGTACTTATAATGGGGGCCAAGTGATTCATAGTCTAACAATTGGCGACGCCAGATATCAGGACTAATAATGCCGTATAAAGAAGACGCAATACCCCGTTGGGCCATGGTTTTCTTTAATAAAGGTCTTAGGGTGCTTTTACCTGCCGCAGAGGCCCCTTTAAGGCTAATAATGATGGGTTTGTCTACGCGGGGTATTAATTGGTATTCATGGGCCAGTACAGCGGCGTCAATGGCAGGTTCGATTAACTTACCAATAACAAAGCTACCATAATTATTGAGCACATGGCGACAGATAATGCGGCTCATAAACCCTTGGTCATTGCCGATCAAACCCCGTGTTGAGGCCACAGAACCGAGTATTTGATAACTGCTTTTGTAAACCGCTTTAAGCAAAGGGTCGGCAAGGGCAAGGCCTGTTTTTTTAAGTTGGTTAATGGCTTTAAATTGAATTTCTTCACTACTTAATGGGCAGGGTGTAATGGCCTTTTTTTTACCCCAAGGCCATAAGCTTTTTTTTATAGGGGCGATCACTTTGGCATCTAACATGACTTCTTCAGACAGTAATCGGTCTACTTCTCGCTTTACTGAGAGAGACAGACTGTGGAACTCGTGCTCAATATGGTCATACAAAGGGGCAATGTGTTGATCTAAAATACCATTAGCAATGTGACGAAAATTAATGCCCAAGTCTTCTTCGTGCTCGGCTTCTGGAATATGAATATTCGCACCCACGCGCACAATCAGTTCATGCATCACCAAGCGCTTTGCAGTAAAACCCACCAAATGCTCAGGCTTTAGTCCCGTTAAACTCGCAATTTCTTGGACTTCATCGTAGTGGGTATAAACGTTAGGAGCCTGAAAAATAGTTTCTAAAGCACTCAGTTCCCTAGGTAAATTAGCGCTTAACCCTGGATTCCATGCAGTGAACTCTTGTTGTTTTGGCATCTATGGCGCCTAGCATGAGTTAAATAACCATATGTATAGCAGGTTTTAACAAGCACGTCAGTGCAAACGGCTGCCAAATTACTTGCATGTGGCTGCTAAATGTCTGCATTGGGGTTATGGGTTTGTACTCATGTTAGGAACACATAAGGCATGCTCATACCAACTAATACCGAGGCTTCAACCTTTAAAAAACCAAAAACAACCCCATTAAACTTACTTTACATCCTTCCACAAACCATTATTAAACACTATGACTTACGCCCTAGAAATCAACCAATTGTGCAAAACTTATGACAATGGCTTTGAGGCCCTAAAAGGCATTAGCTTAAAAGTAGCGCAGGGTGATTTTTTTGCCTTACTTGGCCCTAACGGAGCAGGTAAGTCCACCACTCTAGGGGTCGTATCGTCTTTGGTAAATAAAACCTCCGGATCGGTCAAAGTCTTTGGCCATGACTTAGATATAGACATGAGTCAGGCCAAATGTATGATGGGAGTGGTGCCGCAAGAATTTAATTTTAACATGTTTGAGAAAGTGCAGGATGTGGTGGTGCAGCAAGCAGGTTACTATGGCATCCCACGGGATGAGGCCTTAAAACGCACAGAACAGCTTCTAAAGCAATTAGGTCTGTGGGATAAACGTGCCGATGCGTCTCGCAATCTATCGGGGGGTATGAAACGCCGCTTAATGATTGCCCGGGCTTTAGTCCACAGACCTAAATTACTCATCTTAGATGAACCCACTGCTGGTGTTGATATCGAACTTCGCCGCTCTATGTGGGCATTCTTAACTCGTATTAATGAACAAGGCACCACTATCATCCTTACCACCCATTACCTGGAAGAGGCTGAAAACTTGTGCCGCAATATTGCCATTATCGATGGGGGCGATATTATTAAACTCAGCCCTATGCGGGAACTGCTAAAAACCATTAATACTGAAACCATTGTGCTCGATTTGAAACAAACACTCACACAAGCGCCAGACATAGAGGGCTATCAGCTACAGTTGATCAATGATACCCGCATAGAGGTCACTCTGCACCAAGGTCAAGATATCAATCGTGTGTTTGCAGCCCTGTCGGCTGCTAGTATTGAAGTGATCAGTATGCGTAATAAGACCAACCGATTAGAAGAGCTGTTTGTGAATTTAGTGACTAATAATAAGACTGACTTGAAAGGGGTAAGCGCCTAATGTCGGCCTATGAAATTTATATCGCTTATGCCACTATTGTGCGTAAAGAAATTCAGCGTTTTATGCGTATTTGGGTACAAACCCTGTTACCACCATCCATTATTATGGTGCTGTATTTCATTATTTTTGGCAACTTAATTGGCACTCGAATTGGTCAAATGGGGGGCTTTGACTACATGCAATTCATTGTGCCCGGGTTAATTATGATGTCTGTCATTACTAACTCCTACGGTAACGTTGTATCCTCCTTCTATAGCACTAAATATCAAGGCAGTTTAGAAGAGATGTTAGTGTCGCCGATGCCCAATTGGGTCATATTAGCGGGTTACATCACAGGTGGTGTGGCTCGTGGTTTGGCCGTAGGAACGATTGTGACGAGTCTGTCATTATTTTTCACTCAGCTAGAAATTTATAATTTAGGCATTATCATATTGGTCGTACTGATGACCTCTATCTTGTTTAGCTTGGGTGGCTTTATCAACGCCGTGTTTGCCAATAGCTTTGATGATATATCCATTGTTCCAACTTTTATTTTGACCCCCTTAACCTACCTTGGGGGCGTTTTTTATTCGATTGATCTACTGCCTGATTTTTGGGCTGGAGCATCATTATTGAATCCTATTTTATACATGGTCAATGCCTTCCGCTATGGTATTTTAGGTGTATCTGATATTGCTATGGGCTATGCGCTGTCAGTTATTAGTGTCTTTATCGTGGTCCTCTTTAGATACTGCATGTACCTATTACATACGGGCAAGGGCATTCGTAAATAGACCTGTGTTTTGGAGATAATTATGCAACAAAACGACTTTATAGAAGCCTCACCTTTGGGTAAAGAGAGCGCTTATGTGAATGAATATTCACCTCAATTACTGTTTCCTATTCCACGCAATAAGCCTTGGCACCCTAAGTTCAGCAAGCGCCCTTTTTACGGCATTGATGTTTGGAACGCCTTTGAGGTGTCTTGGCTTAATAAAAAAGGCTTGCCACAAATGGCCTTGGCAGAGTTTCGGATTCCTGCCGATAGCCCAAATATTGTTGAGAGTAAATCTTTTAAATTGTACTTGAACTCATTTAATCAAAGCACTATGGCCAACATCGCTCATGTGCAGCAACACATGACCGAAGACCTAACAGCTGCAGCTGGGGCGCCAGTGCAAGTGACGTTATTCAACTTGTGTGAGAAGGCCATGACAGTCTTGCCTACTCCAGGAGTAAACATCGATGAGCAAGATATTGAAATTAGTACCTATACGCCTGATGCTCGTTTGTTGATGGTTGATAGCAGTGCCTATCGCACAGAAATTTTGCACAGTCACCTGCTTAAAAGTAATTGCCCAGTCACGGGTCAACCTGATTGGGCTACGCTAGTGGTAGAGTATGAAGGTCCTTCTATTGATCAAGCGGGGCTGCTTGCCTATATTGTGTCTTACCGTGATCATGGCGACTTTCACGAACAATGTGTAGAACAAATATTCCTCGATATAAAAGCCCAATGTAAACCGGGTCAACTGACCGTTTATGCGCGCTACCTAAGGCGCGGAGGTTTGGATATTAACCCTTATCGATCTACTCGGCCTTTAGCGCCAAGTAATCATCGAACTGAACGCCAATAAGTATGGAAAGGTAATTTTTATGGAACTATTACAAGGCTTACTCAATCGGGTTTCAATTCAAAGACTAGAGTCACCACCACCAACCAAAGCTCAGTTAGAAGTGATGCTGCAGGCGGCATTGCGAGCGCCAGATCATGCCAACCTAAAGCCATGGCGCAGTGTCATGGTGGCAGGAGAGGGGCTCACAGAGTTGGGGGCAATTTTGCACCAAGCGCAACTCGAGCGTGCTCCAGAAAGTGATGCACAAACATTAGAACGGTGTATCAAAATGCCTCACCGAGCGCCTAGTATTTTGGTGTTGATCGCAAGTCCTAAAAAGCACCCAAAGGTGCCCGAAGCAGAGCAAATACAAGCCACGGCGGCTGCAGGGCACGCTATTTTATTGGCAGCCCATGCGCAACATCTTGGAGCTGTGTGGCGCACGGGTTGGGTGGTCAGCCATCCCATGGTGCGTGAGGCGTTTGACGTGACTGCAGATGAGCAAATTATTGCTATGATTTATTTGGGCACGCCTTCAGTAACACCCAAGCCAGCGCCTATAATTAGCAGCCAAGACTTTATTAAACACTGGCATTAGTGCGTTGAATTCTATTGCTTTTTATGCAGTAAAAGCATAGAATCTGCGCCTTCAAATGGTGAGGTGTCCGAGTGGCCGAAGGAGCACGCCTGGAAAGTGTGTGTACCGCAAGGTACCGAGGGTTCGAATCCCTCTCTCACCGCCAAATTCCCCTGAGAATACTCAGGTAACTTATTGAAATGTATATGTAATCTCACTAATCCAACTGAGACGGTAGACATTTCTGAAGACATAAATCCCCCTTAAGCATCTAACCAACCTTTTGACACCAAAATTGGTACATGCCTGCAAAGGCATGGGGATGTGCTTGCTCATAGGCGTGCCATTTTATTAAATCATAAGCATCGTCCTCGCCTGAATTAGTTCGCTTAAAATCCTGGGTGAGGGTTCCCACTTCGAAACCACAGAATTTAAGGTCTAACTCAGTTAAACAATGCTGTATTTGAGGCATTGTGAAGCGGTGTTCTTGTACATGAAATAACAGATCCCGCAATGATCCGATGCTATGAAAATCAGGACTGGATATGATTAATTGATGGTGCGGAGCCTTTGAACTAATGACTTCATTTCTGAATCTCTTCAAGCCAATGTCATCTGTCCCCATGCCTAATTGTTGGATTTCCTCGCGCATCTTTACAATATGCTGTCTTGCTAACTCACTATACAATCCAATCTTCATTAAACCTCCTGCCTTGAGGCAACTTACCAAAACTTTCCAGCCAACCATTGGCTTTTCCATGTGATGCAGCACACCACTACTTTCGATGATATCGAACGTTTTATTGAGCTGACCTAAATCTAAAAGGTCAGCTTGCATGTACTCTAGATTTTGCACTCCTAATGCTTCCGTTTTTCGTTGGGCATAAGCCAAACTAGATAAACTGAGATCAATGGCCAGAACTTTAGCATTCTTAAACCTTGCTGCTGTATCAATTGAATGTTGGCCAGTTCCACAGCCAGCAATTAAAATCGTCGGGGCCTTAACCTCAATAATGCTATGCTCAAAGAGTCTAATCTTTAACACTTTAACTACTTTAGCGATGGGCGCAGGTGATAAACTGCACCCTAAGTCAATCCATTTAGGATAAGGGCTTTCCTCATATTGATCTCTGACTTTTGAGGACACTTTATTGCATAGTTCTTTTAGTATTGGAATTTTAGTTTTTAGGTAGTGTTCTTGCTGTGGTTCGAACACTTGCATCGCCAACACTGCTTGCAGATCTTGAGTTAAACTTAATTGGCCACACCACTGATACTGGTGTAGGGCTTTATAGGAACCTAAGATAAGGATCTGTTGAGGACTTGGCTGAACGCCTTTCAACAACGCCTGCTCAACTAATGTTTCTAAGATTGTCAGTGATTTAGTTTCCTCATCAGTTTGATGGTAGAGGTAGTCGTTGGCAAAACATTGCAATGCTAAGGCGGATAAAAAACGCAGGGTTTTAGGAGCTGCTGAAATATTATCAACAGACATTAGCAATGTTGATCTAGCATTAGTCAGGGTTTTTTCAAAGGCTAAATCGCCCAGTGGGCAAAGGGTCATTAATTTTAAAAAAAGGGGTTCTTCATCCACATTGGCTATCAGCCTTTCGAATAATTGAAGGTCTTCGCCTGATACATGCGTGCTAAGAATTTCTTTTACAGCAGGCTCAAGCTTTAAAAGGCTCAATGCAGCTGCAGCTATATCCTTGGGTCTGGCTTGATTGGCTGATTCAAGCATTGAGTGGATGATGCTTTTTAAATCAGAGTCTGGCCTTGTGAACACCACATTCTGAAGGGACTTACCTAAGTTTCGATAGGCATCCCCATGACCAGGATTTATTTTTATCGCACGTTTGTAACTTTCAATCGCGGCTGTTAGCTTGCCCATATCTTTGAGTGCATTACCCATATTGTTATGCGCATTATGCAAGTTAGGATTAATCTTTATGGCCTGCTTATAGCTTTTAATTGCAGCTCCAAGGTCACCCATGTCCTTTAGGGTATTTGCCAAATTATAATAGGCATCTGCATAGTCTGGTTTAATGAGAACGGCCTGTTTGTAAGCCTGTATGGCGCCCTTAAGATCACCCTTGTTTTGCAGGGCACTCGCCATATTGTAATACGCCTCCACAAACTTAGGATTAACTTTGATCGCTATTTGGTAGTAGTCGATAGCCCTGTCAAATTGCAATAACCCTGCGCATGCAGCCCCAGCAATATTACATAGGATCACTGAGTGGGGGTAGGCCTTTAGGGCACTAGTTGCGCCAGTTAAAGCTTGTTGAAGATACCCTTTCGTGTAGGCACTAACAATATCCCTTTGTTGATTTAATGGAGGGTCTTGGGGCT
Source organism: Candidatus Njordibacter sp. Uisw_058 (assembly GCF_047730065.1). Lineage (GTDB taxonomy): Bacteria > Pseudomonadota > Gammaproteobacteria > Pseudomonadales > Balneatricaceae > Njordibacter. Next base: position 670,380 of record NZ_CP159829.1, read on the forward strand.
TCTCTTTATTGGTCTGTATGTCAGAAATTATATGCTCTAAGCGATCAAGCCCCACACTTTTGATACCATTATTTTGTGCCTGACTGAGCGCATCTTGGGCATCATTGATGTGATCTAGCTTAATTAATGCTCCAATATAACGCAGCCAGAATTGATTATTTTTGGGGCGGCTTTCTAAGGCTCTTTTGAAGAAAACGAGGGCGGCTTGCGCGTTGCCGGCACTTTCAGCTAATAACCCCATATTATGATTGGCATGAGCATGCCTAGGTTGAACACCTAGAATGTCAGTGAAATGCTTGTTGGCTTTTTGAATTTGGCCATTTTTTCGCGCTTCAATTCCTTTTTGAAGGGCTTGCTCGAGGGTTAGTTTCATCAGTCAGCCCATGATGAATTCATTTGGGCCAGAGTATCACTGAATACCAACGTTTTAAAAGCCTTAAATTTAACTGGCAGCGCCAGTAATCATCAACACTGGGTTACTTTTTTTACCACATGCTTGGCTATTTATAATCTGGCATAGGGCATAGGGCATAGGGCATGGGGCATGGGGCATGAGTCATGAGGCATGGGCGCATTGGCAGAGGTTACAAGCTGTGGATAATTCAGATTAGGGTCGTTTTAATTATGAGGGTATTACAGAGCGTATGCCTGAAAAAAGACCAACACTTGATTTCACCTCATTGCCCTATAACTCTTTACCCTATAACTCACTAACCCATAAATAGGCGCTTTAAAGTTTACTAATCTATTGGGGGTGGGTTAATGATCAGTAAATCGCTACTCCAAGTCATAGTTGGGGCCAGTTGAGGCTTACCCAGCAGATAACCTTGGAATAATTTTGCGCCACATGCCTTTGCTGTGGCTAGCATGTCATAGGTTTCAATACCCTCATAAATAAGCTGGATACCTTTGGCCTCAAAATACTGGTGCACGTCAGCAAGTTGACTGATAAAGTTAGGCTGGTGGAACTGGGAAGCAAACCAGAGTCCGTCTATTTTCACATAGTCAGGATTAATAGATTCGACCCGTCTCGCATCGGAATATAAGGTACCGTAATCATCAATGGCAATTTTTATGTTTAATGTGTGAAAGTGCTCCACCATAATATTAAGGGTATCATCACTTAAAGCCTTAGCTTCTGTGATTTCAATAACAATATTTTTCTTTGACAAAGACAAGGGCGCTATTTTTTCTAACATTAAGTCAATTTCATAAACTGATTGTTCTGGATTATTGTATTTACTAGGATCCAAATTGATAAAAAGACGCACGTCTGGCTGCTTTAAGGTATGGACGTTTTTTAAGTGCAAGGCTCTGCACATAAACTCAATAAAGAAGTGATCACACTCATCTACTTGTTTAAAAAATGTGAGTGGAGGTATTGCTTGTGAACTACGAGAAGGCCTAATAAGACCCTCGAATGCAAACTGTTGAAACCCCTCGCCATGACTAGCGAAAATGGGTTGGTATGCTGACTTAAGGGTAAAGGGCCCATAACGGCCAGTAAAAACCCCGGATGGTTCTTGAACTATTGCCTCATCTACAAATTGTGGTCGGTCCATAACATCACTCCCCGCCTGATCCTGTCCAGGGTAAAAATAAGGTTGCTGACATCGTGCTGCGTTGTTTAGAGGTTAACTTGCATCAATTTAGATTAGCATAAAAACCCATATCAATACTGCTTTTAACATTTAGCTTTGAACTTTGAACTTTTACCTGTGGTTTTTATTATAACAGGGCATAGAATGGCACAGGAGCAGATTAATTGCTGGCAATATGGAAAGCCTAAGAGCAGTAATTTAACGGATTTTTAGAGCTTGGAAATCAACTTTGATTGAGTCATTGGCTCACACATTTGAATGTAAACGGGTTATTTTATCGTTTGATTTACCAACTCTTGTAGAGTATCTTTGGCGGCTCAAGATAAAGGCTTTTAAAGCGCTGCCTTGACATACGAGAAGGGGAGTTTCAGCTCACCTAATTTTATTCAGTCGCAGCCTATGAGGAGTTTTTATGCGCAAACAGATGGGTCAGTCCACTCAAAGTATTTGGGGTGGAGAGCAAGAACATGAACTTTTCGAACGCTCCACACAAGTTCCAGTAGTTCACAGCGTATCCTTTGCTTACAAAGACATTGATACCTGGCAGAAAGTAGCCCTTGGCCAAGAGCCTGGGCACATTTATTCTCGCAATACCAACCCCACTGTACGAGCTTTTGAAGACAAAGTTAAAACCCTTGAAGGTGCTCAAGCAGCTACTAGCTTTGCCTCGGGCATGGCGGCCATTAGCAACACGCTAGCCACCTTTGTTCAACCTGGTGATCGCATCGTGTCTATTAAAGACAGCTATGGTGGCACCAACGTTATTTTTAATGAGTTTCTGCCCCCTTTGGGTATTGATGTTGCTCTGTGTGAAACGGGTGATTATGTTCAGCTTGAAGCTGAAATTGCTAAAGGTTGTCGTTTGCTCTACCTCGAAACCCCAACCAACCCCACCATTAAAATAACAGATATTAAACGCTTAGCCGCCAAAGCCCACGCTGTGGGCGCATTGGTGGTGGTTGATAATACCTTTGCGACCCCCATCAATCAGCTGCCTTTAGAACTTGGTGCAGACATTGTTCTGCATTCTGCTTCTAAGTACTTAGGTGGCCATGCTGATGCTTTAGGAGGGGTGATTTGTGGCTCTCACGAACTGGTTGAAAAAGTTTATCATTACCGTGAAATAAATGGTGCAACCCTGGCTCCTATGGATGCCTACAGTTTGTTACGGGGCATGAAAACCCTTAAATTGCGGGTTGAACGTCACAATAGTAATGCCATGGCTATCGCCCATTATCTGCAAAGCCATCCCATGGTAGAGCAGGTCAATTATCCAGGTTTAGCATCCCATCCTGGTCACGATATTGCCAAGCAGCAAATGTCTGGTTTTGGGGGCATGCTTAGTTTCTCAGTAAAAGGTGGTCTAGAGGCCATTAAGTTATTTCTACCCAAGCTTCAATTTGCCCATATGGCGGCCAACCTTGGTTGCGTAGAAACAGTGGTAGGCCCACCAGTAACCACTTCTCACGTTGAGTGCAGTGCTGAAGAACGGGCTGCTGCAGGAATACCAGAAGGATTGGTGCGCTATTCGGCTGGCATTGAGGATATCGAGGACCTAATCGCTGATTTAGAGCAAGCTTTGGGTGTGCTTAAATAGGAAGTCTTTAAAGGCTCTTGTTTGGGCGCGTGGTGCTAAACGAGCACAGAAAAAGATAAAGCCAATACCCCTTTCACATTGGTATTTGTCTCACCTTGGGCAAGTTGTGCCAAGGCACTGTGAATTTGTGTATCAATATAACTTGCGGCCAGTGTGGAGGACATGTTGGTCTTGAACTCTCCCTTTTCCTTGCACCGCTCAATCCACTCTTGATAAGTCATTAATACCCAAGCTTGAATAGCATCAATTTTCTCTTGTGCGCCGCTGGTAAGGTGCATGCGAGATTGGCGCATCTTGACCATAAGGCAACCACTGTTAGGTTTACATGCTTCATCTTGCACAGTGACAAAATCGACTAAGTGATTAAGCGTTTCTTTAAATGGCTTATCTAAAGTCAGCATCTCAAACATAGGCTTGAGCACTGTCTCCTCGTAGCAGCCTAGGGCTGCAATCATCAATCCTTCTTCATTATTGAACTCACGGTACAGGCCAGGTTTTGAGACCTGAGCTTTTTTGCATATTTCATTCACAGACACGGTATCTACCCCATTCTGCCAGTAGGTATGCATGGCCACATCTAACACATGATCTCGATCAAAGGTTTTAGGGCGACCTCTTGAGGCTTTAAAAAAATCACACGTCATACTTTTGGATCTTAATGTAAGTTAATGAAAGTTATTGAAAGTTATTGAAAGTCCGCTTCACAAAACCTTAAGCTCGAGACTAATATACCAACTATTGTGGATTTTTTCTATCCCAACTAACGCGCAACACGCTAAGTGTTTTGCACCCAAAGCCTAGGCTTGGGAGCCCTTTGATAGCATTTGATCAAAGTCTTGGATAGCATTGACGCGGATCTATTATTTATTAAACTGGCAGTTAGTTAGTCCATTATTTTATTTGGCCGTTTGGACAAGGTTTTAATGCAATACAAATATCAGTTCAACAATGATAATTCGTGACGAAATTAACACGATTTTTGGCCCTCTAATCGGGTCGCTAACAAAAAATTTATTCAAAGGTGCACAATGATCAGTAGTGAAGATGCCCCAGCCATGCCATTGCTAAAGTTGATGCATATCCTAGGGTATGCTGGACTAATACCCTTTGGTATCCCGGTGTGTCTTATGCTAAATGATCTGTGGTTTGGGTCAGCGATTCGCAGTGGCATACCATGGGTCGTGCATGCGCCCGATATATTCATTAGCTACAGTGCTGTTATTTTAAGTTTTATGTGTGGCACTTTGTGGGCGGGTTGGCAAACGATCGGTAACAATCGACTAGCAAAGGGTGCTGTTTTAGTGAGTAATTTATTGGCGCTGAGTGCCTGGGGTGCTTTGTTACTTATGTTTATAGCGTCGGTGCCTAAGGTCTTTTGTGTTATCCTTCTTATGTTCGGTTTTATAAGCTTATTGACCGCAGAACGGATGCTTGGCACTGCAGTGATGGTTTACTGGCGCATGCGTTTATCTTTGACCGCTAGCGTCCTTATTTTACACCTTATAATGATCACGCTTGTGATAATGGAGTTTTAACAGTGGCACAATTAACCATTTTTTTTGATGGCGGTTGCCCTTTGTGTGCAAGAGAAATTAGACATCTTGAACGCCTTGATCATGCGAAGAATCTCGCCTTTGAAGACATTTATGCGCCTCTTTTTAGTGAGCGCTTCCCCCACATTGACCAACAGAAAGCGGACCAGATTTTGCATGGTCAATGGCAGGATGGCGGCATTATTTATGGCTTAGAGGTGACCTACCATTCATGGGTTTTAGTCGGAAAGGGGCATTGGGTAGCGATTCTTCGTTGGCCAATTTTTAAGCAATTAGCGCAACTAGGCTACCGTTTTTTTGCTCGATATCGTCATCGAATTTCTGCTCTGCTTACTGGTGAACCGCGGTGTGATCGTTGTGACATTGGTGGCCCTTCAAAATGACAGCAGAATTACCAAATTATGCCTTGGTCTTGGGAGCAAGTGGTGGCTTAGGTTCAGCATTGGTGGCCCAGTTTTTAAGTGACCCATCCATTGCCCGTGTGTTCGCCATTAGCAGGGCAGGGGAGTCAGATTCTATAAGGGTTTCAGTTGCCGAAGCTAATAAGCTTGTCTGGATCAAAACTGAATATGATGAACCGTCTATGGTCGAGGTGACCGAACAGTTAAAGCCCCATGCGGGTCAGTTTGGTCGGGTGTGTATTTGTCATGGGTTGTTGCACTCAGACACCATTTGGCCAGAAAAACGCCTTGAAGACATTAACGCTGAAAACTTACATGAGATATTTCAAAGCAATACGGTGGTGCCCGCGCTGTGGTTAAAATTATTTTTCAATTTGCTCAAGGGCAAACAGCCCTGTGTGGTGGCGACTTTGAGTGCAAGGGTAGGCAGCATAGGCGACAATCGTATGGGAGGATGGCACTCGTATCGGGCCTCTAAGGCTGCACTTAACATGGTATTGAAAAACATGGCCATTGAATATGGCAGACGCGCTAAAAACGTGAAACTAATTGCCTTTCATCCAGGGACAACAGATACATCACTTTCCAAGCCGTTTCAAGCGTCTGTGCCAAGTGACAAGTTGTTTACGCCCACCTTCGTGGCGTCACAGTTGGCTGGCATTATGAATAATGCTGATGTGGATGGGCAGCTGTCTTATCTTGATTGGAATGGTGAGATGATTAGTTGGTAGTTGGTAGTTGTTAGTTGGTAGCTGCTAGCTGGTAATTGTGTGATGAATGTATAGGTGCGCAATAGTGTTAAATGGACTAGCTATAACAAGACTCTCTTCAATACAGAAGTTCAAGAAATTACGAGTGACTTGTTGCTTTTTCGAGCTAGATATTTTAAATGTATGCTATTAATTGGATTATTATTCATGGAGTGACTCAAAGGCCATTGTCATAGGCCCACCCAATAGTGATGATGGGGCTACATATTGCTAACTCTTTGACTAGGTTGGTCTTTAAACTGTTGACTTTAGGCGTCAATTGCAATAAATTTGTAGCTTGGAAATATTCCTGTAACCGGTAGTCAGGGCGCCCGATAAAATGAATAAAATAAAATTTTTACCCTTCGTTGCGTTAACTTATGCAGTCTCAACCGTGGTAATTGCTGGAGGAGACGCGATCGATGCATCAACTAGTCTCATCGATTCTTCAGACACAGCGATTGTTGAGGCAACGCCCGTAGTTGAGGCTTTATCTTTAGACTCAAGCACGGTTGTTGAGGGTTTATCCCCTAAAGCAAGCGTTTCGACCGTGTCTGCTGCTTCTTCCTCAGCATTGGACTCCTCTAGTGCTTTGACTGACGGACAGTCCAGTGGTGGTTTTGAAGCCTTTGAAGACGAGCCAATTTTAATTGATATTTCATCACTTTTGGATCCAGACCGTATCGGACTGACCAACTTACAGTGGGAAGTTGACAGACTTGATGGAGTAGGCTGGATACCATTAAGTGGTGCTAATTCGCCTGTGTTTATTCCTCGCCAACAGCATGTGGGCTACAAGCTGCGTGCGCAATTGTCTTACACTGATGGCAAAGGGTCGATGGAAAACTTAATTTCTCCAGCAACTAGCCCAGTTCAAAATATTAATGATCCACCACTGGGCCAGCTTGAGATAATCGGTACGCCTATGGAAGCCAAAGTGTTGCGCGTCAATGTTACGGGCGTTCGAGATGAAGATGGTGCTGGTGTGACCTCATTTAAGTGGGAAGGATCACTGGATGGGATCTCTTGGACTCCATTGAGCAGTGGAGACAGTACCCTAGCTCTGAGCCAAGCTGAAGTGGGGCTCTACGTTCGTTCAATAGTGAGTTATGTTGATAAATATGGTCACCCAGAGTCGGTAACAAGTGAAATAGCCGGCCCCATAAGCAATGTTAACGATAACGTTGTGGGCACCCCAAGTATTTCTGGTATCGCTCTGGAGGGTGAGACCTTAACGCTGAAAATGGGTAACCTCACCGACCCTGATGGGGTTTTCACAGAAAGTATTTATTGGGAATCGTCAGTAGATAACATTTGGAGTCACATTCCTGGAGAAAATTCCAAAGATCTTCAACTGACGCGCTATCTCACTGGTGTCAATGTGCGTGCAGTCGTATCTATTGTTGACCGGTTTGGTTCCGTTGAAAAGACGGCTTCAGCCCAAGTAGGCCCAGTCGAAGCCATTAACGTCCGACCTTCGGGCATGTTAATGTTGAAACGAACAGCTAACTAAAGCCTGCTTTTCACTTATCCTAACCTGCGCGCAATGTGTAGGTTAGGAATCTATCTTCGGTAATACATTTATTTTTTAAACCGATTTTTCATAACACCCACTAATCCACCAACCGACCAACCGACCAACTACACTGTATCTGAGTTATATACGATCCCAATATGGGGCTTCTCCAAAGCGTTCAATTAAAAAATCAATCAAGCTTCTCACCTTGAGTGGTAAGTAGTGTGTGGCTGGATAGATTGCATAAGCGTGCATAGTGGACAGTGTGTAGTTCTCTAGTATGGGTACCAGATCACCCTTTTTCAACGCTTCCCACACAAAAAAGGTTGGCAACATAATAATGCCGTGTCCTGAAAGGGCCAATTGCATCATGGCATTGCCGTTGTTGGCGCTGAAGTTAGATTCTCCATTCACTAGATGTTTCTGTCCAGCACTGTCCCACAGCGGCATGCCTGCTAATGGCCAACCTGTGCGCTTAAGTATTTTATGAGTTTTTAATTGTGCTGGAGTGGTGGGTGTGCCTTGGCGCTCAAGGTAATCGGGGCTGGCGAAGATGGCATGCCTAATGGGTGTGATTTGACGCGCTTTTAGACTGGAGTCGGGTAGGGAGCCGATACGAAATGCCAAATCGTAACCACCCTCTATGAGGTCGACTTTATGGTCAGAATAGTCTATCTCAAGGGTTAACTCTGGGTGCTGTCGCATGAACTCATCAATGGCAGGCGTGAGGTGTGCAATGCCAAAAGACAATGGCACAGCCAGCTTTAGCGATCCGGCCAACACTTTGTTTTCACGCGCTATATCACCATTCAACGAATCTACTTCGCCTAATAGTAGTTGAACCCGCTGGTAATATTGGTGGCCAGCTTCAGTAAGGCTAGAGGTGCGCGTAGTGCGGTTGATGAGTTTAGAGCCCAATCTATTTTCTAAGTCATTAAGGCGCTTACTAACGGCAGATTTAGCCAGGTTAAGTTGGCCTGCCGCTTTGGTGATACTACCCGCTTCAACAATCCTCACAAACACCTGCATGTCTTCTAGTTGGCCCATATAGTTCTCTTTTGACGAACAATGTTTCCGTATTCTTTATGTTTTTCTGCGCTTAGTCAAACGATATATTGCCACTGTCAGCTAGAACTAATTGTAACCCCTCACAGTTCTTGCTAACGCTTCCCTTTAACGTAATGCTTTTTAATAAGAGAACAAGGACAAATTATGACTAATGTAAGAAATGAAAATGGCACATGTGGATGCGGCAGATCGCCAACTGGAGATTGTATTGGTTGGCATGCCCTGACACCTGTGGAATATGAAGCCAAAACTGACAAAGAAAAAGAAGCAACATTCGAAAATTCAAAGTAAAGGACAGTATCTATTAATCCTGTGCCTTAAAACTAAACAGTAGAAGGAAGAATTAGAATGGCTTTATTAGCAATGTGTATGCCCATCTTAGCGGGTAAAAAACCAATGTGGCTGGCAATGATGAATGAAATTAATTCAACAAATGCGAAACCAGAAGTGGATGCAATTCGTGAAGGTTCTGGAGTGCATGAGCGTTCATTCCTGCAAGAAACACCCCATGGAGACTTTGTTATCTTGACCATTGAAGGTAATGATCCTGCCGCCAGTTGGGGCAAAATCATAGCGGCTCTTCCGCCTGAGTTTGCTGCTTTTGCAAAGGAAGTCCATGGAATGGATGTGAACACACCGCAGCCGCCATTGCCGACACTTATGTATGACAGCAGAAGTTAAGCTTAAGTTGGCTGGGATAGTAAAGTGATAAATACACTAATTACCCATTAGTACCTAAACATGGATTATACATGGACTGTCACTCACCCACAGCTGAAGTTCACTTTGTACGAACAATGAGCTGGTATTTTTCTTTATAGAGTCAAACTCGCAGATGTTGATAACCCTAAAACGGTCCGTACAAAATGGCGATACAAGTCACAATCAATGGACTTAATAACTCACAAAAAAATTTTAAAAATGGAGAATTACTATGAATACCTTAAATACTTTCGCCGCCCCCACAGGGCGCTTATTTCTTGCCATGATGTTTTTCATGTCTGGCCTTAGCAAAATTGGCAATTATGCGGGCACTCAGGGCTATATGGAAGCCATGGGGGTGCCAGGTGCTCTACTGCCCCTTGCGATTGCTCTTGAGGTACTGGGAGGGTTGGCTATCATCCTTGGCTGGCAAACGAAAATTGCTAGTGTTGCTTTAGCAGGCTTTTGCGTAGTGTCGGCGGTGATGTTCCACAATGATTTTAGTAACCAGGCAGAAATGAGCTCGTTTATGAAAAATGTCACCATTGCTGGAGGATTTTTATTGTTAGTTGCCCATGGGCCAGGTGCATACGCCTTAGACAATCGTGTAAAATCTGCTCCAGCGTAATTAAATTTGAGCCAGAGAGAGATCCTTAATGACTGCATTCAATCATACCCACGTAGCATCGAGAGAACTGCAACTTAGCACTTCAGGTATGCCAGCCTCAGATGGGGACGGGGTTAAAATGACTCGTATTATTGGTACCCCACAGTTAAACATGCTGGATCCATTCCTCTTGCTCGATGCCTTTGGTAGTGATCAACCACTGGATTATATTGGTGGATTTCCAAATCACCCCCATCGAGGCTTTGAAACAGTCACGTATATGCTCGCTGGGCGCATGCGTCATAAAGATAGTATTGGCAATGAAGGGGTGATCGAAGCCCATGGCGTGCAATGGATGACAGCAGGCAAAGGCATTGTGCATTCAGAAATGCCAGAGCAGGACAGTGGCCTGCTGGCAGGCTTTCAGTTGTGGGTGAACTTACCCAGCAAAGACAAAATGTGTGAGCCAAAATATCAAGAATTTATAGCTCAGGACGTGACTGTCGAAAAGCGCCAAGATGGCAGCCAATTAAGGGTTGTGGCTGGCATTACCGATTTGGGTAGTATTGGGCCAGTGCAACGTCATGACATTACTCCCACCTTTATGGACATTACTTTGGCGCCAGGTAGTGAGTTTAATCAACAAATTAAATCAGGTGATACGGCCTTTATCTATGTGATTGAAGGTCATGTGTTAGTGGGAGGTAAGGCCAGTCTTTTGCCTACTAAACAGCTAGGTATTCTAGAAGATGGGGACCATGTCAGCATGGTCGCAGCCCCCCAAGGGGCGCGCGTTTTATTAGTGGCGGCCACCCCGATTAACGAAAGTGTGGCCCGAGGTGGGCCATTTGTTATGAACACAAAAGCTGAAGTAATGCAGGCTTATGATGATTTTAGAAACAATAGGTTTTAGGAGTTAATAATGGGATTACTTGTTAATGGAGAGTGGCATAGCGATTGGTATGACACCAAAGCCACAGGCGGACGTTTTGAACGCAAAGCCCCCAGTTTTCGTAATTGGGTTACTGCAGACGGCAGTGCTGGGCCTTCGGGCACTGGGGGCTTTAAAGCAGAGCCTAACCGTTACCACTTGTATGTATCTCTAGCTTGCCCTTGGGCCCACCGCACCCTGATCTATCGGCAGTTAAAAGGCTTAGACCAAATGATTTCGATGTCAGTGGTAAATGCCTTTATGGGTGATGAGGGGTGGACCTTTGAACCCGGGGACGGGGTCATTGAAGATCCAGTCAACCAAGCCACTAGAATGCATCAAGTTTATACGGCGGCGATGCCAGATTATACAGGTCGGGTGACGGTTCCTGTCATATGGGACAAACACACTCATACTATTGTCAGTAATGAGTCACCTGAGATCATCCGTATGTTTAATTCAGCCTTTGATGACGTGGGTGCAATTGCTGGAGACTTCTGTCCTCCTGAGTTGCTCACAGAAATTGACAAATTGAATGATTTTATCTACCCCAACATCAATAATGGGGTTTACCGAGCTGGATTTGCTACCACCCAAACCGCCTATAACGATGCGGTCACTGATGTGTTTAATGGCCTAGATACCCTTGAATCTCGGTTAGCCAAGCAACGTTATTTAACGGGCAACACCATTACTGAAGCAGACTGGCGTCTATTTACCACCTTGGTGCGCTTTGATGCTGTTTATGTGGGACATTTTAAATGCAACCTGCGTCGCATCGTAGATTACCCAAATTTGTGGGGTTATTTAAAGGACTTATATCAAGTGCCAGGTGTCGCTCAAACGGTGCATGTGGAGCACTGTAAAGCACATTACTATGGCAGCCACGAAACCATTAACCCCACCTCAATTATACCCGTAGGTCCAGTGATTGATTTTATGCAACCACACGATCGAGCGTCGATTTAGTCAAAGATTGGTGTTAATACCCCTTTAAAGATTGCTTTAGCAGTCTTTTTTTTGCGCCTCATGCACATGAGCCAGATAGAGAAATAATAAATGAAACCTGTAGTCGCTAATAATAAACCCGTTAAAGTCACCCTTGCCAAAGGTGAGGCCTATGCCTTTTGTACCTGTGGACGATCGAGTCAGCAACCCTTTTGTGATGGCTCCCATGTCGGTACTGACTTTAAACCGCAGCAGGTAGTAGCAGAGGAGGCAGGCGATGCGTATTTGTGTCAGTGCAAACATTCTTCAAATTTACCATTTTGTGATGGCAGTCATAAACAATTTGACGAAAGTTCAATAGGTAAAGAAGGCCCTGGTTTGGGAGTTGACGCCTCTAAAATTCCCCTCGTTAGTGCCACAAAAGAAGAGCCTACTGTGGAGTTTATTCACCAACTTGCGAGGGACGGTTTATCTAAGATGGGCCATCACGGGCCCATGGCATCTATGGGGGTGCCCCGTCACGAGTTGCCTCACTGGGATGATATTCAGATTATGACAGCACAGATGGCACGTAAACCTTTGTTTGAAGATGTGGCAGTCAGCAGTGAACTAGTGATTGGGCCAAGGGCTAAAAAGCCACTCATCTTAAAGATCCCATTATTTGTCTCAGATATGAGTTTTGGTGCATTATCAGAAGAAGCGAAGTTGTCCTTATCAATAGGTGCTGAGTTAGCTGGTACGGGCATTTGTTCTGGTGAAGGGGGCATGTTACCTGCAGAGCAACAAGCCAACTCGCGCTATTTTTATGAACTTGCTAGTGCCCAATTTGGGTACGATGAAGCTAAGTTAAAAAACGTTCAGGCCTTTCATTTCAAAGGTGGCCAAGGCGCAAAAACGGGTACTGGAGGCCATCTTCCTGGTAATAAAAATATTGGTAAAATTGCGCAAGTGCGGGGTATTGCAGCGGGTGAGGCGGCTATCTCGCCTCCCACTTTTAAAGATTTACATTCGCCTAAAGACTTCAGAAAATTTGCTGATCGGGTACGCTCTATTACGGGTGGTATTCCCATTGGCTTTAAACTCAGTGCTAACCACATCGAAAAAGACATTCAATTTGCTCTGGATGCCAGCGCTGACTATATCATTCTTGATGGACGTGGCGGTGGCACAGGGGCTGCACCTGAGATGTTTAGGGACCATATCAGTGTGCCTACGATTCCCGCATTGGCAAGGGCCCGCAAGTATTTAAATGAGCAGGGCGCAAGCGGCGAAGTCACCTTGATCATTACTGGTGGTTTGCGAGTACCGATGGATTTTGTTAAGGCCATGGCTTTAGGAGCAGATGGTGTGGCGATCTCCAATAGTGCGATGCAGTCGATCGGATGTGTGGCTGCAAGAATTTGTAATACTAATAATTGCCCCGCTGGTATTGCTACTCAAAAAGCAGATTTACGGCAGCGATTAAATGTAGAAAAATCTTCTGTTCAACTGAAGAAATTTTTTGAATCTTCAACCCTTTTAATGCAGGTGATGGCTCGCGCCTGCGGGCATGATGCCTTAAGAAAATTTACCCAAGAGGATTTAGCAACATGGCATCGTGATATGGCGTTATTGAGTGGCATAAACTACTCAGGAATGATGCCGCCATCGCGTTAAACTACTCACCCCAAGTGCAACATGGATAGGGGTTTTTGGATGATTTGTGTTTTGTTAATGATCCTGTAGGGTAAGCGATCACTTACTTACCGTGGGTTAATGGGGCGTGTTGTTGGCTGGTACTATGTTTAAGTTATGTTTAAGTCATGTGTAAGTCACGTTTAAGTTATGTGTGTGCCTTATGTATTTAATCAGTGTGCTATTAGTGTGCGATTAGTGTGCTATTTATGTTGCAGACTTATATTGAATTTGGCAGGCTAAGGCGTAGACTAGGGCGGAAATTGAATAGTTCATATGAGCTTGGGTTGATGCCTTCTTACCTCCCAATTATTGATGCATCTTAAAACCCCATAATCCAACATCTCACGAGTAAAGGTTCAGATTAAATATGCCCAATAATAGCTTGCTTTTAGTGCTTGGTAATCAACTATTTCCCATAGAAAACATGCAAACAGCCGCCACTGATTTTATATTTATGGCAGAAGACTTGGGCCTTTGCACCTATGAGAAACACCATAAGTTAAAGATCTTAATGTTTTTAGCGGCGATGCGTGAAAAACGGGATGAGTTGCTAACTCATAATTTCAAAGTTGATTATGTTGATATTGATCACCCCTCGTTTGATCAAGCCTATGAAGAAAAGTTAGCTAAGTGTATTTTAGAACGCGATGTTACCTCACTGACCATTTTTGAAATTGAAGACAAAGACTTTGAAGCGAGAATACAAACCTTTGCTGCCCAGCAAAACCTAACGCTCACAGTATTACTCTCGCCCATGTTTATTTTAGATCGGCAAGAGTTTTTATCCTTTACTGGGAAAACAAAAGTGTTGCGCATGGGTAATTTTTATAAAGAGGTGCGTAAAAAACTCAATCTACTCATGGATGAAGAACAAAAACCCTTGGGTGGTAAGTGGTCTTTCGATGAAGATAACCGTAAGAAAATTCCTAAGGGTTTGTCTCTACCAGAGCAGTATGAGCCCCAGCAGAGTGTTTACATTGAACCATTAAAAACCACCATAGCACTCAAGTTTTCTAGCCACCCAGGTCAGATGAATGACGTTTGGATGCCTCTGACTCGACCAGATGCCCTGGCACATATTGACCACTTTCTAAGCCTGAAATTTGAAAACTTTGGTATTTACGAAGATGCTATTTTGCAAAATGATACCTTTATGTTTCACAGCGCCATTAGCCCCTCTTTAAACATGGGCTTAATTACCCCTTATGACATTATTAATAAAGTGTTGGCTTACACTGAAGCAAACCATGTGCCGTTGAACTCTGTGGAGGGTTTTTTACGACAGATTATTGGCTGGCGTGAATTTATTAGAGGGGTTTATCAGCACCATGGTGCAACCCAACTAGAGAGTAACTTTTTTAATTTCTCTGGCGCATTAAAAAGTAGCTGGTATTCTGGTGATACAGGTATTCCACCCTTGGACGATGCCATCGGTTTTTCCCAGAAGTTTGGCTACACTCACCACATCAATCGACTCATGGTGATCGCTAACCTTATGACCTTGTGTGAGGTGCACCCAGCACAGGTCTATCGATGGTTTATGGAAATGTATGTGGATTCTTCAGAGTGGGTCATGACGCCTAATGTATTTGGTATGGGAACCTTTGCAGATGGTGGCATCTTTGCGACTAAGCCTTACATTTGTGGGTCTAATTACATTCTTAAAATGAGTGATTATAAAAAAGGTGAGTGGTGTGATACGGTTGATGGCCTATATTGGCGTTTTGTTAGCCGTCATATGGGGGTATTAAAAAATAACCCACGTTTATCGTTTATGCGTAAAACCCTTGAAAATATGAAACCTGAACGTAAGGAATTAATATTTGCTTGTGCAGAGGACTTTATTGCCACCCATTGTGCCCCTCAATAAACAAAGTGTGCCCTTTAATAAACAAAGTGGGCATAGAGTTGAGGTTTTTAGTCATTTGCATCAAGGCGACCCAAACCCTGGTGTTACTCCAAAGTCGTAGTTTCAATTGAGCTCATGTCGGTTAGTATGGTGGCTTATTTGCTGCCCTGATCGAGTAAAAGTCTATGAGCTATGCCACAACCTACCAACAGGCACTCACGCAACCTGCATTATTTTGGCAACAGCAGGCGCAGCGTCTACCTTGGTTTAAAACCCCCACTCAGGGGGTAGATACGGGCACATGGCCCACTGGGCGTTGGTTTAGTGACGGTGAAATGAATACCTGCTATATGGCCCTTGATCATCATGTGGCGAACGGTCGGGGCGATCAAGTGGCTATTTATTACGATTCACCCGTTACCGGTCTGCAATCTAGGCATACTTACGCTCAATTATTACACGAAGTGGCTCTGTTTGCCGGTGCGCTAAGACAGCAAGGTGTGGCTAAAGGTGACCGCGTGGTGATCTATATGCCAATGGTGATGGAAGCTGCGATTGCCATGTTAGCCTGTGCTCGTATTGGTGCTGTGCACTCTGTGGTATTTGGGGGCTTTGCTGCAGTTGAATTGGCTGTGCGCATTGATGACGCAAAACCAACGGCCGTTATTAGTGCGTCTTGTGGCATTGAAGTGGCCAAGGTCATTGCCTACAAACCATTGTTAGATGAGGCTTTGCAGTTAGCCCAGCATCAAGTGCAAAGTGTGGTGATATTACAACGACCACAATTAGAGGCATCCCTCCAAGCAGGGCGTGATCATGACTGGCTGCAGTTGATGGCCCAGGCTGAACCCGCCGAAGCAGTCACTGTGAAAGCAACAGACCCTCTCTATATTCTTTACACCTCAGGCACCACGGGCAAGCCCAAAGGTATCGTGCGGGACAATGGGGGCCATGCGGTGGCTCTTCATTATAGTATGAGTGCGATTTACAATATGTCGGCTGGCGATGTCTTTTGGGCAGCGTCAGATGTGGGATGGGTAGTAGGGCACTCCTATATTGTTTATGCGCCATTGTTGGCAGGGTGTACCAGTATTCTTTATGAAGGTAAGCCAGTCATGACGCCAGACGCGGGCGCATTTTGGCGTGTGATCGAGGAATATAAAGTCAAAGCTATTTTCTCAGCACCGACTGCTTTTCGAGCCATTAAAAAAGAAGATCCTAAGGGTGAATTACTTAAAAAGTATGACATTAGTAGTTTAGAAACAGTATTTATGGCGGGTGAAAGACTAGACCCACCCACCTATAATTGGGCCTTAGACATTATAGGAAGGCCAGTGGTCGACCATTGGTGGCAAACAGAGACGGGCTGGTCTATTTGTGCCAATCCCGTGGGTTTGGATGATTTGCCTGCCAAAGCAGGTTCGTCCACTGTGGCTATTGCAGGTTACGACTTACGTATTTTGTCGGATGCAGGTGTGCCTTTAGGAGCTAACGAAAAAGGTAATATTGCCCTCAAGTTACCCCTGCCACCTGGATGTTTAATTGGCATTTGGGGGGATGACACTCGTGTGCATGACTCTTATTTGGCACAATTTCCAGGCTATTACACTTCGGGCGACGGTGGTTATCGTGACGAGGATGACTATGTGTTTATTATGGGGCGTACGGATGACGTTATTAATATTGCCGGCCACAGGTTGTCTACGGGTGAAATGGAAGAGGTCGTAGGTGCTCATGAGATGGTCGCCGAGTGCGCCGTAATAGGGGTGCAAGATGATCTAAAAGGCCAATTACCCATGGCTTTAGTATTACTTAAAGTGGGCGCAAGCATTGATGAAGCTCAGCTAAGTAAAGAAATTGTAACCATGTTGCGTAAAACCATAGGTCCTATTGCGGTGTTAAAAAGTGCTCACATAGTGGCGCGCTTGCCAAAAACCAGATCAGGTAAAATTTTACGTAACATCATCCGTCACATTGCTAATGGTGAAACTTTTGTGGTGCCAGCCACCATTGATGATCCAGCCAGTCTGGATGAAATCAAAAAACTGGTCACTAACAGTGACCAGCATTAACTAGCAGGGATTAGAAGTTACTGGTGGTTGTTAGGAGTGTCTAGCAGCTATTAGGAGTCGCTAGCAGGTATTAACAGGCACTAGTCATTAAAGGGGATTAGTGCAATGTTCATCCACTAAGTTCTGCAGTAGCTGCTTAAAGTCGCTAAAGCTGCGGGTTTTAAGGTTAGCCACTTTACCTCCATCATCCACCAAACGTACCTTGATAATCGATTGCAGGTAGGGGTTGGTCTCAAACTGCGACACTTCTAGGGCAGTCATGGGCCCACCTTGAAGCTTTAATGAGTGCACTGAGGCGGCGCTTAGCTTTGAAAAATACTCTGATCGGGTCGCACATAAGTAACGCTTGGCCGACACATGATGGCGCACACATTGGGTCACAGATTCTGGAAAAAATGGTGCTAATACTTTGGCGCCATAAACCTCATGCTGGCGATCATGGGAGTCGTCCATTGAAAAAGTACCAAAGTCACTGGTGAAATGACCTATATCGTGCAATAAAGCCGCAGCAATCACGATATTAGAGTGCCCTTGATGCTCTGCCAGAGACGCCCCTTGGAGCATATGTTGTGCCATAGTCACGGGCTCACCCAGATAAGCTTGCCTGCCACTGTGGTGAAATATGTGGCCTAAGTGAGCCACAATGTTGCTTGGGGTTAAATTCTTAACGTGATTTTGCATGATTTTACTCCTATCTCAGGGCCTACTTCGCTCTTAACTCGACTTCTAACCCAAAAGGGCATCTTTATGGTTGTTAGTAAGCACAGATAAGCGAGAAAGCAGGCCATCCATGTCGGCATAACAGCCTTGCAGCCAGCGCGTGCCAGCGCCAGAAAATGCCTTACGAGCATGCAACACACGGGTGTTATCCAGCACAAAACAATCACCAGCATTGAGTCGAAAGCCAACTTCAGAGGCTGGGTTGTCAATAATTTCAGCAAAGTGGCGATAGGCGGCATAGTAGTCTTGCATGTGCTCAAAAGGAATATCGGTAAAAGGTGCTGCAGAACGATTATTGAAGCGAATGCCCTGTAATTGCCCATCAGCAGACAACTCGATCATGGGGCGTCTTGCCTGTAAGCAAACGTCGTGTTCGCCAGCATATTCAAAATGCGCACAATAGGTGCTGAGCAAATTAAAACCATGAGGGTCTACTTGACGCAATTGGGTGGCCGCATTAAAACCATCCACTAAGACATTGTCGCCACCAGGTACAGAGCTTTCTAAGCAATAAAGCACTTGAATGGTGGGCACAGGGTCGCGGTAAGGGTTATCTGTGTGGGCCTGTAAAGCTAAGCCAGTATAGGCAAGATTAGTGGGCTTTTCTTCAACGCGCACCTCAAATATGCGGCCATAGTTGGTCTCGCGTAAATGGCCAAACAGGTCAACTACCCGAGTTAAAGCACCCGCATGCACCGGACCTGCATTGAGTTTGGCAAAACCAAACTGTGCTATCTGCTTAAGCCACACCTTTAAAGTCTGTGGCGAGGTAACCGCAGCATCAAACTCAGCCTCGGGTAAGCTGGCCATTAAACGACTGTCCCACAGGGTTTGGTTGGGTTTATGCCACCCTTTGGTGGTCTCAATGGGTTTGTCATACGCATGACTTAAAAGCCAATTAAGAGGGAAATCGACGGTTTTGTTTTCGGGCATAAAAGTCACTGTTAAGACATCTTGTGTGACTTGGGTATGACTGACAAAAATCTTAGCATCAATGTCTTGTAAGGTAATCAGTCGCTGGCCATTACTAGCGCTGCGTG
Source organism: Candidatus Njordibacter sp. Uisw_058 (assembly GCF_047730065.1). GTDB lineage: Bacteria > Pseudomonadota > Gammaproteobacteria > Pseudomonadales > Balneatricaceae > Njordibacter. The sequence goes on from NZ_CP159829.1 coordinate 689,411, forward strand.
TGGCTGGATCTAACGCATTGTCCCTGAGCCAAATGGCGTGAAAGCGGCTAGTGTGATCAGCCACTGTTAAGCGAATGATTTGGCCATCTGACTCTAAAGTTACCTTGTTCATGTCAGCTCCATAATAGATTTGTGTCAACTTAGTTTAGGTCAAATGTTAGCTTCATGTTGGTCTTTCACTAACATTATAAAAGCATGCCTAATAACTACCTATGTGGGCCCTAAAGACGGCTCTCAAACCAATGAGCCAGCAACGCCCCGGTATTGTAATAGGCTGATTTTAAGCGCCAGTGGCAGTCCATTGTAGGGTCACTAATAGCAAGAGGTAAGTGGATTTCATCTAAACCCATGGCCCATTTTGCTGCAGCACAACCCAAGGTAGTAGCGGGGCCAATGCCGCGGCCACTGTATCCATATAAACTAATGGCTTGAGGACCCATGGCACACATCTTAGGCAGTTTGTCAGCAGTCATGGCAATTTGGCCACTCCACATATAGTCAAATTCATAGGCTTTCAGCTCTGGAAATAAGGCCTTGAGTTTGCGCTGGGCCCAATGCATGTGAGTGCTAGATCCTCTATGCTCTAAAGAACCCACACCACCAATAATTAAACGGCCCTTGTGATCGAGTCTGAAAGAAGACATAGCATGGGCCGTGTCCCAGCAGCCTTCTTTGTGAGGTAGAATCTCCTCTTGCTGTTTCAGAGTTAACGGTGCAGTGGCAAATTGGCAGTAACCGATGGGTGTAAAATAACCTTTTGTTTGGCTTTGTGGAGCCTGACTTTGAGCATCCCTAGAGCTACGCTGGGCATCGTTTTGGGTGCCATAAGCATTAGTTGCCACAATTAATTGATTGGCACTAACGCGGCCTTGTGCAGTGAAGATGTGCCATTGCTTGTCTTGGTAACGATAATCAAGCACAGCCGACTGAGTGTTTATGCTCGCGCCGGCTTTCACTGCTGCGTGGGCTAAACCAAAGGCATAACTTAAGGGCTGGATAGTGCCAGCACGGGCATCAAATAAAGCCCCTAAAAACTCACTAGAGCCTGTGCGCTGCATTGTGGCCGATGCGCTTAATAATTCCACAGGGGCTTGGCGCTTTTGCTGCTGTAAAAAACGTCGGTTAAGATCTTTCAGACCGCTTTTGTTGGTGGCACAGTGAAGGGTGCCATGTCGCACTGGGTTGCAATCGATCTGGTATTTTTGGATTAAATCAAACACCATATCAGGTGCACAGGCGAAGGCTTGGTTCAGTTTTTGTCCTGCGGCTTGTCCTAGTGTAGCTTCAATGTCGTCGGGTGGGGTCCATAAACCGGCATTCACCAAACCCACATTACGCCCAGAACCACCAAAGCCAATGGTTTGGGCTTCAAGCAAGTGCACATCAAGGCCGCTTTTAGCTAACTCCAAGGCCGCTGACAAGCCACCATAGCCGCCCCCAATAATGGCTACGTCTGCGTGCGCATGATGTGCCAGAGCTTGGCCGGTAAAGGGGTTATTAGTGCTGGCCTGCCAGAGGCTTTGGAGAGTTATGGGCATATTAGATCATCTTTGTTTTTCAATGGTGACTTATAATCTAAGCATGAGCTTAATAATGGTGTCGAAGGTTTTACCATAAGGCGGGTACATTAGCGATAAGGCCGACGTGTGCGCTTGCCTAAAAATGGGGCGTAGCTTACTCATGGCCATAAAGCCCTCTTCGCCATGGTATTGCCCCATGCCACTTTCACCGACGCCGCCAAACGGCATGTCGTGTTGGCCGACATGAATGGTGGTGTCATTAAGGCATACCCCACCAGACCGAGTTTTATTGATGACTTTTGTCTGCAGGGTTTTATCATCACTGAATAAGTACAACGCCAAGGGTCGGTCTTGGCTATTGATATAGTCTAACACTTGGTCGATATGTTGATACGTCATAATCGGTAATATGGGACCAAATATTTCTTCCTGCAGCACTCTCATGGTCCCTGTAACACCGGTTAATAGTGTGGGAGGGAATTTTCTAGTGACATCATTAGCCACGCTACTGGGCACCAATGTTGTTGCTATTGCACCTTGCTCCAAGGCATCCGCAAGAATACTTTTAAGGCGCATGTAGGCCCTGTCATTAATGATAGAGGTGTAGTCTTGGTGTTCGATATCTGGATAACGGGCACTGACAATGGTTTTAGCTACCGCGACAAACTCTTCGACTTGACCCGCGGGCACAAATAAATAGTCTGGTGCCACGCAGGTTTGCCCAGCGTTAAGGTACTTTGAAAACAACAGTCGTTTTGCCGCTTTGGCTATTGAGTAATCGGGTGCAATAATTGTTGGCGATTTACCACCCAGCTCTAAAGTTACTGGAGTCAGGTTGTCGGCGGCAGCACGCATTACTTGGCGGCCAGTATGGCTAGAACCGGTAAACACCAAATGGTCAAAGGCTAGGGCAGCAAAGTTTGAGCCTTTAGCACCCTCCACAATGGTGAGCATGTTGGCTGCAAAGTGTTTGGCAAATAAGCGTTGTAATAACTCACTGAGGTGGCTTGAATTAGCCGCCATTTTAATCATGCAGCGATTGCCTGCAGCCAGGGCGCCAACGAGGGGGCTGACACACAAAAATAATGGGTAATTCCATGGCACAATAATACCCACCACACCCAGAGGTTGGGGGATTACGGTGTTTTGAGCCCCCAATAGCCATAGGGACACCACACGTTTTTGGGGCCGCATCCATTGCTTTAAACGTTTGCGAGCATACTTAATACCGTCAATGCACAAATACAGTTCTGCTAGCAGTGTTTCTTGGAATGGGCGATGACCAAAGTCCTTCGAAATGGCCTCTGTTATGGCAGACTGATTGGTTTTGAGGATGTTTAAGAGCTTGTTTAAGTTTGCCAACCTTTGCTCTAGGGAGGGGATGCCGTGCTCTAAATAGGCCTCAGTTTGTGCCTTTAGCACTTGGTTTAAGTCTTGCGCAGGCACAGGGGCTTGGTTGGCAGTTTGGTCCATGGCCTAGGAGATCTCCTGTGAATTCGGTTGCTTCGTTTAAGAAGCATAAGGCTAAGCCTCTTGTGGATGCAATAGCTGGGTCAATATGCCGCGGCAAAGGTTTGCCGTTTAAACTCGAGTCGTTTAAAAAACCCTTATAAAACAAAATTTTAATGTTTTTGGCACAGTCTGTGCTTAAGTATGGACACAAGGCAATAATTACTGAGGCCAAAATGGATAAGATGATATTTACCATGCTTAACAGCATGAAGAGCGTACAGACTAAACAAGCCAACAATGCGCACGAGATTGCCAACGTGGTCACCCCTGGTTTTAAGAAGTCTTACAGTGAACAAACTAAATCCCTAGACGTGCATATACCCGGTACTTTTAATACGCGAGCCATGCCCGTGTCCAATGCGACCAACGTGGTAGACATGAACCCAGGAGCTTTAATGGTGAGTGGCCGGAAGTTAGATGTTTATGTTAACCATGCAGGCGCCCTTACTGTGCAAGGCCCAGAGGGGCAGGATCTTTACACCCGTCGGGGTGACTTATCGGTGTCAGCCAATAATCAACTGGTTACGGGTACTGGACATCTAGTGGTAGGCGACAATGGCCCTATTACCATTCCCGCAGGTAGTAATATATCGATTGCTCGAGACGGCTCAGTGAATATGATCCCCCAGGGTGAAACCGCAGAAGTAAACGTGGGGCGACTTAAATTGGTCGACACCCAAGGTCAAGAGATGCTCATCCGAGAGGATGCCCTTTACCAGCTAAAAGAAGGCGTGTTGCCAGCGAGTGCCGAGGTGACAGTTACACCCAATGCATTGGAAGGCAGTAACGTGACCGTCGTGGATTCAATGGTGAGGATGATTACCCTGTCTCGCCAATACGAAATGGCTGTCAACATGATTAAAAATGCCCGTGAAGTGGACGCTGCTAGCGCCTCTCTCATGCGCTTAAACTAAGAAATAAATAGGAGATTCTTATGGATTCCTCATTATGGGTTGCTAAAACAGGCTTGGATGCTCAACAGCGCCGTATGACTGTAGTGGCCAACAACCTGGCTAACGTAAACACCACTGGTTTCAAGAAAGACCGTGCCGTGTTTGAAGATTTACTCTATCAGACTATTCGCCAACCCGGCGCACAAGTGGGCCAAGGCGCGAATTCACCGACCGGTTTAGTATTAGGTACAGGTACTCGTGTAGTGGCCACCGAGAAAATTCATAGCCAAGGTAACATGATTCAAACGGATAACGCCCTTGACCTTGCACTTGACGGTGATGGTTTTTTACAAACCCTACGCCAAGATGGCACCATTGGCTATACGCGAGACGGTTCGTTAAAACTTAATAATGTGGGCCAGCTAGTCACCGCGAGTGGCAACCTATTACAGCCAGCCGTTACAATACCCACTAATGCCCGCACTATTACCATTGGTAAAGATGGCACCGTGAGTGTACAAACATTTGACCAAACCGAATCCCAAACCGTAGGTAACATTCAGGTGGCGAACTTTATTAACCCAGCTGGCCTGCAAGCCATGGGTGGTAACGTGTATGTGCAAACGGCCGCCAGTGGCGAGGCCCAGGTACTTACTCCTTCACAAGATGGTGCAGGTTCCCTGATTCAAGGTTCGTTGGAAGCTTCCAACGTGAACGTGGTGGAATCCATGGTCAACATGATTGAAACCCAGCGCGCTTATGAAGTGAACTCTAAAGCCATATCGGCAGCAGACGGCATGTTGCGTTTCATTAACAACAACCTTTAAACATAAGTGATTAAACCCACGTAATTAAAAACAGGTGATACTCATGGCTAAATTAACATCGACATACAAGCAGGCATCTAAAATAGGCACGCTCGTTCTGACCTGTGTATTCGTTAGTGCCTGCGGCAGCAAGGCCATGCCGGTTAAAACCAGTGACTTCTCGCCGGTGTTACCCGCAGCCATCATTGAAAAAGCAGTGGCCGATGGGTCAATTTATTCTGGGGGTATCAATGATGGTTTATTTGGTGACCGCAAGGCCTATCGGGTGGGTGACATTATTACCATTATATTGCGCGAAAAAACCTTGTCGCAAAAAAGTGCGAGTAATGTCACCTCACGAAAATCCAACAATACTGCAGTGGCTGGGATAGGACTGGGCGATGCAACCCTGGCTACTGCATTGGCTAGCAGTAATATCGATAACACCGGCAGTGGCGAAGTGAAACAGTCTAATACCCTGGGTGGCGATATATCAGCCACCGTGGTGCGGGCGCTCACCAACGGTAACTTGATCATTCGTGGTGAAAAGATGATCGCCTTGAACGACGGTAATGAATACATCCAGATTTCGGGCATGATTCGCTCAGAAGATGTGCAGCCTGATAACACCGTGCTGTCCAAGCGCATCGCCAATGCAGAAATTAGCTACAGTGGTGACGGCGATTATGTGGACGCGACCAAAGCAGGTTGGGGCACCAAATTGTTCTATAAGATCTGGCCTTTCTAATGCTTAAATGCATCTGGAAGATCTCCTTTGCTCTATCGCGTGATTTAAAGTAATACTAGAGCAGCAGCTTTATTTGGCTGAAGTTTCACCTTGTTATTCTGGCCCTGATTGTATAACTAAAAGGGCTAGAATTACCTTGATTTAGATGTAAGTTCGCTGGTATCAAGTCAAGATTTAAAATGAGTTAAACGATCAACTCTGATGCCATGCTTAGCGAATTAATAGATTTTAAAGCCTTACAAATAGCCCTATACCAGTAATTAAATCTTGGAATAACCCATGGAACTGTCATTAGAAGAAACCATAGATAAGTCTATTGAAACTTATAAAGCTGGCAAGATTCAAGAAGCTGCCCCCCAGATTGATGGTCAGAACTCAGTGAGGCCTAATGTCTTAGACAGCTTAAAGCTTGATCAAGCGATAAGACTTGCAAAGAAGAAAGCCAAAGCAGGGTCTCTAGAGGACGCCAAGCGCATTTATAATGATATTCTTGCTAGATTTCCAAGGAACAAGCGGGCTCTTGATGGGATTAAGTCACTATCGGGTGGGTTTACTGGTAAAGTGTCAAAGGTTAAAGAGCCACCACAAGACCAACAACAGCGTTTGATCAACCTCTGTCAGCAAGGTCAGCTCCAACAGGCTTTGGACAGCTCCAAGCAATTGCTTCTGCAGTTTCCTAACTCATTGACACTGTATAATATTCAAGGCGTCGCTAATGCAGCGTTGGGGCAGTTTGATGCTTCCATTGATAATTACAAACAAGCTCTGAAGATCAAGCCTAATTATGCGGACGCCCACTACAACATGGGTTCTGCCTTAAAGGATAAGGGTGACCTGGAGGCTGCAATAGGCAGTTACAAACAGGCTCTAAAGATTAAGCCTGACTATGCCGATGCCTATCTTAATATGGGTAATGCCCTGAGTGATAAGGGTGATGTGGAGGCCGCTATAGATAGCTTTAAAAAGGCTCTAAAGATCAAGCCTGACTATTCTGATGCCTATAACAATATGGGTAATGCACTGCAGGATAAGGGTGACCTTGAGGCTGCCATCGATAGCTACCAAAAAGCTTTGAAAATAAAGCCTGACTATGCTGATGCCTATAATAATATGGGTGTTGCCCTAAAGGATAAGGGTGATGTGGAGGCCGCTATAAATAGCTTCAAAACGGCTCTGAAGATCAAGTCTGACTATTCTGATGCCTATAACAATATGGGTAATGCCCTGCAGGATAAGGTTGATTTAGGGGCCGCAATAGACAGTTACAATCAGGCCGTAAAGATTAGGCCTGACTTTGCTGAGGCCTATTATAATATGGGTAATGCCCTGAAAGATAAGGGTGATCTAGAGTCCGCAATAGACAGCTACAAAAAGGCTATCAAGATTAAGCCTGATTATGCTGCAGCCTATTATAATATGGGTAATGCCCTGCAGAATACGGATGATCTAGATGCCGCTCTGGGTAGCTTGAAGCAGGCCATAAAGATTAAGCCTGATTATGCTGAAGCCTATTACAATATGGGTATTGTCCTGAACGATAAGGGTGATCAAGAGTCCGCTATAGACAGTTACAAACAGGCGGTAAAAACCAAGCCTGACTATGCTGAGGCTTTTAACAATATGGGTGTTGCCCTGAACAATAAGGGTAACCTAGAGGATGCTATAGACGGCTACAAACAGGCCATCAAGATTAAGCCTGACTACGCTGAGGCCTATAACAATATGGGCGTTTCCCTGAAGAATAAGGGTGACCTAGAGACCGCTATAGACAGTTACAAACAGGCGGTAAAGATCAAGCCTGACTATGCTGAGGCTTTTAACAATATGGGTGCTGTCTTGTTTGATAAGGGTGACCTAGAGGCCGCTATAGACAGTTACAAACAGGCCATACAGATCAAGCCTGACTTTGCTGATGCCTATAATAATATGGGTGGCATCCTTAAAGAACTAGGAAGATTAGACGAGGCCGAAGCAAACTACACGCGAGCGATATCGTTGAAACCTGACGATGCCAAAGCCCATAATAACTTGGGTGTCACACTGCAAGAACTGGGTAGATTAGATGAGGCTAAAGCTAGCTATGCGCAAGCGATAGTGTTGAAACCTGACTTTGGTGAAGCTTTTTGGAACCTACATGGTGTTGAAAAGACTATTGGAGGAGCCGAATATTGGATTGATAAATGTTTGATTGCAGATGCAAACCATTTGGAAGCACAATTAATGAAGGCTGCATTAAGATTCTATCAAGGAGACAGAAATAGTTTTGATGGTTTGATGCAATCTAAGTTCAAAAAACACCCCTTTATGCGTTCATTTTCTTGGGCTTTTAGCCTACCTAATCTTCCTGAGCTACACTTTGATAAGGGGCACTTTTTTGATTCCGTAGTTAAACAAAGCATAATTTCAAAACCGTTTTATGAATTTGGTGTGTGGAGGGCGTCATCCTTTAAATATCTTCTTAAGGTTTTTAAAAAAGGCTATGGGTTTGACACGTTCACAGGTTTGCCAGAGGATTGGCATAGCGAAAATGGTAGTGTTGCCCGAAAGGCTGGTGCTTATACGAGTGATGGAAATGTGCCTAAAATAAAAGGGGGAGAGTTTATTGTAGGTAAATTTGAAGATACTTTGCCAGTCTTTTTTTCTGAAAGTCGGCCTATGGCATCAGTAATAAATTTTGATGCAGATTTATACTCCTCAACTATTTGTGCTTTAAATTTTTCAAAACCAGTAATGGATAAAGATACTATTTTTATCTTTGATGAACTCCTAATGAACGAAAATTGGGAACAAGACGAATTTAAAGCATTAAACGAATTCTGTTCTATCAACAAATATAGTTATGAAGTGATAGCAATCTCATTCTTTACAAAACAAGTTGCAGTTAAATTGACTGGTATTTAACATCTATTAAAGAGGATTACCAAATATGCAACAGAAGCCAAACACTTGTTAGCGAGACTTACTTTAAAGGAACAAAGCTAAAACTCGCAACCAAAGTGAACTTTCAAAAACCGAACAAAAAAGGTGGGCTAATGAAATCTAGTAAACGAAAAACAGCGCTAATTTGTGGAATTTCTGGGCAGGATGGAGCATACCTTGCAAGGCTTCTGCTGTCTAAAGATTACAAAGTGGTTGGTACTTCAAGAGATTCTTCTACTAATAGCTTAACCAATTTGAATCGTCTAGGTATCGTTGATGATGTTGTGCTTTATTCAATGGCCCTTAATGATTTTCGGAGTGTGCTTCAGGTGCTGTCTGATGTTGAGCCAGATGAAATATATAATTTGGCTGGCCAAACTTCTGTAGGCTTGTCTTTTGAGCAGCCAATCGAAACTTTTGACAGTATCAATACTGGGACCTTGAACTTGCTTGAGGGACTGCGGTTTTTAAAGCTTAACGCTCGATTCTATAATGCCGGATCGAGTGAGTGTTTTGGTAATACCGCAGGGGTGTCTGCTAACGAAACAACCGCCTTTAAGCCCAAAAGCCCTTATGCTGTTGCTAAAGCCGCTGCGTTTTGGGCTGTCGCGAGTTATCGTGAAGCCTACGGTTTGTTTGCGTGTTCTGGAATACTATTTAACCATGAGTCTGCGCTAAGACCAGAGCGGTTTGTCACACAAAAAATTATACAGGCAGCCAAACGAATTAAAAATGGTAGTGGCGAAACCCTTTTGCTGGGAAATATAGAAATACACAGAGACTGGGGCTGGGCTCCAGAGTATGTAGATGCAATGTGGCGCATGCTGCAGCAAGAAAATGCGGATGACTTTGTAATCGCTACAGGAAAGTCTCATTCCCTTAAAGAGTTTGTGGTGGAGGCTTTTTCCTGTCTAGATTTAGATTGGCATGAGCACGTAAAGGTTGACTTATCATTAATGCGGCCAAGTGATATTAACCAAAGTTGTGGTAATGCTGATAAAGCAAAGGCAGTATTGGGATGGCAGTCAAAGTCTACCTTAAAAGATACAGTGTACACGATGATAGAGGGTTGTGTTGGAGACAAAATCAGAGATAAAAAAAGGAAACATGCTTTTGATGATGAGTTTATCCAACTCGCTCGCAGTGTTTATATCACCAATGATCAACGTTCACGTATCAAAAGAAAAATAAATGATATGTTTGGATCAGAACTTGTAGAAGAAAAATCATATGCGGAATACTAAGCCCCTATGTAACTTAGCCAATATTGATCTGCGCTGGAGTGTGTGTTTAAGTTTGGCGCTGAAAAAACTAATCAAACAGATGTATGGTAATAATATTCTTATTACTAATACACACATCATGGACTGATTATGGAACTGACATTAAACGAAACCTTGCACAAGGCTGTTGAAGCCCATAGAGCGGGTCAGATTCAAGAAGCAGACCGCCTTTATACAGCCATGCTTCAGGACCAACCCAAGCACCCTGACGTTAATCATAATATGGGAGTGTTGGCGGTTGGTGCTGATAAGATCCAAGAGGCATTGTTATTCTTTAAAACAGCCTTAGAAGCTAATCCTGGCATAGGTCAATACTGGTTGAGCTATATTGATGCGTTGATTCAATTAGACCAAATAGTGGACGCCCAAACTGTGCTTGATCAAGCTAAGGGCAAGGGAGCTAGCGGTGAAGCTTTTGAGCAGCGGGAACAAAGACTCAACGAGCTAAATGAAGCACAGGTAAAAGCTGACCCCCACATTGATGGTCAGAACCAAGTGAGGCCTAATGTCTTAGACAGCTTAAAGCTTGATCAAGCGATAAGACTTGCAAAGAAGAAAGCCAAAGAAGGGTCTCCTGATGACGTCAAGCACATTTATAATGATATTCTTGCTAGATTTCCAAAGAACAAGCGAGCTCTTGATGGGATTAAGTCACTATCGGGTGGGTTTATTGGTAAAGTGTCAAAGGTTCAAGAGCCACCTCAAGAACTACTCGGCAGTCTTTTAGAGCACTATCAAAATAGACGATTTAGTGAAGCTGAAACGCTTGCGATTTCCCTCACTCAACAATTTCCCGCGCATCAATTTGGCTGGAAAGTGCTTGGTGCTGTACTCAAACAAACAGGCAGAATTATTGACTCACTAACTTCTATGCAAAAATCTGTGCAATTAGTGCCACAAGATGCTGAAGCCCACTACAACTTGGGTATCACACTCAAAGAACTGGGAAGATTAGACGAAGCTGAAGCAAGCTATACACAAGCGATAGCGTTGAAACCTGACTATGCTGGAGCCCACAACAACTTGGGAACCGTGCTCAAAGAACTGGGAAGATTAGACGAAGCTGAAGCAAGCTATACACAATCGATAGCGTTGAAACCTGACTTGTCCGATGCCCACTACAACTTGGGTATCACGCTCCAAGAACTGGGCAGATTAGATGAGGCTGAAGTAAGCTATACACAAGCGATAGCGTTCAAACCAGATTATGCCGAAGCCTACAGCAACTTGGGCTCCATGCTCAAAAAACTAGGAAGATTAGAAGAGGCTAAAGCAAGCTATAAGCAAGCGATAGCGTTCAAACCGGATTATGCCGAAGCCCATAATAACTTTGGCGCCACGCTCCAAGAGCTGGGCAGATTAGATGAGGCTGAAGCAAGCTACACACAAGCGGTAGTGTTGAAGCCCGATTACACTGAAGCCCATAATAACTTGGGCGCTACGCTGCAAGAACTAGGCAGATTAGATGAAGCTGAAGCAAGCTATACACAAGCGATCGCGTTGAAACCTGACTTTGCTAAAGCCCACCATAACTTGGGAGTGCTTTTATTTGAGAGTAGAAAATACAATTTAGCCGAGGAGCAATTTGGTCTATCCGATACCTATCAAGGTAAACTTTATGCTATTCGATGCTCGTATCTTCAAGATGAAGAAGTTATTTTCTATGAAAAATTTGATCTTTTAGTATGTCAAGGTGAAATCAATGCCGTTATGGGTTCGTTAGCTTTTTGCTCAGAGTCTAAATATGGAACAAAAAAATCAAACCCGTTTTGTAATGATCCCTTAAAATATGTTGTAAAGACTGACTTAAATGAACTTTATGACTTCGGGAAAATTTTCATTGAGACTGTGAAAGATGTCTTAACTGACAATTCCGTGTCCTATAAGGCGCAAGGGCATTTAACTAACGGGATCCAAACTGCAGGCAATATTTTTGCTCAGGGGAAGGTACCTAAAACAGAAATTGAAAACATTATTCACACTGAAATTGAAAAATACCGGATTCAATTTAAAAACAGTGAAGAGGGTTTTATAAAGAATTGGCCAACTTCCTACGAAATTAAGGGCTGGGTTGTAAGCATGCAAAGTGGTGGGAAATTAGCCCCTCATATGCATGATAATGGCTGGATAACGGGCAGTATCTACATAAACGTGCCGCCAAAATCAAAGACTGATTGTGGCAACCTTGTTTTGTGTATTAGTGATCAAGAACATGTCCTAGGAGTGGAGAAAAACCAACAAAGTATTATCGATGTAGTGACTGGTAGTCTATGCCTTTTTCCATCTTCACTCCATCACTACACACTTCCATTTGAAGAAAAAGAAAACCGTATAGTATTGGCGTTTGACGTTCACCCAAAAAATTAGATGATCAAACTATTAAGCCAAGATATACTTTGGCTTATAACATTTTTTATATAGAAACTTTTTCGTCTCCCTTTATTGAGTGACAAAAAATATTATACAAAGTGGTTTAGGCTTAAGAATGAAAAGACTCAACGAGCTAAATAAAGTACAGAAAAAAGCTACCCCCTCCACTGATGGTCAAAACCCAGTGAGGCCTAATGTCCTAGACAGTTTAAAGCTTGATCAAGCGATAAGACTTGCAAAGAAGAAAGCCAAAGCAGGGTCTCCTAAGGACGCCAAGCTCATTTATAATGATATTCTTGGTAGATTTCCAAAGAACAAGCGAGCGCTTGATGGGATCAAATCGCTAGTGGTTGGACTTATTGGTAAAGCATCAAAGGTTAAAGAGCCACCACAAGACCAACAACAGCGTTTGATCAACCTCTTTCAGCAAGGGCAGCTCCAACAGGCTTTGGACAGTGCCAAGCAATTGTTGTTGCAGTTTCCTGACTCATTGACTGTGTATAATGTTCAAGGCGCGGCTAATGCAGGGTTGGGCCAACTTGATGCTGCTATAGGTAGTTACAAACAGGCTCTGAAGATTAAACCGGATTATGCTGATGCTTATAATAATATGGGTGTTGCCTTAAAGAATAAGGGGGACCTGGAGGCTGCGATAGGCAGTTACAATAAGGCTTTAAAGATCAAACCTGACTATGCTGATGCCTATAATAATATGGGTCTTGCCCTGCAGGGTAACGGTGATTTAGAGGCCGCAATAGATAGCTACCAGCAGGCTTTAAAGATTAAGCCTGACTATGTGGACGCATACTTCAATAAGGGTATCGCCCTTCAAGAAAAGGGTGACCTAGAGGCCGCAATAGACAGCTATCAAAAAGCCATAAAGATCAAGCCTGACTATGCTCAAGTCTATTACAATATGGGCAATGCCCTGAACGATAAGGGTGATCTGGAGGCGGCCATAAGTAGCTATAAAAAGGCTGTAAAGATTGAGCCTGATTATGCTGAGGCCTATAGCAATATGGGGAATGCCCTACAGGATAAGGGTGACTCAGAGGATGCTATAAACAGTCATAAACGAGCTATCAAGATTAAACCAGACTATGCTGACGCCTATATTAATATGGGCAATGCCCTGATGGGAAAAGGAAGCTTAGATGCCTCCATTGACAACTACAGACAGGCGCTTAAGATTAAGCCTGAACTTGCTGACGCCTTTTACAATATAGGCATTGCTCTGAGTAGAAAAGGTGATTTAGACGCTGCTATTGATAACTATAATCAGGCACTAAAAATTAATCCTGAGTATGCTGAGGCCTATAATAATATGGCCACTATCCTGCAGGATCAGGGTGACGTGGAGGCTGCTATAGAAAGCTACGAACAGGCTCTTAAGATTAAACCTGATTATGCTGAAACACATTACAATCTGGGACTTTTACTATTTGCAGATAATCAATATAAAAAAGCTGTTGAACATTTTAAGTTCAGCGATTTTGAAAAAAGTAAATATTACGTATTAAAATGCCTTTATATTCAGGATAAAAAATCACTTTTCTATGACCAATTGGATGATCTTATAAATCGGCATGAAATTCATCCAATAATTGGCTCACTTGGTTGCCGCGCTGAACTGAGATATGGAATAGAAAAACCGAACCTATTTTGCAAAAATCCATTGAATTACATCTCAAAAAATGACTTAAGTGATCAATATGATTTTGACAAAATTTTCATCAAGACAGCAAAAATAATCTTAAATGAGAATAGGATTCCATTTAAAAATCAGGGGCTTTTGACCAACGGCAATCAAACAACTGGTGATTTGTTTAGCCTACAGCATGATTTAACAGAAGACATACAAAAAATCATACGTCTAGAAATTGAAAAGTATAAAGTTGATTTTAAACATAGCACAGAGGGGCTTATAACAGGTTGGCCAACCGACTACAGTATTAAGGGTTGGCTTGTAAGTATGAAAAGTGGAGGAAATTTGCAGCCCCATATGCATGAAAGTGGCTGGATCAGCGGAAGTATTTATATAAACGTCCCTCCAAAAGCAAAAATTAATAGTGGGAACCTTGTTGTTTGTATAGAGCAAGATCAACTACCAGCTAAGAGCACAAATCAAGAAAAAATTATTGATGTGGTTACTGGGAGTCTGTGTCTTTTCCCTGCATCTTTACTTCACTACACGATTCCATTTGAGTCTCAAGAAGATCGAATAGTGTTAGCATTTGATGTTGTGCCAAATTGGCAACACATTATTTAAGCAATTAGTTATCTGTTTTTTTTAAGCATGGCATTGTAGGTGCCAGCAATAAAAAAAGGAATGCAAATAGACTTACGCTAATGATATTCTTTCAATAACAAATATATCATGGATTGACTATGGATCTGACATTAGACGAAGTCCTTCAGAAGGCTGTTGAAGCCCATAAAGCTGGCCAAGTTCAAGAAGCAGACCGTCTCTATACAGCAATACTTCAGGCACAACCCAAACACCCTGACGCCAATCATAATATGGGAGTGTTAGCGGTTAATGTGAATAAGATGCAAGAAGCGCTGGCTTACTTTAAAGCCGCCTTAGAATCTAACCCTGGCATAGATCAATACTGGATAAGCTACATTGATGCTTTGATTCAATTAGATCAAATAGTGGATGCCCAGACTGTGCTGATCAAGCTAGGGGCAAGGGAGCCAGCGGTGAAGCTTTTGAGCAGCTGGAACAAAGACTCAATGAGCCAAATAAAGTACAGAAAAAAGCTACCCCCTCCACTGATGGTCAAAACCCAGTGAGGCCTAATGTCCTAGACAGCTTAAAGCTTGATCAAGCGATAAGACTTGCAAAGAAGAAAGCCAAAGCAGGGTCTCCTGAGGACGCCAAGCTCATTTATAATGATATTCTTGGTAGATTTCCAAAGAACAAGCGAGCTCTTGATGGGATCAAATCACTATCGGTTGGACTTATTGGTAAAGCATCAAAGGTTAAAGAGCCACCACAAGACCAACAACAGCGTTTGATCAACCTCTTTCAGCAAGGGCAGCTCCAACAGGCTTTGGACAGTGCCAAGCAATTGTTGTTGCAGTTTCCTGACTCATTGACTGTGTATAATGTTCAAGGCGCGGCTAATGCAGGGTTGGGCCAACTTGATGCTGCTATAGGTAGTTACAAACAGGCTCTGAAGATTAAACCGGATTATGCTGATGCTTATAATAATATGGGTGTTGCCTTAAAGAATAAGGGGGACCTGGAGGCTGCGATAGGCAGTTACAATAAGGCTTTAAAGATCAAACCTGACTATGCTGATGCCTATAATAATATGGGTCTTGCCCTGCAGGGTAACGGTGATTTAGAAGCCGCAATAGATAGCTACCAGCAGGCTTTAAAGTTCAAACCTGATTATGTTGAGGCGTATTACAATATGGGTCTTGCCCTGCAGGATAAGGGTGATTTAGAGGCTGCAATAGTCAGCTACCAACAGGCCATAAAAATTAAGCCTGATTATGCTGAGGCCCATAACACAATGGGCATTGCCCTGAATGATAAGGGTGACCTAGAGACCGCAATAGACATTTACCAAAAGGCCATAAAGATCAAGCCTGACTATGCGGATGCCTATAACAATATGGGTCTTGCCTTGATGGCTAAGGATGATCTAGACGCTGGGCTAGCTAATTTCAAACAGGCTCTTAACATTAGGCCTGATTATGCTGAAGCTTATTACAATATGGGTAATGCTCTAAACGATAAGGGTGATTTAGAGACCGCAATAGACAGTTACCAAAAGGCCATAAAGATCAAGCCTGACTATACTGAGGCCTATAACAATATGGGCCTTGCCCTAATAGATAAGGGGAATCTAGATGCCGCCATTGGTAACTTCAAACAGGCTCTAAAGATTAAGCCTGACTTTGCTGACGCTTATAATAATATGGGTGTTGCCCTAAGGGAAAAGGGCCAATTAGCCTCATCTATAGATAGCTTAAAGCAAGCTATCAAGATCAGGCCTAATTTTGCTGAGGCCTTTCACAACTTGTCCTATCCCTATTTCTTGCAAGGTAGTGTGGAGAAAGGATTCAATTTTTACGAGTCACGCTTAAGACAAACAAAATCGACTGCTGCTCCTACTAGAGCCCACCTTATCTGGGATGGTAAAAAGAGCTTAAGTGGCAAACACTTTGTCATCTATGAAGAGCAAGGGTTGGGGGATATGATCCAGTTTTGCAGATATTTACCACTTCTTGAGCAAAAAGGGGCGGATATTACCTTTAAAGTAAAGTCAAAATTACATGCTTTGTTGCAAACTATGGACAGTAACATCAGGTTAGTGACAAGCTTTCCAAAAGAAAATAACATTGACTTTGAAGCCCCGTTGATGAGCCTTCCCCATCTCTTAGGCACTAGTTTAGAAACAATACCTGCTGCAAGCCCTTACTTATTTGCAGACCAGGAGAAAATTCGAACTTGGGGAGAAAGAGTGAGCACAGATAGGTTTAAGGTGGGCATCTGTTGGCAGGGTAGTACAGCAAAGGCCGCCATTGGGCGATCTTTTCCACTGTCAATTTTTGAGGGCATTTCTAGTATTCCAAATATAGAGTTAATCAGCCTTCATAAGGGTGCGGGTGAAGCCCAGATGGCTGGCATTGACTTTGATGTGACCACATTGGGACATGATTTTGATACAGGTCAGTATGCATTTCTTGATACAGCTGCAGTAATGATGAACTGTGATTTGATCATTACCTGCGACACATCAATTGTTCATTTGGCTAGTGCAATTGGAAGACCAACATGGCTTGTTTTAAAGCAGATTCCGCATTGGGTATGGATGTTAGATCGGTCGGACAGTCCTTGGTATCCAACAATTACTTTGTACCGGCAAAAATCCCAAGGAGATTGGGTTGATGTTTTTGAAACTATTGAAAGGGACTTAAGCTCTATGCTACAACAAAAAAAGGAAGTGAAATGAATAGCCCAAAAATCCCCATATCTTGGGGCGAATTGTTTGACAAGATAACGATTCTTCAAATTAAGTTGGAAAATATTACGTCAAAAAGCGCTCTCGAAAATGTTGAGCAGGAATTAAAGAAACTCCAATCGATATTGACTCAATACTGTCTCAAGACTATGGAAACGACACAACTTGAGGGTGAGTTGCGGCAAATCAATCAGCAACTTTGGGATATTGAAGACCAAATCAGAGATAAAGAAAGGAACAGTTCCTTTGATGATGAGTTTATTCAACTCGCTCGCAGTGTATACATCACAAATGATGAACGTTCTCGTATCAAAAGAAAAATAAATGATATGTTTGGATCAGAACTTGTAGAAGAAAAGTCATATGCGAAATACTAAGCCTCTATGTAACTCAGCCAGTATTGACCTGCGCCCGGATGCATCTCCAAGACTGTTTTGAAAAATAGTGATGACTGTTGTAGTTTGCCAACACTAAAGGCCAGCGCCCCCAAAGTTATGATTAACGTTAGGATGGATAGGTTGTGCCTGAAGTATGGCTGTATGGAGGAGGTCTGCTTCTAGAGTTTGAGCAGATTTCACCTGCTCAGCGAGCCCGCCAATAAGCGCCTGAAAATTATGCAATATTGCACGTTGTTAAGCTGTCTATGATTCCAGATGACCTTTTGGTTGGCTGATATGGTGGGGATGGGGGATACCCGTCGATGAAATTAAATCGCTAAAGTGCTATGCTAAAATAGCAATAATCGGCACTATATTTTTTGTCGATTAGCCTGATTAAAGAATGATTATCTTAATAAAACACGGGTTAAAAAATGAAATTAAATCTTGGATGCGGCGCAAAAATTAAAAATGGCTATGTTAACGTTGATAAGTTTGATTATTATGATGTTGACAAAGTGCATGATTTAGAAAAAATTTCCATATCCCTTTGATGATGATGTAGTTGATGAAATTTTAATGTCGCACGTTCTAGAGCACATAGGTCAAGATCCAGATATATTTAATAACATAATCAAAGAACTTTATAGAATTTGTAAAAATAATGCATTAATAAATATTCACGTACCACATCCCCGACATGATGATTTTATAACTGACCCTACACATGTCAGACCAGTAACCGTTGCGATGCTCGAGTTGTATAGTAAAGCTAATAATGAGGTATGGGCCATAATGCGTGCTGCCAACTCTCCTTTAGGATTAATACACAACGTTAATTTTGAAGTAGTATCAAGCAATCTTGTGGTTGATGAACGTATCAGAAAAAAAATCGAAACAGGTGAAATAAAAAGAGATGAATTACAATTCTATATCGATCATCACAATAATATTGTGAAACAAATTGATATAAAATGGCGTGTTATCAAATAAGGTTTGAAAATTATTGTCTGTGATAAATAATAAAGATTATTACCATCCCTTCGTGGAATAAGGTGTGTAAGAAACCGAAATACTATCTGACCAATATTTTTACCAGCAGTCATTCCGATGCCGAACCCAAAAATAGTTCTATTACTCATCCAGACCTATATCCTTAAGCTTGAGAACGAGATCTAGGTTTAATGCCTAGATGCTCAAGAACTCTCGAGTGTGACCTTGATTATCAAAGACCCTGACCCTAAAAACTTCAACTACACACTAGACTCATTAGCTTGAGAATTAAGTGCACTGGTTGATAAGCTATTCGAAGAGACCAACCTAAATCGTCACCAAGTCGGCAAAAAGCGTCTTAAGTTAATCCTTTTAAACCTCATTTTATACAAGGGCTCCAAGGTGCCGGTTTCTCGCCACAATAACTTCAAAGGGCTTGCTTTATACAATGGGCTAGATGCTGGTGTCACTGCTATCAAAACTGTAACTGACGAACTTGAGAAATCAGAATCCATACACTTTATAACTTGTAAGAATCTACCCTATGGAAATGGGATTAGGTCTTCAATCCAAGCAACGAGCGCACTTAGTAAATTACTTGACCCAATCACTCCTCAATTGGCTCCTCCTGCGCTGGTGCTATTTAGAGAAGATAAAGAATCTGGTTCTAAGAAGCTAATCGACTAAACAAATACCCCAAGAACAGTAAGGATTCCAAAAGGAACTGAAAGCATATAACGAGATTCTTAGAAGTATATATAGGGCTAAGAGATCCATCAGGCCTTTTGGGTTAAAAGGGCCCCAATAATTTAATCGTTCAACGACAGTTTATAGATACTGGAGTTTCATGCATAGGAGATCCAAAAATACTTTTTTAGTGGAAAGCTATATAAGTAATTAGTTGTCTGCCTTGCTTAAGTATGGCACTAAAGTTACTACCACTTAAGTAAGGTATTTATATAGATGTACGCTAATGATATTCTTGTCAATAAAAAATACATCATGGATTGACTATGGAACTGACATTAGACGAAGTCCTTCAGCAGGCTGTTGAAGCCCATAAAGCTGGCCAAGTTCAAGAAGCAGACCGTCTCTATACAGCAATACTTCAGGCACAACCCAAACACCCTGACGCCAATCATAATATGGGAGTGTTAGCGGTTAATGTGAATAAGATGCAAGAAGCGCTGGCTTACTTTAAAGCCGCCTTAGAATCTAACCCTGGCATAGATCAATACTGGATAAGCTATATTGATGCTTTGATTCAATTAGATCAAATAGTGGATGCCCAGACTGTGCTTGATCAAGCTAGGGGCAAGGGAGCCAGCGGTGAAGCTTTTGAGCAGCTGGAACAAAGACTCAATGAGTCAAATAAAGTACAGAAAAAAGCTACCCCCTCCACTGATGGTCAAAACCCAGTGAGGCCTAATGTCCTAGACAGCTTAAAGCTTGATCAAGCGATAAGACTTGCAAAGAAGAAAGCCAAAGCAGGGTCTCCTGAGGACGCCAAGCTCATTTATAATGATATTCTTGGTAGATTTCCAAAGAACAAGCGAGCTCTTGATGGGATCAAATCACTATCGGTTGGACTTATTGGTAAAGCATCAAAGGTTAAAGAGCCACCACAAGACCAACAACAGCGTTTGATCAACCTCTGTCAGCAAGGGCAGCTCCAACAGGCTTTGGACAGTGCCAAGCAATTGTTGTTGCAGTTTCCTGACTCATTGACTGTGTATAATATTCAAGGCGCGGCTAATGTAGGGTTGGGTCGATTTGATGCTGCTATAGGCAGTTACAAACAGGCTCTGAAGATTCAACCTGACTATGCTGAAGCCTATTATAATATGGGTGTTGCCCTCAACAATAAGGGTGACTTGGAGGCTGCAATAGGCAGTTACAAAAAGGCTCTAAAGATTAAGCCTGACTATGCTGAGGCTTATAGTAATATGGGTGCTGTCTTAAAGGATAAGGGCGACCTGGAGTCTGCAATAGACAGCTTCAATAAGGCTCTGAATATTAAACCCAACTATGCCGAAGCCCATAACAATATGGGTAATACACTGCAGGATAAGGGTGATTTTGAGGCTGCCATCCATAGCTATCAAAAAGCTTTAAAGATCAAGCCTAATTATGCTAAGGCCTATAATAATATAGGTGCTCTGCAACAGATTAAGGGTGACCTTGAGGTCGCCATTGATAGCTTCAAAAAGGCTCTAGAGATCAAGCCTGATTATGCTGAGGCCTATTACAATATGGGTAATGCCCTGCAGGATAAGGGTGACTCAGAGGCTGCTATAGAAAGCTACAAACAGGCTTTAAAAATTAAACCTGATTATGGAAGTGCATGGTATAGCCTGTTATACCCATTCCGAGCGATGAAGTTACAGACTCCGGACATTGAGGACCTCCTTTCAACGATTAATCTGAAGGTAGGTTCTAAGTATGCTCGCATTGCAAAATCTGTTTTGAGTTTTAGCCTGCACCAAGGGGGAAAAAATGCTGAAAGTGCTTTAAATGAAGTGTGCAGTCTCTTAAGTAAAGCTGACAATATAATCATCAGAAATCCAGCAGTAACGCCGAAAGAATCTCTTCCTCAAATGATTGGACCTAATAAGACAGTGGCACTAGTCCATTTTGGAAGGAGTGGCACAGGCTTACTGCATAGCCTTATTGATGGTCACCCAGAAGTATCTACGACGCCTAGTATTTATTTCAGTGAGTTCTTTAATCATTCCACCTGGGACAAGATAGTTTCAGGTGGATGGAACAAGATGGCAGATCGCTTTATTGCAACCTATGAAGTCTTATTTGATGCCTCAGTTCAAAACCCGATTGAATCAATGAGTAGAGCGCTTATTGCTAATTTGGGTCAAAAAGAGGGAATGGCTAATCTTGGAGATCAACGAGACGAAGTACTTAGGGTCGACAAAGCCTTATTTCGTGCAGAACTGCAGCGCCTTATGGACCTTAATGATCATCTTGATGCTTATGTTTTCTTTAAACTAGTCCACATGGCCTACGATAAGGCTTTGAAAGATCGTAACCTTAAAAACTTAATTTTTTATCATATCCATAACCCAGATTACTACGCAAAACTTAATTTTGTACAGTCAGCACCCAACGCTAATTGGGTCATGATGGTCCGTGAACCCATACAGGCTTGTGAATCTTGGATCAGAAGTAACTTTCATAATAATGCATATGCTGACATTCCGACTAAAATCATTACAATGCTCTATGAGATAGATAATATTATTTATGACAAACAAAACGCCGTTGGGGTCCGACTTGAGGATTTAAAGGAGTCTCCTCAAAAAACCATTCCTGCGTTGTGTGATTGGATGGGCATTGAAGAGACGGAAAGCCTTTATGAGATGACAGCACAGGGTAAGAAATGGTGGGGTGATCCAGGCAGCCCTGACTTTAAAAAAGATGGAATGGAGCCGTTTGGCAAAACTTCTATTGAGCGTAAATTAGGGTCAATTTTTACTGAGAACGATCAATTTATACTTCGTACGCTCTTCTACCCATTTAGTGTCAGGTTTGGATATGCAGAGCAGAACTTAGAACAGTTTAAAGTGGACCTCCAGGCAATAAGGCCAATGCTGGATAAAATGTTTGGTTTTGAAATAAAGATGGCTCAACGCATGCATAAAGATGCAGAACAGTTTATGAAATCAGGTTATTATTCATACCTTAGGTCAGGCTTGATCGATCGCTGGAATACGTTGGCTAAATGGCACACTTATCCAAATATGATAAAGCCACTAAAAATAAATTGGTAACACTGATATTGGAGATTGTGTATGGCAGGCAAAGTGATCTGGATTACAGGCTTGTCAGGAGCTGGAAAAACAACCCTCGCTAAAGAGTTAATTCAGCGCCTACAAGAATGTGAATCACAGCCCATATTGTTGGATGGGGATATATTGCGTAATCTTTTGCAAGTCTCTGAAAATGTACTAGATAGTCACAGCCGAAAAGCAAGAATTAAACTCGCGCTAAAATATGCTCAGATGTGCAGGTTGTTGTCGGACCAGGGTTTTATAGTTGTGATCGCCACAATATCGATGTTCGATGAACTATATGCATGGAATCGTGAAAACATAACAAACTATTTTGAAGTCTATCTAAAAGTACCTTTAGATGAATTGTGTCGTCGTGATCCCAAGTCTATTTATAAAAGGTATAAAAATGGAGAGCTCATCAACGTGGCAGGTTTAGATATGAGTGTAGACCCACCTCAAACGCCTCACCTGATCTTGGATTTTGAGACCCAACCTGCCATTTGGCAAAATCCTACCACTTTAGCTGATCATCTCATGGCAGCACTAAACAAACTAAATCCAGTATAGTAGAAAGAATTTAGCTAGGCCAACTGAACCAAAGGTATATTAACATGAACATCGTTTACTCTTACTTTGTCCTTGATATAGTTCATCGAGGACACCTTATGATGCTAAAGAACGCCAAAGCAATAGCTGGGCCAGATGGCCGCCTTATTGTCGGCATAGTGTCAGACGAGGCTGTCTTGGCAAAAAAAGGCAAGGCGCCTATTCTTGATTTTTCTGAGCGCTTAGAGTTAGCTAATGCAATAGAGTTTGTCGACTTGGTTGTTGGCCAGCAAGATTACACGCCCTTTGTAAATGTTAGAAATATAGTTCCAAATATTTTGATGGAAAGTGAGAGTCATGACAACAAACAAATTGAAGAGGGCCGAAAGTTAATGGTCGAGTTAGGGGGTCGAGTGATCGTGCTGCCTTATTTTCAAGGTCAATCCTCTACTTCAATTAAAACAAAAATAGCAGTTAACTGACAATTGTGACGGTTAGTAGACTTAATTCTAAACCCCTTGTGAATCTAATTGACGTTACTTTTCTAATAAAATTTAATCACCTGTGATGCGCCTAAGAAAATAGGGTCTTACATTCTAGACTTGATGTGGACTCTATTGATATTTACTCTGTATGAGTTCAGCGCTGTGAATCATTCATTTCCCCATACATTCTCGTGTAGATACTTAAAAAAAATCATAAAACTCCTAAAGTTCAACCTAGGTTAGCCGATAGTAACTCCAAAGGCTATTCCCACCCGGCCTTAATCGAGCGATTTCCAGCTCGGAAATCGTATAGAAATAGGGTCGGTTTATTTACTTTAGGAGTATTTATCATGAGTATGGTAATAGGAACAAACGTAGCATCTTTAACGGCGCAACGTCATTTAGAAACCTCACGCCAATCAATGGAAACGTCGATGGAGCGTTTGGCATCTGGCCAGCGTATTAACTCAGCCATGGATGATTCTGCAGGTTTAGCAATCTCTCATTCTTTGGAATCTAAAATCAGTTCAATGAATCAAGGTATTCGAAATGCCAACGATGGCATCTCAATGTTGCAAACTGCGGAAGGCGCGTTGGAAGAAACAAGTTCCATGCTAAACCGCATGAAAGAACTTGCGACTCAAGCTAGCAGCGGAAGTTACTCTTCTTCTGACCGCATTGCCTTGAATGCAGAGTTTCAGGCTTTGGCATCTGCCATCACCTCGGTTGCTGCAGAGACGGATTTCAACGGCACGAATATGCTGAATTCTACATCCAAAGTCTCTTTTCAGGTTGGAGATGGTGCAACAGATAACGTCACAATGCAATTCCAGCAAATGAAGTCATCTGATTTGGCCGTTTTTGACACTGGTTCGGCAGTTACTGAGCTAGCCACTGCTGCTATTACTGTTGCGCATACCAGCGCCTCACTGCCAGTGACTACTTTTACAATTACTACTGCCCCGTCTGCATCGGCGTCTCTTGAAATGGACGTTAGTGGTGTGACTTACACTCAAAAATTCGACACTAGCGCTCTTATAACGATGCAAAAATTAGGAGCAACAATTACTGCTGACAATGAAAATATCCATGCTACAGCATCAGCTACTGTTCTGACGTTGACAAGTTTGACAGCAGGTGAAGGTTGGACTTCTACTGGTCTGAAAGTATTTTCAGATAGTGTAGCGGTAGCCGGTACAACTATTTATGCTGAAACTACAGTAAACGGTCCCACGACTAAGCAAGTTGGTACCCATACGTTGAGCGCCACTTCTGCAGTCAACGAGACGATTACCGTAAATGTTAACGGTACTGAGTTCTCGCAAGACTTTGTCACTGACGGTGCGACCACTATGCTAGCCTTAGCAAGTCAAATTAATGATAGCACTACTAATCTCAACGCTGTGGGAACATCCTCTACTGTTCTGACGTTGTCAAGTACTTTAGCGGGTGCGGACTTCACCACTGGTGCGATGCAGAGAACGGCGAGCTTTGCTGGTAACGCGTCAATCTTAACAGCCGCTGGCGCCACTGCAGCAATGAGTGCTGTTGATGAGTCAATAGTGCAGGTGGATTCCTATCGAAGTGAGCTAGGTGCGGTAGCTAACCGGCTAGATCACACCGTGTCTAACTTGATGAATCGAGTGGAAAACCAATCAGCTGCAAAGTCTCGTATTGCAGATACAGACTTTGCCGTAGAATCGGCCAACCTTGCTAAGGCTCAAGTGCTTCAGCAAGCGGGTACTGCGATGTTGGCGCAAGCTAACGCTTCTGGCCAAGGTGTATTGTCTCTGCTAAAGTAAGCGTTAATCTGCAATAGAGGGTATGAGCTAGCTTATACTCTCTGTTATGATTAATTAACCAAATAGGAGGTTATTGTGGAGATTGAAGCACAAGGTACGAATCCCCAAGTGGCTCCTCACAAAGTTAATACTCAGGTCGATATAAGCCGACCAGTTGCGCAAACAGAGGCTGTAGTAAAGCATCAACCCAAGCCAGTACCTGAAGCTCCAAAGGTGGATATTAATCGAGAACCGATTATTTCAGCAAAAGAGCTTGAAGCTAAAATAGGAGAGTTAAACGAAGCCATGGTTTCGCGTAACCAAGCCGTTATATTTAGTACTGACCCACAAACGGGTAAGGATGTTGTAAGAGTCACCAACAAAAGTACAGGTGAACTTATAAGGCAAATGCCTAGTGTAGAAGCACTTAAAGCAATGCAGAATATTGACCAGATGATGGGCCTAATATTTAATAAAAGGACTTAGCTAAATAAATTACGTTGGTAAAGTTCAAAACAGCGCTACTTAACAGGGCGCTGTTTTTTTTGCTTTTGAATTCATTAGTTAATCAGTGCGCTTATAAGGTGGCATGATTTTTGCTTAATGTAAAATACAAAACGAAATTTCTATATAACGGCAAACAATTGCCACTTATGGCCCTGCAGCAAAGGGATCAGGAAACGGAGGGATTATGGCAGTTGACTATTTAAATGCAATGGGTGTTGGTGCGGGTTTCGATACTAAAGCCTTAGTCACCGCTATAGTTGATGCCGAAAAAGCCAGTAAGCAAGCCACTATTGATCGTAAGACCAAGGATGTTGAAACCAGTGTCTCCGGCATGGCTCAGCTTAAATCCTCTCTCACTACCCTACAAACGGCATTCCAAGCTGTAGATGATAAGCGGGACTTTAATTTCTCTTCTTTTTCGAACTCGGCCCCCACGCAGCTTAGCGCTCAATTTGATTCTAGCACATCGGAGCCCGGTACTTACAAGGTAACAGTGAGTCAATTGGCGCAAAACGATGTTTACCAGACAACCGCTGTTGCAGAAGCACTAGAAGTTGACACCTATACTCTTAATTCGGCTGTCAACGCCAGCGGGAGTGTGGAATTTTCCTATGGTGGCCTTACTTACACCCAGGCCTTTCTTACCGACTCCGCAACGACCATGAACGGACTTGTAGCCGCCATAAATTCAGGTTCTGCTGGGGCAACAGTGACTGCAGTTGCCACCAACAGTACAACGTTTACCATTACCACCGATGCTGGAAGTGACACACAGATGACCAAAGGCATAATTGGTGGAACAAGCGATGGATCCACAGCACTCTCTGTGTCAACTGCTGATACTACTGCAGGAATTGGTGCTTCGACGGTGGATCAGAACGGCACATCAGCGGCAACGGTTGTCATTCAAGTGGGTTCAGCCGCAGCTGAAACGATTACTTTAGTAGCGGGCAGCACGTCCTTGGCAGATCTCGTCCTTGGCATCAATGAGCTCACTGCTGATGTCTCTGCGCGTCTTGTAGAGACTAGCAGTGGTGCTTTCCGTGTTGTCGTTGAAGGCCCTGAGGGGAGTGACAACGCGCTGACTATCACAGACTCTGTGTTTGGTTTACAAACCACAAACACACGGGAGGTAGACACCTATACACTCGGTGCTGCAGTTACTGACGGCGGTAGTGCGTCATTTACCTATGAAGGCACTACTTACACACAGGCCTATTCTTCCAGCTCAGCAAATACTATTGTCCAGCTTGCCGCTCAGGTAAATGCTGCATCTGGAATCACAGTTGCTGCAGTTTCTGGCAGCGGAGTGGCTTTCACTGTAACCAGTGACGTTGGAAGTGATACTCAGATGACCAAAGGCACCATTAGTGGAACAACCAACGGCTCTGTTGCGCTTACCATTTCAACTGTAGATACTACAGTTGGAAGTGATGGTAATAAAATCCAAGGAGCGCAAAATGCCACACTCAGCGTGAACGGATTAGCTATTTCTAGTGCAACTAACCAAATAGAAGCCGTGGTTCCTGGGCTTAAGCTTGATCTTATGGAAGTTTCAGCCAGTGCTGTGGTGTTATCAGTAGGGCGGGATACAACTGTAGCCAAAGCAGCCATTACAAACTTAGTAAATGCCTATAATACGTTTGAAGGTGTGATAAAAGGTCTTACTGCAGCTGGCTCTGTAACCACGGATGAGGGTGACCTCAAAACTGATTCTGAGGTGAAGGCTATTAGAAGCAAGATGCGTAGTTTTTTGACAACTGATAGTACAACACCGGGTAATACCAAGAACAATATAATGGACATCGGTATATCGCTACAGAAGGATGGAACCTTCTCGGTGAACCAAACAACGTTAAGCGCGGCGTTGACCAATTATTATGACGACATCACTAAAATGTTTAGCGCCAATACAGATGATCAAACGGCTCTTGGCACTGCCAGTAGGGGCATTGCGGGAGACTTGGTAAACCAAATAGCGGCTTACCTCGCATTCGATGGTGTTGTTAAGCTCCGAGAGACCAGTTATGCCAAAACAACATTAGAGCTAACTAGCGACCAAAAGGCGCTGGATACGAAGATGACGTCTGTTGAGGCGAGGTACACTAAGCAATTTAGTACCATGAATAAGATAATGGCTGAAATGAAATCCACACAGGAATATCTGAAAACGCAATTAGAAAATTTGCCATTTACGAAAAGTAACGATTAATTGGTTTAATGTTAATTTACTTGTATTGAAATTAAATTAAATGATAATGATAATGATAATGTTGTGATCTCCTTGTTAAATGATGATATTTTATAATGTTTAGACGATCCCCTCTTCAGCAATATGGCAATGTTCAACATGATGCGCAGGCAGAGTTTGCTTCTGCTCATGAAAAAACTTTGATGCTATTTGACGGTGCAATAACTTTTATTGGTGTCGCATTACAAGCCATCGCGCGTTCAGATTACGAGTTAAAAGGTAAGATGATCAGTAAGTCAATTGCTGTCGTTAATGGGTTAAAAGATTGTTTAGATATGAGTCATGGTGAGTTACCGAGTAATCTTCATGATTTATATGAGTACATGGTTGAGAAACTCTTTCAGGCCAACCTAACATCTGACGTGGAAGCCATTAAAGAGATTCAATTGTTGCTTAAAACCGTGCGAGAAAGTTGGGCTCAGATTCCGTCTGAAATGCATCAGATTAGTTCGAGTAAAGATCGTTAAAAAAATAGCAAAGATGTTAATGTTTGTGTGTTTTCTGCCGATAATATAAGTGTTATCTACCGTAATGAAGGAACACTTTATGAATGCTATCGCAGCCTTGGCGAAATATGGCCAAATTAAAAATGATACCCAAACCACCTATGCGTCACCTCATCAGTTAATGTTGATGTTATTTGATGGTGCAATTGAAGCCATGAGCATGACCATCGGAGCTATCCAAAACAACAATTTTGAGTTACGAAGTAAACAAAGCACTCGTTCCATTACCATTATTAATGGTATGCGTGAATGTTTAGACATGGAAACGGGTGGAGATTTAGCTAATAATTTATATTCCTTGTATCAATATATGACCAAAGAATTATTTAGAGCCAGTTTTAAAAATGATGCGGATACTGTGCAAAATATTCAGGCCATGTTGAAAGATATTCGTGGGTCTTGGGAAAAAATACCTTTAAACATGCACTATATGCAAAAGGTCAATTGACTCGAGATACACTTGGTTACAAAGTAACGGAGTGTTTTACTTGCACTAAATTGAATATGTCGGTATTTTGACGGTTCCAAATGTGTATGGATGGACCCATGTCAATTACCGATTCTTTATTGTTAGGCAACTCGCCTCCCATGCAGCAGGTTAAACTGCTCATTCAGCAGGTTGCTCAGTCTAACGCCTCTGTGCTCATTCTTGGTGAATCGGGCACGGGTAAAGAGTTGGTGGCGAAAGCCTTGCATCAAGAATCTAGCCGCTGCGAGCACTCATATGTGCCAGTAAACTGTGGCGCTATTCCTTCAGAGTTGCTTGAAAGTGAATTGTTTGGCCATGAGAAAGGGGCTTTTTCGGGTGCATCTAGTGCCAAAAAAGGTCGTTTTGAACTGGCGGATAAGGGCACTTTGCTGCTAGATGAAATAGGCGAAATGCCCCTCAGTATGCAAGTTAAACTGCTGCGTGTGTTGCAAGAACAAGTCATCGATCGAGTGGGTAGCGAGAAGCCCCGATCCATTGACGTGCGCATTGTTGCTGCTACCCATCAGAACTTATCAGATAAGGTAGCCGCACGTGATTTCCGCGAAGACCTTTACTACCGACTTAATGTATTTCCTATTCAAATGCCACCGCTGCGCGAGCGCGGTGAAGACATTCTTTTATTGTGGAACTTTTTTGCACAAGAACTCTGTGTAGGAGACGATTCCCCGGTAACTCTTTCTATGGCTGCGGCTCATGATTTGATGCAGCGCCAATGGAAGGGCAACTGCCGTGAATTGCGTAATTTAGTAGAGCGCATGAACATTTTGTACCCTGGTGCAGAAATTACCTTACAAAATCTTCAGCCCAGTGCCCCCATACTGGTATCAGACATGCTTGCTGTGGAGGGCCAAGTAGAATTAGCGTTATATCCCCAAGCGTTGGAAAGTAATCCTTCTAGGGTCAAAGATGTAGTTGAGCCTCCGCGTTTATTTGATCCTCTCGTGATAGACGAGCATCCAAGTAATATTGATAGCCTCGCTGACATGCTAGTGTCAGCCATAGACATGAGCCACGGTTGTGATCTTAAACAGCAGCTCATTGCTGTTGAAACCCAACTCATTCAAAAAGCCCTCGATGCGACCTCAGGTAATGTCAGTAAAGCCGCAGACTTACTCAGTGTCAGACGTACGACATTGATCGAAAAAATTAAGAAATACCAGCTTCAAGAATTGAGTTAACATTGACGTAATCTCGTCTATGTTCATTAAAAGTATTTTATTTTTATATAAATACTGTTTAAAAACATAAACTTAGTATAGTTTAATGTTTATGGCACCAAAATTGCATTTAAATTTGTGAATAGTTTTAAAGCCCTTTGGGCAAACCACAAATGGAAGCAATGATGGCCAACACCAATCCAACAGTCGCAGTACTCGATAGCCAAGACACCGGCCTAGACATGCTTGCCGAAATGGCAAGCGGTGCGGGTATGGTGGCCTTACCAGCTCATGACTTGAATGAACTGGAAGTGTTATTTGGTCGGGGTCAAATCGACCTACTGGTTATTAATGCGGCTAGTTTACAAGTACCATTGGCGAGTGTTTTTCAACACTTAGCCGCCTCTTTACACCGCGCCAGTGTGCTGGTTTTGGTTGAGGCGAATGACGTGGCTATGGCTGTTGAGGCGATGGCCTTAGGTGCCAAAAATGTACTTCCCCTGCCGATTGAACCTGGTCGTTTTAAACGCTATCTAGGTCAATTACTTGCGCGTCAGCCAGATGGATTTATTTGTCGAGACCTCCGCAGTCAGCAGCTTTTAGCGCTCTCTGAACGGGTAGCACAAACGGATGTGACAGTGCTTATTGGGGGTGAATCTGGTGCTGGTAAAGAAGTCTTAGCCAAGCACATTCACCAAGCGTCACCTAGATCAAAAGGCGAATTTGTAGCAGTGAACTGCGCCTCGATCCCAGAAACGATGCTAGAAGACATGCTTTTTGGTCACGAGAAGGGGTCTTTTACTGGAGCCCATCAGCGTTATTTAGGCTTATTTGAACAGGCCCAAGGTGGCACCTTATTCTTAGACGAAGTGGGTGAGTTACCCTTTTCGTTACAAGCAAAGCTTTTGCGAGTGGTACAAGAAAAAGAACTCAAGCGTTTGGGAGGCACAGAAGTCATCAAGTTAGATGCACGCATTATTGCGGCCACCAACCGTGATTTACAAAAAGAAGTCTTAGAAAAGCGTTTCAGAGAAGACCTCTATTATCGCTTAAACGTGTTCCCTCTGAAGCTATTACCCCTTAAAGAACGGGCGCAGGATATCTTACCGATTGCTCAGTTCTTATTGCAACGTCATCGTGGCTCTATGGGCGCCATGGCAGCAAATGCTCAGTTTGATAAGCCCGCATTAGGTTTTTTACAATCTTATTCGTGGCCAGGTAATGTGCGAGAATTAGAAAATGTGGTGCAGCGTGCCTTAGTGCTTGCTGTTGGTGGCTCCATTGGCCTAGAGCATTTGCTAGTTGATGGTGGGCTTGATGATTTTATGGAACAGATCCCTAATCTTGGGCTAGTACAGAATGTGAGTTCTTTGCCACAAATGGCTGAACAAGAGCATTACCAGACGTATCAAGCAACAGGCACAGATGGCGGCTTTGTAGGGCAAGATCTCAACAATCGAGGCTTGTCTGACGTGGCCCGCGACAGTGAACAAAAAATGATCTTAATCACTTTAGACCGACTTAATGGTAGCCGCAAAGACGCTGCTATTGAACTGGGCATTAGCCCTCGAACCCTTCGTTATAAGCTTGCTAAGATGAAAGATCTTGGTATGGCCATCCCTAGTTAAAGAGTAATAAATTATGAATGTAAATAGTGCAAACTCAATGCAGGGCATGATCAATCAAATGCGCATCATGGCCAGCCAATCCCAAACACAAGCGCCAGGCCTTAATGGTGTCAATCAAACTGAAGGCGTTTCTAGCTTTGGTGAAGCCTTATCTTCAAGCCTTAAGTCGGTGAATGAAACTCAAATGACGGCCAAAAATATGGCCGAAGCCTATGACCGTGGAGTCGATATCCCTCTAGCAGACGTCATGCTAAGCATGCAGAAATCATCCATGGCCTACCAAGCAACCTTACAAGTAAGAAACAAAGTGTTGTCGGCCTATCAAGACATTATGAAGATGCCCGTTTAAGCCCCAATAATAACCATAACGACTAAGTTTTAGGATAATCCCATGGCAGAGACAACGATGAATCAAGCGGCATTACCAGCTGGAGCAGAGACTCCAGAGCAGACTGTGCCACAAGGCATTTGGTCTGAATTTTTGGCACAGCCTGCTGTTAGACGCACCTTACCCTTGGCCGTGACAGTATTCGCTTTATTGGTGATGGTGATGGTTTACATGTCATTAAATAAGGCCAGCTATCGGCCTTTATTTCCAGGCATGAGTGGCGTTGATCAGGCAGCAGCCTTTGAAAGTTTGCAAAAAGCGGGCATGGCAGTCGAAATTGATGCTGCCACAGGGTCGGTGAGTGTGCCCACTGATTCATATCACCAGGCGAAGATGGTACTAGCTAGTCAAGGTATTCCAGCCACATCGACAGACGGATTTGCCATGATTCGTGACCAGCAGTCTATGGGTACGAGCCAATTTATTGAACAAAAACGCTATCAACTAGCCATTGAAGAAGAGTTAGGCAATTCAATTAGCAGCATTCAGGCGGTACAGGCGGCACGAGTGCATCTTGCGGTTCCTAAGCAGTCTGTGTTTGTGCGTAACCGAGTTGAGCCCACTGCATCGGTTATTCTAACCCTTGCCCAAGGGCGCAGATTATCTGAATCTCAAGCCCAGGCTGTGGTGCACATGGTGGCTTCTAGTGTGCCTTACCTAGAAGCTTCAAATGTTTCTGTAGTCGATCAGTTTGGGAATCTGTTGGCTAATGATGACGACTTAAGTGGCCTAGGCATGAGTGATAAGCAGCTTAGTTATCGCAACAAATTAGAAAAAATGTACCAACAACGGATTCAATCTTTGTTAGGGCCATTAGTTGGCGCCAATAAGTTACGTGCTGAAGTGAATGCTGACATGGACTTTACGGTTCAGGAAATGACTCAGGAAAATTATAATCCTGATACCATTGCGATCCGCAGTGAGCAACTGACTCAGGGCGCTGGCAATAAATCAGGTATTGCAGGTGAAGGTGTTCCTGGTGCTTTGTCTAATGAACCTCCCCAAGACCCTGTGATGCAGGAGAATCAAACTGAAACCATTGATTTAGGTAACACACCGGGAGAAACTGAAGTTGCTGGTCCTCTTAATCGCACCCGAAATTACGAAATTGATCGTACTATTCAGCACACCAAACTTGCCACGGGAGAGCTAAAGCGCCTGAGTATTTCAGTCGTCATTGATGAGCCCCTTGTGACCAATGACGAGGGTGAGCAAGTGCGTCAGCCACTGACGGCAGATCAGGTTGAACGTTTTCAAAGCTTGGTTAAAACTGCAGTCGGCTTTGATGACCAGCGTGGAGATAACGTAACTGTCCTCGGTATGGCTTTTCAGATTGAGGCGGTCATTCCAGAAACTCCCTTGTGGGAACAAAACTGGGCGCAGAATTTGGTGCGTCAATTATTGATTGCTATACTGGCGCTGGTGTTTATTTTAGTCGTGCTTAGGCCAGCTATTAAACGCCTTGTGACCACTGATGTTGCCGCAGACGCTTCTGATGAAGCTATAGAGTTGGGCCCAGATGGCCAACCTATTGTTCAGGCACCAGAAGAAGACATGATTGATGGTGAAACCTTAGAAGACATGAAAGCAAGAATGCGGCCGAAGAAATCTTCCGTATCCATGGATATGTTAGATACGGCCAACAGTTATGATGATAAAGTCGCGCTCATGCGTATGTTAGTGACCGAAGACTCCAAGCGAGTTGCCGGGGTCATGAGTAATTGGGTAAAGCAAGACCTTTAAGGTTTGCTAGAATAGCTGCGACAGTGAGTTAAAGACGAGAAAGCACTATGGCTGATAAGAAAAAACTAGAACCGGATGTCGACCTAAAAAAGGAAGACGAGTTTCAGGCGTTAACCAAAACTCAAAAGACGGCCATTATTATGATGGTTTTGGGAGAGGAAGAGGCGGCTAATGTTATTGGTCACCTGCCTCCAAGAGAGGTGCAGCATTTAGGTGCTGCCATGGTTTCTGTGGCTAACGTGTCCCAAGGAGCAGTGGACATGGTGCTGGACGAATTTGTTGGGACTATGAAACAACAAACCAACCTGTCTATGGGCACCAGCGATTATGTACAGCGAGTCTTTAATAAAGCCCTGGGCGAAGACAAAGCATCGAGTGTACTTAATCGAATTATTCCTACGCGCGCAAGTAACGGCTTAGATATTCTGAACTGGATGGATGCCCGCTCGATCGCTGAAATGATTCGTGGAGAACACCCCCAAATTATTTCTATTATTGTGTCTTTTTTAGAGCATGAAGTAGCGGCTGACGTATTACACTATTTACCAGAAGATCTGCGCGCAGACATTATTATGCGGGTGGCACAGCTGGAGACGATCCAGCCAGAAGCCTTAGAAGAACTAGAAACCATTATGCAAAAACAGTTCACCAGTAACTCTGCTGTGAAATCATCTAATGTGGGTGGGGTCAACCAAGCGGCTAAGATCATGAACTTTACCAAGTCTGATATGGAGACCCAAATTATGGGTAACCTAATGGAACGTGATGAAGACCTGACAGGTCGTATTCAAGATAATATGTTTGTGTTTGATAACCTTTCAGGTGTGGATGCAAGAAGTATTCAGGTGCTCATTCGCAACATTGAAACCGATCTGCTGATGGTGGCATTAAAAGGCGCAGATGACCTGGTTAAAGATACGTTTTTGGATAATATGTCTAAACGTGCGGGTATACTTTTTCTTGATGACATGGAGGCTAAAGGCCCCATGCGTATTAGTGAAGTGGAAGAAGCTCAAAAAGATATTCTACGCACAGCCCGCCGATTATCTGATGCGGGAGAGATGATGCTAGGTGGTGGAGCTGACTTTGTCTGATAATGTGATCAAACATGATTTTACAGGGGATTACCAAACCTTCGAAACGTCTTTGTCTGGACTTGACGTTGAATTCTCGCCGTTTTTCTCTCTTACATCTCAAGCGGGAGCAGCGTCTAAAGAGGGTTTCTCTGCGGCTGAAGTTTCTGTTGTGAGCCAAGCTCAAGCAAAACACGAAGATTGGAAGGTATTTACTGTGCCCCATGAGGATGCCAACTTTGCTGGTGCATCGGATGCTGCATCGGATATCACGGGGGAGGACGCATTGCTAACAGCAGCAAATGGTGTTGAAGGTGACACTATTGCGACCCCAGACACCACCAGTCACGATGAGGGCTATGAGCAAGGTTACCAAGAAGGCTATGACCAAGGCTTTGCATTGGGTCAAACTGAAGGTGAGCTTAAAGGTATTGAAACGGGCCAACAACAAGTTGAGGTGCTAGAGCAACAGCGCAATAAAGACATGCAAGTGGCTTTAGGGCACCTATCACAATTAACCGATACCTTATCTGATGAATTGTTACAGCCTATGCAAACTTTAGCTGTGCACTTAGCTAAAGAGTTAGTACGTGGTGAGCTAAGTTTATCCTCACAGGCGATAGAAAGGCTAATTATGCTGAGTATGGAGCAGCTTCAAAGTACCCAGTCTACTATTCAGGTGCATATGAATCCCCTTGAGTTTGAGCGTTTACAACAGCATAAAGGCTTGCCAGATCAAGTGGTGTTGCAACCCAGTAATGATGTGTCTATGGGCAGTATAAAAGTAGAGCATGCAGACAGTTGGGTCGAAGATTTGATGGAAGACCGTTTAGCACAAATTTCCCAGCAAGCGTTTGGTTTTATTGATGAAAAATTGATTGAGCCGCTTGAAATATTGGACGACAAGCCATTACCAAAACTAGAGCAAGAGCAAGAGCAAGAGATGGACTCTGCCCCAGAGCCGGTGTCCTCACTTGAGACAGAGTCAGAGTCAGAAACATCACTAGGGCCGCAACTCAATTCAGAGACAGAGATAGGAATAGATCCAGACGCAGATACAGAAGCAGTTACAGGCGCGGATATAGATACAGATATAGATACAGATACAGATATAGCAGCAGAATTAGATTCAAAGGTGGAGTCTGCTAATAAGACTGAACCTGAATCTGAGCTTGAACTGCATGTGACATCTGATTTAGAGTTAGAAACTGCTCAAGCGGTTGAATCCGAACCCGAATCTGAACCAGAAGTAGAGCTAGAATCAACATTAGAATTAGAAACCAAAACTGAAGCTGAAACTGAAACTCAAGCTGAAATAGTCGCCCCAGAGGATGAGGGCTTAGAGAATAAGTCGCCAGATGAAGCTGTGGTAACTGAACAAGACCTCAAGCTAGAGTCAGACACAGACACAGACACAGACACAGACACAGACACAGACACAGACACAGACACAGGGCCCAATAATGTTAACAATGATGGGCAGTCTGAAAACGATCAAGGTAGGTCTACGCATGACTAATTTAGCTGATAAGTTATCGCAAAGCCTTAGCCAAATTCAGGTCCAGCGCGCAAGTTCGCAAGGTGTATTAACGCGGGTGGTGGGCTTAACCCTAGAAGCCACTGGTGTGAATGCCCCAGTGGGTTCTTACTGTGACATTATCAGCCCCAGTGGATCCACATTAGTGGCAGAAGTAGTCGGTTTTGGTGATGGAAGATTACTGTTAATGCCGTTTGGAAGCGTGCAAGGCATTGCTGCTGGTTTTAAGGTGAAACCGCAATCACAAACACAAAGTACGGCCATGAGTCGGTCTATGCTGGGACGCGTGTTAGACGGTATGGGCCATCCACTCGATGGTGGACCTGACATTGTGGCAGAAGAGCACCGCAGTATTTTGGGACAATCTATTAATCCTCTGAAGCGGCGACCCATTGACCAAGCCTTAGATGTGGGCGTACGTAGTATTAACGCACTGCTTACTGTGGGTTGTGGCCAAAGACTTGGTTTGATGGCAGGTTCAGGTGTTGGTAAAAGTGTCCTCATGGGTATGATGACCCGTTTTACCCAAGCTGAAGTGATTGTTATTGGGCTCATTGGTGAGCGGGGGCGAGAAGTTCAAGAATTTGTGCTCGATTCCCTGGGAGAAGAGGGGCTTGCTCGTTCTGTAGTCGTTGCAGCTCCAGGAGACACGTCTCCAGTCACACGCTTGCATGCGGCAAGATTGGCCACCACCATCGCCGAGTTTTTTAGAGATCAAGGCAAATCTGTATTACTGCTAATGGATTCTATTTCCCGTGTGGCCCAAGCCCAACGAGAAATTGGATTGGCCATTGGCGAACCACCTACAACCAAAGGCTACCCTCCCTCAGTGTTTACCCTTATTCCAAACTTAATGGAGCGAGCAGGTAATGGCCATGAAGATGGGCAAGGTGCCATCACAGCTTTTTATACGGTGTTGGCAGAAGGTGATGATCAACAAGATCCCGTTGTTGATGCGGCTCGCTCTGTCCTCGATGGCCATATTGTCTTGAGTCGTGAGTTAGCTGAAGCGGGTCATTACCCAGCCATAGATATTAATCAGTCCATCAGTCGTTTAGCACCAGCTTTGCAAGGGTTAGGCCAGAAGCAGGCAGGGCAGCAACTCCGCCAGTGGTTAAATAGCTATGCAGAGAACAAAGATTTAATCACTGTGGGGGCTTATCAAGCAGGTAAAAACATAGTTTTAGACCAAGCCTTAGATAAAAAATTAAACATGGATCGATTCTTGCAACAAGGAATGCATGACTCGTGTGATATGGCAACCAGCTTGGATCATTTGCAAATCCTCGCACAACCGCCACAACACGAATTTCAGCAATCAGAAACGCTGCAGGCTATGCCCTAACTTTAGTTTAGTGCTGCGTCGGCAGCAATAAGTGGAGTAGGACTATGGCTATCAGCAAAATTGATCGGTTTACCAATTTGGGTAAAATACAGCATCAACAATACCAGCAAGCGCTAGAAAGTGAGCAAAAAGTTAGTCAGTTGATTGACAGCATCGATTCTTCAGTAGCGCAAATACGCCAATACCAACAGGACTATCAACAAGACTTGATCACGCTACAGCAAAGCGCTAGTACCAATGAGAAACTCGTTAGAACACGCAAGTTTTTGCAGCAATTAATGCAAATGGAAGTTGATCAATTGCGCCAGCGACAAGATTTAGATGAAAGGTTACAGCAAGCTAAAGCTCTGAGTTTACAGAAATTACAAAAGGCTCGAATGAGTGAGAAGCTAACAGAAAAGGCTCACGTAGAACAGCTAGCGGCTAACAAAGCCTTCGATGCAAAACAGATGGATGCCATTGCCACACAAATGTATAATCGGCGTTAATTTAGTCGCATTGGAGCGATTCTTGCATAGTATTGTGTACAATAACGATGAATAGACCGTTTTTAGCTATTCTGACGAATAACTGACACTAGTGCAGGCTAAATTATTATGGCTCAAATAGATTTGCTAAATATACTCAAAGCAACCAGCACCCCTAGTAGCAAGGGCGTAGGGCCTAATGTGGCAGTCAGTCCAGCTGTGGCTGGCAAGTTTGAGCAAATATTAAGTGGCCAGAAAGAGGGAGCTGTCTCGGCAACACCCTTAGGCAATTCTATGCCAAGCGGCAAGGGCTTGCCGACTGCAGGTCTATCGAAGTTGCAACAAGCGCAGACTTCTCAACAACTGTTTGCGGCCATTGCCCCTGCGCAGCAATCACAAATTGATGACTTGAGTTTTATGACTCATTTACAACCTTTGGTAGATATGCCACAGGCGCCCAAATCTGGATCTTTATCTGCATTGTCTCAGCTTACTGATACAAAAATAGATTTTTCGGACCAGCAACTCCAAGATTTAGCGGTTCAGTTAGGTGTAGATCCAGCAGTAGCAAGACTAGTTTTACAAAGTACGATTAAGCCTCAAGACACTGGGGATCATACTAATGCCCAAGTCATTTCCAACCTGGGGATGGGTTTTAAACCAGGTCAAGTTCAAACGGCTTCTCCAATAGTTGCACCCGAAGGTACATCAGACACTATTACAACAAATGTGGTGTTGCCAGCTATGGCAAAAACTTTGCTGCAACCTTCAGTCTCAGGTCAAGTTCAGCCGCAAGCTCAGGTTCAAGTTCAGGCTCAGCCACAAGTTCAAGTTCAGCCACAGGTTCAGGTTCAGCTACAGGTTCAGCCACAAGTTCAGCCACAGGTTCAGTCACAGGTTCAGGTTCAGGTTCAGCCACAAGTTCAGCCACAGGTTCAGTCACAGGTTCAGTCACAGGTTCAGCCGCAGCTACAGGTTCAGGTTCAGCCGCAGCCACAGGTTCAGGTTCAGCCACAAGTTCAGGTTCAGTCGCAAGCTCAGGTTCAGCCACAAGTTCAGGTTCAGCCACAAGTCCAGACTCAACCTAACTTTGCTGCGCAGGCTAAGACCCCCGTTGCTGATGCATTAAAGGCTTTGCCACTCAATGATAAAGATGTCATTAAAGTACGCAACCTAACGATTGCTGCAACGGCTAATAATAATGTTGGTAGTTCTACCTCAGCTGGAATTACTCCTTCAGTTGTGCCTGTCGCGTCACAAATGGCGACGCAGTCTTTTCTTCAGCAGCGCCAATCAAAGGCAGTTAGCCCACAAGCTGAGATAAAAACAGGGCTAGCTAATACAATTAATAAAACACTCACACAGGCAAAAGGTAAACTAACCTCTAGTGCAGGTGCTACTAGCAGTGCTGCAAGTGTGACTTCAACTTATGCCAGCATCACTCTTGCACCTTCACTGGTGCAGAAGTTAGACCAATTTACAGGTCTTCCCTCACCGGTTGCCAGTTCTATGAATGCGCTGGAATCAAATACCTTAGGCAGTTACACTGGGGCCAACTTTAAGGCAGCGGCTCCTTTGGCTAGTTTGCCGGCCATGGCAACTGTGGGTGCTGCCCCAGCGATCGATGCACCTACTATGGATATAGGACAGCGTTTTACTAGCCTCATGCAAGGTGATGGTGCTGCCCAGTTGAGTGCCCGTCAAATGCAAGACCAATTAGGTCAACAGCTGCAACGGATGGTGAAAGAGGGACGTTGGCAAGCCAATTTATCGCTCAATCCAGCCCGCTTGGGGCAAGTAAACATTAGTTTGGTGATGGAAGATGGGGTCCTAAAGACTCAGCTTCTAAGCAGTAACCCAGGCGTTCGTGAGCTGCTTGAATCAAGTTTGCCCAAATTGAGAGATCAACTTGCAGACAGTGGTTTACACTTAGCAGATGTCTCTGTGGGCGCAGATAGTCGCGGACACCAACAAGCTCGAGGTGAGCAACCCGATTGGCAATTAAGCCAAACGGTAAAAAGTAGCAGTGAAGAACAAATTCCAATGGCAGCGAGTCATCGCAGCAATCATGATGGTGATGTAGACACCTTTGCCTAGCCAATAAAGGCTAGATAATCCATAATTGAGAAGTAGATAAGGAAGGCTAACCATGGCAGACGAAGAAGAAGTAGAAGTTGTAGAAGAGAAAAAAGGTGGTTTAGTTAAAATATTGCTGTTTGTGACTATCGGGCTGTTACTGATTATTATTAGTGTCGGGGCTACTTTGTTTCTTTCAGGTTTTTTTGATCCAAAACCAGTGGTCGTTGATGAAGAGGGTAATGTGGTCACCCAAGAAATAGATGGGGAAGCTGCTGAGGAAGAAGAAGAAGTTGATCCGAATGCCCCCAAACCTCTAATTAAAACGTCCAAGGAAACGCCTGAAGGTCAAAAATTTGACCAACTTTATAATGAATTAGACAGAGGCTTTACCATTAATTTGGCAGGCAGCCAAAAATTCGTTCAATTCAGTATGGGCTTTATGACCCATTATGATCAACGTATTGTGGACTTCGTTTATAAGCATGAGATGGCGATTCGTTCGGCGATCATTATGGAAGTCTCTTCACACCAACAAGACCAGTTAGTAACAGTGGCTGATAAACAAAAACTAGCCGATAGTCTTAAAACTCGGATGAACCAGGTGTTAACTGGTTATGAAGACTTTGGTGGTATCGAAGAAGTATTCTTTACAGAGTTTGTAATTCAGTAATCTAGGAGTCTTGGTAGTATGAGTGACAGTGAACTACTCTCAGAAGAAGAAATTCTAGCTTTAGTTGAAATGGGTGAAAAGGAAGGTGTGGAAGCCTATAACCTAGACCCAGATGCCGAAGGTTATGATATTTCCAGTGAAGACAGTAGCTTAACGTCTCACCTAGGATCGTTGGATATGATCAATGAGCGTTTTGCTCGCCTGCTGCGCACCAGCTTAAAAAGTCTATTGCGCTATCAGCCAAAAGTTGAGGCTCAGCATGTAGATGTGCAACGCTTTGCGACTCATATGGACAGTCTGGCCACGCCCATTTCACTAAATGTGGTGAAGATCCCACCCTTGCGTGGGTCGATGTTAATTATTATTGATCCACAGCTGATTTTCAATTCACTGGACAGCTTCTTTGGGGGCTCTGGGTCTCACACAGAAATATCGGGCATCAGAGACTTTACACCGACAGA
The DNA here is from genome assembly GCF_047730065.1 of Candidatus Njordibacter sp. Uisw_058. Classification (GTDB taxonomy): domain Bacteria; phylum Pseudomonadota; class Gammaproteobacteria; order Pseudomonadales; family Balneatricaceae; genus Njordibacter. The sequence goes on from NZ_CP159829.1 coordinate 730,713, forward strand.
ATACCGCATTATCCAGATGATTTTGCAGCGTGTATTTCAAGACATGAAAACGGCGTGGGCTCCCCTTCAATCAGTGGCTTTTGAGTTTGTTAGCTCAGAAGTAAACCCACAATTCACCAGCATTGTAGAAGATAATGATTTGGTGATTGTCAATAAATTTCAAATTGATATGGCTCACGATATTAATGGCAGTATCGAAATTATCTACCCCTACGCAGCCATGAAACCGATTCGCGATTTATTGCGTAATCAGGTCATGGGTGACACTGATATTGATGATGAGCGAATTTGGAATAACTACCTTAAGGTAGCTATTGAGGAGGTTGATTTAGACGTGAGGTCTGATCTTGCTAACCCTCAAATTAGCTTGTTAGAGTTGCGCAACCTTAAGGTGGGTGATGTCATTCCTATTAAAATGCCCGAAATAGTAACAGTAATGTCAAAAGGAATTCCCCTATTCAATGGCGTGTATGGTAGTTCGAATGGCCATGCAGCAGTAAAAATAATGGGTGAAGTGACATTAGATGATTATGAAGTGGACTTATGGGACTAAAATGTCTCTAATACAAGATAAATGGAGGAAGTGCTTGTGAGTGAAGAAGAATCAGCCCCCGCGGCCTTATCCACCTTTGAGGATGAGCTAGACCTAGACATATTAGAAAATATCCCCGTAGTTTTGTCTGCGGAAGTGGGTCGGTCGTCACTTAAAATCAAAGATTTGTTGCGTTTGAGTGAAGGTAGTGTGGTCGAATTTGATCGCCTTGCTGGAGAAGCCATCGATGTTTGTGTTAATAACACCATTATCGCTAAGGGTGAAGTTGTGGTGGTGAACGAACGTTATGGCATCCGTCTAACTCAGGTGCTCGAAGCTGCTGACCGAATCCGTAAAATTTAAGGCCTATTTATGCTAGGGGATACCCAATTGTTGTTGCAGTCTATTGGCAGCTTATTGCTGGTGTTGGCGATTTTACTGGTTATGGTATTTGCAGCAAGATGGTTTATGCAACGACGGCCTCAGGGTGGGCGTCGGCTTAGATTCATAGAAGCCATGGCGCTCGGTAGCCGCGATAAATTGCTCCTGGTAGAGGTCGACGGTAAGTCACTTTTGTTGGGAGTGACTGCTCAAAATATTCGTTTACTGGCTGATCTTGGAGCGGTGGAAGCATTACCCAAACCTTTAGACCCGCAAGAAGAATTCCCACCAAAAACACATCAAACAGGTTTATCCCAGCAGTTTTCTCAATTATTGGGTCGATACACCCAAACTGCCAAAAATAAGGACACCCTATGAGTATTAGGCAGGCCATGAGCTGGTTGCCCTTAGTGAGTATGTTTTTATTAGTCGCTGTCTCACCTCAAGTGAGTGCAGGTGATGCAATTTTACCTGGTATCATTGTTGAAACGAATGCAGAAGGCCAGCAAGAATACAGTTTAACGCTACAAATTTTAGCGTTAATGTCATTGCTTACGGTGTTACCCGCGTTGTTGCTGATGATGACTTCGTTTACCCGCATTATCATTGTCTTGTCAATATTACGCATGGCCATAGGCACTAACCAAACTCCTCCCAATCAGGTGTTATTGGGTTTGGCGTTGTTTTTAACCCTGTTTATTATGGCGCCCGTGTTTACCCAAATCAATGATGAAGCAATCCAACCTTATCTCAATGATCAGGCCGACTTTGTGCAGGCTTTTGAAGTGGCCCAGCAACCGTTGCGGGAATTCATGTTAAAACAAACTCGTGAGTCTGATATTGAATTGTTTGCAGAAATCTCAGACCAACAAGAACTTGACGGCCCCGAGAATGTGCCGATGCAACTGTTGATACCCGCATTTTTGACCAGTGAGTTAAAGACTGCATTTCAGATAGGGTTTTTATTATTTGTACCCTTTGTGGTCATCGACTTAGTCGTTGCGAGTGTGCTCATGGCATTGGGTATGATGATGCTCTCACCGATGATGATTTCATTGCCATTTAAAATCATGATGTTTGTTCTAATAGACGGTTGGGCTTTGATACTGGGCACCTTAGCTACTAGCTTTTATACCTGACGCGGAGGTTAATGATGGATCAAGGTACTGTGTTGGATATTGGTCGCGAGGCTCTAACGGTTGTGGCCACTATTGCAGGTCCCATGCTTGGCGTCGCTTTAGTGATTGGTCTACTTGTTGGTATTGTGCAGGCGGCAACTTCGATTAATGAAATGACTTTAAGTTTTATTCCTAAATTAGCCGCCCTGGTGCTGGTGCTTTACTTGTTTGGAGCATGGCAAATTACGGTGCTAACGGATTTTGCCTCGCGCTTGATTGAGCGCATTCCAGGGATTATTGGCTAGCTATGTTTGCCGTTTGGGATGACGTACTGGCCTTGCTTTATACCTTTTTGTGGCCCATGACGCGCATTAGTGCGTGCCTTCTTGCGACGCCCATATTTTCCGCCATGAGTGTGAACACCACAGTGCGGATAAGCTTGGCTATGATCCTTACTATTCTCATTTACCCATTACATGATTGGCCTGTGATTGATGTGCTGTCTGGCGCTGGCTTGGTATTATTGTTGGAACAGGTCGCCATTGGGGTGATGATGGGGCTTATATTACAAATTGTCTTTGCTGCAGTGAGTGCAGCTGGTGAGTTTATTTCTTTATCCATGGGCTTAGGATTTGCCATGATGGTGGATCCAAATAGTGGTGTGCAAACGCCAGTGGTATCACAATTTATGGTGATTTTAGCAACGTTGGTATTTGTCTCTATTGGTGGTCATCTCATCCTAATAGAACTTCTTCTTGACAGCTTTCGTTTGTGGCCCATTGGTGAACCTCAGCTAGAGATGGCCATGGTGTGGGATGTCTTGCAATGGTCGATCTTATTATTTACTGGGGCAGCATTGATCGCATTGCCTGCAATGATTATATTATTACTCACCAACAGTGGCATGGGAGTCATCTCTAGAGCGGCGCCCAGTTTAAATGTGTTTGCTGTTGGTTTTCCACTAACCTTGTTAATGGGCATTGTGGTTTTGCTTATATTGTTGCCTACATTTATGGGTAATATTCAAGGTTTATGGTTTGAAGCCTTTCAGCAGATCCGTCTGTTACTGGGTGTGAGTTAACGCATGGCTGAAGACAGTTCCCAAGAAAAAACCGAACAACCTACGGCCAAAAAACTCGAGAAATCACGCGAAGATGGACAAGTGCCGCGCTCAAAAGAGTTGTCTATGGCTATAATTATGGTGCTTGGCTCAGCTTTTTTACTGATGACAGGTGGCATAATTATTGACAACCTTTCACAGATGCTAGTCTCTTCGTTAACTATAGAGCGAAGTTTACTCATGGACACTGGCCGCTTACCCAATGTTTTGTTAGAAACTTTAGTGGAGGGCATCTTGTCTGTGATGCCTTTTCTACTCCTCACCTTAGCTTTGGCCTTATCGACACCAGCCCTAATTGGAGGTTGGTTATTTTCTACTAAAGCTGTGGGCTTCAAACCTAACAAACTTAACCCACTTTCTGGCCTCAAACGCATGTTTGGTACCCAAGCCCTTATGGAATTGGTCAAAGCCTTAGTAAAATTTATTTTGGTCGCTGGCATCGGCTACTTGGTGGTGGCATCTCAAATAGGACACCTGTTAGCGTTGGGCCAAATGTCTTTGGATGTGGCGATGCGAGAGGGAGGCATGATCTTATTGTGGGGTTTTTTTTATATGTGTTTATCCTTGATGGTTATTGCTGCCATTGATGTGCCTTATCAAATATATAGCCATACAGAAAAGTTAAAAATGTCGATGCAAGACATAAAAGATGAAATGAAGGAGATGGAGGGCCGGCCTGAAGTTAAAGCTCAGGTGCGCCAGAGGCAGCGGGAAATGGCCATGGGAAGAATGCTAGACGACGTTCCTAACGCAGACGTTGTGATCACTAACCCACAACACTTTGCTGTGGCGATCGTTTATGATCAAGCAGGAGCAGGGGCCCCCATTGTTTTAGCCAAGGGCCAGGGTGAAATGGCGGCCCGCATAAGAGAACTTGCTGAAACAGAAAGTGTGCAAATATTACGTATGCCCTTGTTAGCACGAGCACTGTATTTTACCAGTGAAATTAAAGAGGAAATTCCTGAGGGTTTATTTGTGGCCGTGGCTCAAGTGTTGGCATATGTTTATCAGCTTAATGCTGTGACCCCGGGGGTTCCTCAACCAAGGCAGCCTAATCCTGAAGTACCTGCTGATTTTCGGTACAATGAAGACGGAAAAGCCCTTTAACGCTATGATATTGAAACTAAAGTCTAGCTCCTCATTGAGGTTATTTAGATGTATACTAATTCCAATAAAAGGTCAATGAATAGATTTATGACAAAGCTGTAAGTAAGATGGAGATGCACTTAATGAAAAAAGACATTGAAGTTGACAAAAGTTTATTTAAACGTGTTTCTAGGACTAAAAAAGGTAATAAAATTGTTTTACCTGAAAGAGTCGCAGAAGTGAATAAACATCAGCATAACGCTGATTTTGTTGCCAGCCAAAAGCGCACGTCTAATACCAAAGGCAAAGAAAGTGAACTGGCCGCTGACTGGCAGCGCTTCTCTGATGCCGATGCGATTAATGTGGCGAAATTGAATTCCCAGCCTAGTGGCAAATCTAGCGCTCATCCAACGGCAAGTCTTACATCGAAAGTTGATCAATTGAGCCCCACCCAAAGGGCTCAAATAGAAGCCCATAAACTGGCGCAAAAAAATGCTGCAAGTCCCTCCTCGACATCTTTGGTTTCTGAAAGCACAGATCAACATTCTGCAGTGGCTAAAGCCAAGCTCGATGGCCTTCGTCCCTCTAGTTCCGCAGACTCTGAGCCAGAGGCTACTAACGTTGAAGGCAGTAGGCCTGATGGTGCAGGCCAAGCGGATTTAGGCGATCATGTGCCTCAAGGAGCAGGTCAAGCGGACTTAGGTGAGCATGTGCCTCAAGGAGCAGGCCAAGTGGATTTAGGCGATCATGTGCCTCAAGGAGTAAGTCAAGCGGACTTAGGTGAGCATGTGCCTCAAGGAGTAGGCCAAGCGGATTTAGGTGATCATGTGCCTCAAGGGCCAGGCCAAGCAGATATGGGTGAACACATTGATGGCACCGCAGGGTTGGCTAAATTAAAAGGTGAGCAATTGGCCGGAGTGGGACAGACTGATATGGGCCATCATGTCGATGGCCAAGCAGGATTTGCAGCCCTAGAAGATGAACTTCCAGTTCAAGTCACACAAGTTGACATGGGAGACCATTTGCCCGCTGATGCAATGCAGGCTGATATGGGCCACCAAAATGCCAGGAATGCAGGTACTGCAAAACTGACGGGTAAGAATGCAGCTGCAACAGACGGTTCGCAAGTTTCTTTGGATACGATGGAAACTCTCGAGACGGCTCCAGTGGCCGATGTTGATGACTCAAAAGCCAATGAAAATAACGAAGAATCTAAACTTTCTGGTCGATTAGTTGAAAAAATGTCTAAGATTCGCTCAAAAACTGACGATATAACTACTGAGAATGAAGATTTAACTGAGCGTAAAGACCCGCTGTAGCCTACTCGCTTCTGTAGGCTATGGATCGACTGAGATGTAAAACCCATGAGTGACGAAGATACAGATAACAAGCAACAGCAAACGGAGACCGAAGTGGCTTTGGATATTGAGGTCGTTTCTGTGGCAGTGGCAGAGCAAGAAGCTGCCCAAGCTCGGGCTAAAGATGAATTGGACGTGGCACAAGAACTGGCTGAACAAATGTCAGAAGTACTCAGTCAAGTTGATGCAGAAGTTGAGTTAGGGGACCAGGCAGAACAAGCAGTAGAAGCCCCAGTTAAAGTAGCAAAGCCTCAGCAACCCAGCCTTCAAGCTAAGGTGGAAAAAGTGTCTGAAGATGATGATTTGGTTAGGTTTGATGACGAGATTGATTATCTAGAAGAAGCTGCACCAGTCGCTGAAAAAAACCCACCCGCAGCTAATAATATTGAAAGCTTGACCGAAATTGTACTGGATGCAGCCAGTGCGGCCAACGAAGCGGCACATTCTACCAATCAATCCATTCATATGTTGTTAGGCAGTGTAACAACCATTAATAACATGGCCAAGGGTTTACGGAGATCGAATAATTTCTTACTGATGATCATTTTTGCCTTAGGATTGATCGGTTTAATCAGCGGCGCGGCTATGTTGTTCGTGCTACAAAGCTCGGTAAAAGACGCAACGAGTGTCAGTTTGGCCATGGGTGCCAAATTGGTTCAGTTTGAACAACAAATGGACCGAGTGACCTTGTTAGAGACGCAGCTAATTGACGTGGCTGATGTTAATCATCAACTCGGTCAAAGTGTTGAACAGATGATGTTTTATCTCCGGCAAGTAGGCACTGATTCGCAACAAGCGGCGTCACAGCAAGCGCAAGTCAATGAGCGGATGTTAGGCAGTGTTAATGATCGAATATTGGCTAGTTTCAATGGTTTACAGAACACCAGTAAAGCGCAGCAGAGCGTGTTAAAACAGCTAAAAACTCGGATTGACAGCTTACAGTTGCAAATGAAATCCATCCAAAACGAAGACCTTGTAGGCAAAGTAAAGGCTTTAGTCGCCTTAGAGCAAGAACGCTACTATGATCTTGAGCAGGAAAAATTAGCTCAAGATGTAGCGAACAGGAAGGCGGATGCGCCCAGTGAGGAGACTTTTATTACCTTTGGTGTTAAGGCGACTCAATAATTGAATCTATTATCATCTGCTGAAACGGCAGATGATGTGGACGAAATGTAGGGTTAAAGCAGAGTTAAAGCAGAGTTAAAGCATTTAAGGGGTTATAATGTGGCTTACGATTTAAGCCACATTAGGATGCCGCCATGACAATAATTCGCCAACAGGACTTAATTGATAGCGTCGCTGACGCATTACAGTTTATTTCGTACTACCATCCTTTAGATTTTATACACGCAGTGCATGAAGCCTACCTGCGTGAAGAATCCAAAGCTGCTAAAGATGCCATGGCGCAAATTTTAATTAATTCTCGTATGTGTGCCGAAGGTAAACGTCCAATCTGCCAAGACACAGGCATTGTCACGGTGTTTGTTGAAGTGGGAATGGATGTGCAATGGGACGCCGAGCTTAGCTTAGAAGAAATGATTAACGAAGGGGTAAGGCGGGCTTATTTACACCCTGATAATAAACTCAGAGCCTCTATTCTATCTGATCCTGCGGGTGCCAGAACCAATACTAAAGATAATACGCCGGCGGTCATTCATACCTCTATCGTTAAGGGTGATCAGGTCGATATTCAATTGGCAGCTAAAGGTGGGGGCTCAGAAAATAAAAGTAAAATGGTCATGTTAAACCCCTCCGACAGTATCGTTGAGTGGGTATTAAAAACGGTGCCGACTATGGGGGCCGGCTGGTGCCCACCTGGCATGTTAGGCATAGGTATTGGGGGCACGGCAGAAAAAGCTGCTATTCTGGCTAAAAAATCTTTGATGGATCCAGTGAATATTCACCAACTGCAGGCCAGTGGTGCTCATAACACTGCAGACAAACTGCGTTTAGAGTTGTTTGACGCGGTGAATAACTTGGGTATTGGAGCTCAGGGATTAGGTGGCCTGACCACCGTGCTAGATATTAAGATTTTGGATTATCCCACTCATGCCGCTTCATTACCCGTGTGCATGATTCCTAACTGTGCAGCCACCAGACATGCACATTTTGTGCTTAATGGCACTGGCCCGAGCTTACAAACACCACCACGTCTAGATGAGTACCCTGACATTGCATGGGATGCTAGTGCAGGGGCGAGAAAAGTGAATTTAGATGTGGTCACTCCAACTGACGTATTAACTTGGCAGCCAGGGGAGACCTTATTGTTGTCTGGTAAAATGCTGACTGGGCGAGATGCGGCTCATAAAAGGATGATAGACATGATGTCTCGAGGTGAACCGCTGCCTGTAGACCTAGCGGGCCGGTTTATATATTATGTGGGCCCAGTGGACCCTGTGAGAGATGAAGCTGTCGGCCCAGCAGGCCCCACCACAGCGACTCGCATGGATAAATTTACCAGCACGATGCTTGAAAAAACGGGCTTGTTAGGCATGATTGGTAAGGCTGAGCGTGGGCAAATTGCCATTGATGCCATTAAAGCCCATAAAGCCGTCTATTTAATGGCTGTAGGTGGCGCAGCCTATCTGGTTTCTAAGGCGATTAAGAGTGCTGAAATAGTGGCATTTCCAGAACTTGGCATGGAGGCCATCTACGAATTTGACGTGCAAGACATGCCTGTGACAGTCGCTGTTGATGCTGGTGGTACCTCAGTTCATCAAACCGGGCCTGCCCAATGGTACGACATTATTCAAGCTCGACAGATTACCTAGGTGTTAGCCTCATCGAGTCGCGAATCCCTGACTATGTAAGTAAGGAAGCATATGTGGTCGCGCCTCTTTAAACATAGTCTTGATAATATGTTGGCTAAAGGTGAGGTCTGTTTTTCCATGACTGCGCTGTTGGTAGTAGCCGCTGATCTGTGCATCGTAACTAGCAAGTTTCTCCAAGCCTTGATTTGAATAATGATCTTGGTGCAGCACCATGGATAGTGGCAGTCTTGGCTTTTGGCCAGGGTTTTGATCTGGGTAGCCAAGGCACAGACCAAATATGGGAAATACCTGCTGAGGTAAGTTTAATAACTGAGTGACTGTTTCTGGCTGATTGCGTAAGCCACCAATAAAAACCCCACCTAAACCGAGACTTTGAGCAGCCAACAACACATTTTGTGCAAATAGTGCTGTATCTATACTGGCAATAAGAGTGTGTTCAGTAAAACCGATGGGCATTTGTTGCTGTTGGCGCTGACATATTTGTTGATTGCGTTGTAAGTCTGCACAGAAGACCAAAAAAGTGGCTGCGCTTTGCACATATTTTTGGCCACCGGATGCCTCTGCTAAAGCAGCCCGTGTCAATGGCGAGTTGACTTGAACGACGCTGGTGACTTGCACAAAGCTGGAACTTGAGGCTGCTTGACCAGCAGTGACACAAGTGTTGATTATCTCTTGTGGAATGACTTGGCTAGTAAATTTACGAATTGATTGGTGCTCTAACATTTGTTCTATTGGGCTTTTTACGGTCATAGTGCTTTATTACTCATTGGTTAACATTGAAGATGTTAGCACAGGACCAGTTAGGGTAGAATGTCCAAAACAACCCGTTTAAAGTTGATCCTAGTTATGCAATTGTCGGCTCCCACTTTACCTATTGCACCCTACTTAGCCCAGCGCTATGGTTTAGAACAAGCCTTCATGTTGGCAGTAGTAACCGAGTTAGTAGGTGCTTGGAGTGGACAAGTCGTGGTTGAAGAGCAACGTTTGTATGGTCGAGCACTTTGTTTTACCAGGCAACACCAAGGTCAATTACTTTCGCAATTGTCGGCCATAGGTTTGCTGCAAGTGGCCCCTGCTGGCAATGGTATGGTGCGTATAGAGCTGCAGTTGGAGTTAACACAAAACTTAGAACCAGAAGCAGAACCATTGAAAGCTTTAGACGAATCTCAGGCTATAGATAACCCCGTAGCCAGTGAAAGGCCCTCTATGGCCGGCTTTGGAGGCTGGCATCGTGACGCTGGAGACGGTGATGAGTTAAGCCGATTATTTGCTGCTAAAGAAGCCCAGCACCAGCACTTATGCCACATGGATATTGAATGGAAACCGTCAGTAAACATTGTTAAGGTGTTAGCTCAACAGCACCAAATAAGTGAAGCCTTTGTCCTAGGCATTAAAGATGAGTTTGTGGTCTACTATATGGACAAAGGACGCCGAGAAACCCCCGGTGGCTGGGATCAAAAGTTTTTAAAATGGGTCAAAAAAGAACAAATTCAACAGCAAACAGCTCAGGCTCGGGCTCAAAGACAAACCCAACAACAGACTAATCCATCTAATGAAGAAGCTAGATACGCTGCTAAACAACGCCGACGAAACATTACTGCAAACGTGCTCGACATCAATAATACCGACTGGTAAAACGGTTGTTGCTGCGAGTGCGCCTGTTGACCAAAAAGTAAAATCTTTGGTGAACATGCTGTTTGCTCGTTTTATGACGATCTACGGTCATAAGTTTAAAAGTGCTTTTGATGACGACAAAGAAATTATTATAGCGAAGCGTGAATGGGCCTTGAGTTTGGCGGGTTATGAAGAGGATGTGTTGGTGCTCGCCCTGGAGCAAACTAAAAGACAATATAGCTGGATGCCCTCAATTGCAGAATTCTTGCAACTGATGGACCAATGCCAACAGAGTTTTGGTTTGACGTTGGTTGATCAAGCCTATGCTGAGGCATGTCGCCATGCAACGGCGCCAAGCCACCATTCTTGGAGTCACGCGGCGGTATATCATGCAGGAAGGGCAACGGGGTGGTTTGAGCTAAAAACCCTAACTCGTCAAGCCACACAAGGACTGTTTAAACAACACTACAAGGCTCTGTGCCAAAGGGTGTTGGCAGGGGAAGATTTGGATCAGGTGCAAACTAGGGCCATACCCGCACCTAATAATGATAACTTATTTGCCATTATAGAGCAGTGGGCCAAACAGTTGGATATGGCTCCAGAAATAGCCCAAAGCGCTTTGTACTTTTTGCATTTGCCAAAGCATAGCCCTTTGAGACAGCAGTTACATGCGCGCACGCAAGCGGCCTACCCAGCACAAACTATTCCCGCTAATATTGATGAGTTACGAAATCAGGTTATTTAAATACTTTATTTTGGTATCATTTGGTCGATAAGGATAAGAAGAATGTTGGTTGTACTGTATAAAATCATCGGTGCAAGCCCGAGTGGAGGTTTTTTTGAAAGACGAAGTAGAGATTAGTGGTTTTAAAGACATATATCACTTTTTCATGTCTGCAAAGGCGCGCAAGCGTTCTTTTTATGTCAGCTTTGGAGATGCTGTAGATCAAACTTTGGCTGACTATCGTTTGCAAGAAGTGGTTTATAAGTCTGCGGATCAGCATGCGCCCAGTAACAATGACGTGACTCTAGTGCTCGAACCGATCAATGAGCCTGACTTTGTGGCTATGATCGAAGCCCAAGATCGCTTGCGGGTGGAGTTTTTTCACGAAGGCCGCATCCACTACTTCGATGTGCAAGTTGGTGATGTCAGTGCGTCTAGTGGCGGTGTTGGGTTTTCGGCTAAGCTGCCGGAGAATGTGCGAGCAAAACCAAATCGGGAGATGCTGCAGTTGCCAGCGACTAGTGATGAAAAGATTAACATGAGTATTGGGGGGCAGCCTGTCGATGTGATTGATGTCTCTGGTGGCGGCGCATCTGTGTTACTTCCACAAGCAAATTTATACGATGTTGAAGTCGGTAAGGCGATTAAGCACATTGAACTTAAGGTGGATGGCTTTCAAGCTAAAGTTAGTGCTGAAGTGCGTCATATGCGATCCCATGCTGATGGGCTAAAACTGCTGGTAGGCCTTCGCTTTATCTTCTTTCGTAACCATGAAGAAGATGACTTATTGCACTTGGTGAAACAAAAAATAGCCTCAGTGTCACGCCAGTTATAAAATAATTAAAGGCTCATAAGCCTAGGTTTCTTAGTTAAAAAAACGCGCTTAATTAAGCGCGCTTTTTTTGTCTGGTAATACAGATTAAGGAAAGCGAATCCAATGGGTCTTGTCATCATCATTTAACAAAGTGTCAGTGTCGCCAGAAAATAACATGGCTCTAAAATCCTCTATACTTGGAATAGTAATGACTTTGTCAGCATACAAATAATTAGCATTGTTACGGAAAAACGCCTTCGGGTTATTACCAATAATGAGTTGCATCACTAAACTGAGTTTTATATTAGTCTCACCGTACGCCCGCTTCGCAATATCGGTTAAAGAATCCCCTGGTTTAATGCGATACTCAGACCCAGGTGCGATTGCGTTAACCACGTCCTGACGGGTATCTATCTGCTGCTCAAGGTGAAGTAATTCACCCATTAGCACTTTCAAGTGGTCCTGAGTTTGGTGTTCATTCGCACTCACAGGGCTGGTGATGAGGCTAGCAGCAAATAGGCTGCATATTAGACGACTATTCATGGGTGAAAACTCCTTGTGCAAATAACTTTGTCAACATCTAAAATACAATCACTTGGGCTATGGCATTAGTTATATTATCTGGCCCTGCCACATGTTCTAACAGCGCAGCGTGGGGTTGTAACTGCGTCACTTTGAATACAAGTGGTGCACTTCTGGCATCTGGATTAAGAATTCCATCTTCATAATTTTGGGGTAATAATAATAACTTCTGCCCCTGTTCTAGACCTAACTTTTGCCCTTTATTAATGCGCCATAAGGGTTGGTCAATGATTTTGCTAAGCTTAATGTAGCTGCCTTCACACTTCACAGTTTGATGGATGCTGCGCCATGATTTTTCTACCCACTTTGCCACCTGCTTGCTAAGCTCTTGGGGAATGGGCGCACCAGATTGGGAAATGGAGCGGTTGGCTGGCAAGGTAAATTGCTGTTGATGACGCAAGTCGATATCAGCACCATAGGGACTTGAAAAAGTGGCAGTTAGCATTAGGTTAGGGGATTGATCTTGTAGCCCATTCAATGAACTCATTAGACTGCCTAGGCCACTAGGTTCCGGCTCAATCGTAGGTGTGGACAACCACTGGGCACCGATAGCCAAATGATAGTCAGCTTGATTATAAGCCTCAGAGGCAAGCCATGCTGTTTGATAAGTATTAAGCGCTGGGTTAATCCGATGAGTAACAAAATTTCCTCCTTTTGCCAGGCTAGAAAATTGCGCTTCGGTGTCGAGTAGTAATTGATTAATGTCTACTTGATGATAGCTGCTGTCGTTGGGTGGTGTGGCTAAGTCTGTTGTCACCACTTGGGTTAATTGGGGCAAAGGACAATCTTTTGTGCCTTCATCAAGTTCTAAGGCGAGCTTCACTGTGACTACACCCTGGACTTCGATTTGCTCCAATAGGTCCATTCGACTTATGTTTAAGCTGGTTTTGAGCCTGATATTTTCCGTCAGTTGGCCATCTGAACTGACTATACTTTGGCTAGTCATTTGGCCTTGGCGTTGGGTAGCTGCGGAGCGCAGAGCATCAAGTGTGGCTCTTGCTATGGCACTTTCAATACCCCCATCAGCCACTACCGCCTGCCCAGACACGATAAGCTTCGGCGTTGGGTCTTGCTCCGCTAGGCTTAATTGGCTAATGACTAGCCCTGTTAACACGGCGCAGATGATAGTGCTGGTGCGCTGTGGATGGTTTAATTGTTTCATGAGATAACCGTAAAGGGAGTTATCTAGCCACTAAAAAAACTCGTCTAAGTTCCTGCATAGTGTCTAGTTCTAATTCCAGCTTAGTTTCATAGCTATCATCGCCTATTGGGTTGATGCTGACAACCTTGGCGCCGTATACAACCCCTTCCACATGCGCACGCATGGTGTCACTTGCAAGTACCATATCTGCCACAGTGCTCGATGCATTAATGTTTTGACCATAGACCTGTGCTGTTAGGTTTCTGTAGGCGTCTAGTTTAGACACCCGTATAGCCATCAGCCGTTGTTGGGCTGGGCTTTTACTTTTTTGTGCACTGATGTTGGCATAGCCTGTGGAAATGATCACTTCCTTTTGGTAGATCGGCGTATTGACTTCAGCTGCAGGCGTTTGGATACCCGTCATGGATAAAGTGCAACCCCCTAGGGTAAAGGCTGTTAATGCAATAACTAGAAGGCGGAGTTTTTGGGTGATGTGAACGGTCATGTTTATTTCCTCTGAGTCTATAAACATATTATCGACCCCGCCCTTGCAGACTTTAGGCATGATTGATAATTAATTGTTTAAAGTAAGCGAATGTTGGCACTGTTATTGCTTTTATCCATACATAGTGATGTTTTGATGAGTCCAGTGACATGTGACTTCTTATCGACACCATTGATTGAAAGTTAACAGATAAATATAAATAATCGATAAAAAACAAATGATTAGTTTTTTATTTTTACTTTAGGGTCCAAGTTATTATGAATTTTTCACAAGTTATAAGCGTGAAGGATCAAATCAATGTCAAACATTTGACGGGGTTATTAATCCCTATGTTGGTTCTGCTGATCATCTTAATGATGGTGGTTCCACTGCCTGCGTTCTTGTTAGATTTATTTTTTACCCTCAATATTGCCCTTGCCCTAGTCATTGTAATGATTTCTATTAACACCATGCGGCCATTAGATTTTTCATCCTTTCCTTCGGTCCTATTATTTGCAACTTTACTACGTTTGGCATTAAACGTAGCATCGACCCGGATTGTTCTCGTTGAAGGTCACACGGGCACCGATGCAGCGGGTCAGGTTATTCAGTCATTTGGTGATTTCGTCATTGGTGGTGATTATGTGGTGGGTATCATCGTATTTTCTATTCTTATGATTATCAACTTTCTTGTAGTGACCAAGGGTGCAGGCCGTGTATCAGAAGTCAGTGCCCGCTTTACCTTGGATGCCATGCCTGGCAAACAGATGGCGATTGATGCCGACCTAAATGCCGGTGTACTGTCGCAAGATGAAGCCCGCGAACGGCGCGCAGATGTGACGGCAGAGGCGGATTTTTATGGTTCAATGGATGGTGCCAGTAAATTTGTGAAAGGCGATGCAATCGCAGGTTTTCTGATCCTGCTCATTAACCTTATTGGCGGCCTTGCTATTGGTATGGGTACCCATGGTTTGAGTTTTAATGAAGCCACAGAAACCTATGTTTTATTAACCATTGGCGATGGTCTAGTAGCTCAGATTCCTTCCTTATTGCTTGCCACTGCTACAGCGATCATTGTGACCCGCGTCACCTCGACCTCAGACATGTCGAGCGAAGTGGTGAGCCAATTAGGTAGCCCTCAAGCACTTATTGTCGTTACCGGCATTATGACCTTGTTGGGTGTTATTCCAGGTATGCCTCACTTCATATTTTTATTGTTAGCCACAATTACTGGTGGTTTTGCATACTTAGCTGTAAAACGTTCTCGACAGGATGACAAGCCCGAGGTTGTGGACCCGGTACAGGAGCAGCAAGATCAAGAGTCAAAAGACCTGTCGTGGGAAGATATTCCACAGCTAGATATGATTGGCTTGGAAGTGGGGTATGCATTAATTCCCTTAGTTGACAAAAGCCAAGGTGGCGCGTTAATGCAACGCATCAAAGGCGTGCGTAAAAAACTTTCACACGAACTTGGATTTTTGGTGCAATCAGTGCACATTCGGGACAACCTAGATCTATCGCCTAATCAATACCATATTAATATTAATGGCGTGACCCGTGGCCAGGGAGAGTTGATGATGGGCAAGGACCTCGCAATTAACCCTGGTGGAACCCACGGCAGTCTCGAGGGTATTCCAACACAAGATCCAGCCTTTGGACTGGATGCCTTGTGGATTGATACATCCCAAAGAGAGTATGCCCAGTCTATGGGCTATACAGTGGTGGACGGTGCGACAGCTCTTGCAACACATTTGAATAAAGTTTTACATGATAACGCTCACGAATTACTGGGCCACGACGAAGCTCAGCAATTGATGGACCAACTGTCACAAGCGGCTCCTAAGTTGGTTGAAGCAGTCGTGCCTTCTCAATTGTCAGTGGGTGTCGTGGCTAAAGTATTACAAAATCTTCTAGCTGAAGGCGTGGCGGTAAGGGATATTCGCACAATCGTCGAAATTCTGGCAGAACAGGCTCATAGAAGTCAGGATCCTGACGTTTTGACAGCGGCAGTGCGTCCAGCGTTAGGCCGTATGATGATGCAGCAACTCACTCAAGTCGGGAGTGATCTATCCGTTATGACATTAGATGCCGGATTGGAACAACAATTGCATAACATATTACAGCAAAGCAAAGAACACGGCTTAGCCATAGAACCCAACCTAGCAGAACAGTTGTTAGGTAACCTGCAAGATACCAGCGAAAGACTCGCCGAACAGGGTATTCCTCCAGTGTTAGTGGTCTCTCCAGGCATCCGTCCTTGGTTAGCTAAAATGGTTAAAAACCGTATTCCAGGTTTAGTCATACTGGGCTACAACGAAATACCAGACGAACAAGGCATTCAAGTGGTGTCGACTATAGAACAACAGCCCCTAGTGGATGCGCAAGCACCAGTAGAGTATAACTAAAAGCATTAAGGTTGATTGAAGATGAAAATGAAGCGCGTTTTAGCCAAAGACACACGTACAGCTCTTGCCATGATTAAGGAGACTCTAGGTGATGGTGCCGTCATTTTGTCAAATACAAAAATTGCTGGCGAAGTTGAAATTGTAGCGGCCATCGACTTTGACGAAAAGCGCTTAACAGCGCAGCGCAGTTCAGCTTTTTCTGATCGCCTTAGTGCTAATTTAGACCGCATTAAGTCACAACGAAACCAAAACCCAAACCAAAACCCCAATCAAAGTTCAGCTTCATCAGTCAAGGTTGCAGCTGAATTAAATCGACCACGAACTGCCAAAAATCCTACAGCATCATTTAATCATCAGGCTCCTAGCAATGACAATATGATACGCATGGAAAAGGAAATGGGTCTTTTGCGCTTGTTGGTAGAGCAACAAATGATTCAGAGTCCAAATCAGAACCATACTTTTACCAATGCGGCTGGGCTTAAGGTTTTCCAGAGGCTTGAGCGCATGGGATTTGAAAAACGTATGATTGATCCTATGCTATCTGAGATACCTCAATGCGATGATGCTGATCTATTATGGACACATGCCCAACAATGGCTGCAGGATCATTTAACCACCAGTTCAGAAGGGGTAGTGCACGAGACAGGAATTTATGCCC